>CAZTNB010000066.1:0-7557 GCA_964614825.1 uncultured Gammaproteobacteria bacterium
GTCGCGCCCACCTCGGCGGCCCAGCCCGGCAGCGCCTGGCCGCGGACCTTGCCGAACAGCGCGCCGTCGTCGAAGTTGCGGTTGGCGAGCACGGCGATGCCGAGGTCCCGCGCCAGCGGGAACAGGGTCCTTTCCGCCGCGCGCTGGGTCGGCGAGTAGTTGATCTGGATGAAGTCGGGCTTGGACTCGCGCATCGCGATCGCCAGTTGCTCGTGCGCAGAATCGACGTAGTGGGTCAGGCCCACGTAGCGCACCTTGCCCTCGGCCTTGAGGTCGCGCGCCAGCGCGAGCTGGGTGCGCCAGTCGCGCAGGTTGTGCACCTGCAGCAGGTCCACCTTGTCGGTGCGCAGGTGCGCGAGCGACGCGGCGAACTGCGCCGCGCCGGCCTCGCGGCCGATGCTGGACATCTTGGTGGCGAGGAACACCTGCCCGCGCAGCCCGAGTTCGGCCAGGAGGTCGCCCAGCACCGACTCCGCGGTGCCGTAGGACGGCGCGGTGTCGATCAGGCGCGCGCCGCCGGCGACGAAGCGCCGCAGCACCTCGCGCAGCGGGTCGCGCGCGGCGACATCGGTGCCGACCTCGAAGCTGCCGGACGTGCCCATGCCGATCACCGGCACGGCCTCGCCGCTGGACGGGATCGGTCGGGTCAGGAGCGTGCCACCCGCGGCGGCGGCGACCGGCGCGCGCAGGCCGGCGGCGGCGAGGGCGAGGGCGGTGGTCGCGAGGAACTGGCGGCGCTTGAAATTCATGGGCGGCACTCCGCGGTGGGGAAAGGGATTGTCGCGTTGTCGATGTTAATGATCGCTCAAGGTGCGCTCCTACAGGGGCAGGCACCGGCGATGCGCGGGTCGGGTACGCTTTCGCCTGGTCCGGAACCGGGGCGGCGGCCATGCCTTCCTTCGACGTGGTGTCACAGGTCGACAAGCACGAATTGACCAACGCGGTCGACCAGGCCAACCGCGAGCTCGGCAACCGCTTCGACTTCCGCGGCACCGAGTCGCGCTACGCCCTCGAGGGCTACGTGGTGCGGCAGTCGGCGCCGAGCGATTTCCAGCTCAAGCAGATGCTGGAGATCCTGCGCGGCCGGCTGGCCGCGCGCGGCATCGACCTGCGCTGCCTCGACGTGGCCGAGCCGGAGGTGAACCTGGCGGGCGCGCGCCAGGCGGTGACGATCAAGCAGGGCATCGAGCAGCCGGTGGCGAAGCAGGTCATCGCCGCGATCAAGGGCGCCAAGCTCAAGGTCGAAGCGCAGATCCACGGCGAAAAGCTGCGCATCAGCGGCAAGAAGCGCGACGACCTGCAGCTGGCGATGGCGCTGCTGCGCAAGCTCGAGTTGCCGGTGCCGCTGCAGTTCGAGAACTTCCGCGACTGAGGCCGCTTCAGGCGGCGTCGCGATCCGGTGCCGGCGGCTCGATCGCGGCCACCTCGATCTCGAGATCGCCCGCGGGGCGCCGCCACGCCACGGTGTCGCCGATGCGCGCGCCCAGCAGCGCGCGTGCCAATGGCGAAACCCAGCTCACCAGGCCCCGCTCGGGATCGGCCTCGTCCTCGCCCACGATGCGATAGCGGTGCCGCGCGCCGTCGGGCGCCAGCACCTCGACGGTGCTGCCGAAGGCGACGCGATCGCGCGGCGCTTGCGCCGGATCGGCCGGCAGCGCGGCCTGGATCCGCGCCCGCAGCCAGCGCGCCTCGCGCTCGGCATGGGCGCGTCGCAGGGGGTCCGCGGCCGGCTCGGCCGCCTGCGCTTCCAGCCCGGCCTCGACCGCGGCCAGCCGCTCGCGCAGCAGGCGCAGGCCGCGCGTGGTCACGTGGTTGGGATGGGCGCTGAGCGGCAGCTCCGGCAGCTCGGGCGCGGCGTCCTCGGATTCCTTGACGAAGGCCCGGCTCATGCGCCGATGCTACTCCGCTGCCGCGCCGGCGGCGTCGATGCCACAATCGCCGCATGCGGATCCTGATCACCGGCAGCGGCGGGCGCATCGGCCGCGCGCTTTACGTGCGCCTTGCCGGCGCGCACGAGGTGCGGGGACTCGATCGCTCGCCATCGTCGACCGTCCACCACCTGGGCGAACTCGGCGATGCCGCGCTGCTGGCGCGCGCGCTCGATGGCGTGGAGGCGGTGTTCCACGTCGCCGCGCTGCATGCGCCGCACGTGGGCTGGGCCAGCGAGGCCGAGTTCCGGCGCGTCAACGTCGACGGCACCGCCGCCCTGCTCGAGGCGGCGCGCCGCGCCGGCGTGCTTCGCATCGTCTACACCAGTTCCACCGCGGTGTACGGCCATGCGGCCACGCCGCCGGGCCGCGCCGGCTGGGTCGACGAGGCGCTGGCGCCGGAGCCGGAGACGATCTACCACCGCACCAAGCTGGAGGCGGAGGCGCTGTTGCGCGCCGCCGCGCTGGCCGGCGGTCCCTCGGTACGCATCGTGCGCATGTCGCGCTGCTTTCCCGAACCGGCGCCGCTGATGGCCGCCTATCGCCTGCATCGCGGCATCGACGCGCGCGACGTCGCCGCGGCACAGGCGCTGGCGCTGGCGCACGACGGGCCCGCGCACGCCACCTTCGTGGTCTCGGGCGCGACCCCGTTCGTGCCGGCGGATGCCGAGGCCCTGTGGCACGACGCGCCCGCCGTGCTGGCCGCGCGCGCGCCGGCGCTGGTGGCCGCGTTCGCCGCGCGCGGCTGGCCGCTGCCGGCCCGGATCGACCGCGTGTACGACGCCAGCGCGGCGCAGCGCGAACTGGGCTGGCGCGCGCAGCACGGCTGGAACGAGGTCCTCGCGCAGCATGATCGCGGCAGCACCGAAGTGTTGCCGGTCCTGCGCGGATTCCGTTCCGGCGCCGACTAGCCTGCGGGATCGGCTGCCCCTCCGGGCAGCATGCATTGGCGAGGCCGCGCCGATTGGCCGAAAATCGAACCCGATGACCACGCCGCCGCGCATGCTCCGGAGCCTGGCCGCGCTGCTGCTGCTGGGCGCCGGCGCCGCCATGGCGCAGCCCACGCTCAACGTGGCGCCGCGCCTGGGCGTGCCGGGCCTCGGCCCGCCGCTGCGCGCGGTCACCCTGTGCCGGGACGTCCCGGCGGCGACGACCGCAGGCTTTGCCGGCTGGAGCGTGGTCGATCCCGACGCCATCGGCGACGTGCTGGTGCGCATCGACCTCGAACCCGGCGGCGCGGGCGCATCGAGCATCCAGATCCCGAACCTGTCCGGGCGTCCCGGCGTCACCATCATCCGCGAGTTCCCGGACCGGATCCGCTTCACCGCGCCACTGGCGACGGTGGCCGCGGCCTTGCCCGACCTGGTCTACAACGCCAGCACGGCGCAGCTCGACCTGCTCGACATCGCGGTCGACGACCAGCAGCTGCCGCCGCTGACTGCCGACGCGCGCCTGTACCTGGCCGTCGCGCCCAACGCCGTGCCCGCGACCGTCCCGTGCAAGCCGCCGCCGGACCTGCAGCCGGCCTCGGACAGCGGCGTGCCCGACGACGACATCACCGAGGCGCTGAGCCTCGACCTGCGCATCGACGGCGTCGCGGCCGGCGACCTGGTGACGCTGCTCGACGACGACGTGCCGGTGGTCGAGTCGATCGCGACGGGTTCCTCCATCGTGCTCACCGATCCGGCGCCGGCGCCGGGCCTCACGCACCTCTATTCCGTGGCACTCAACGGCGCGATCAACGGCAGCGCCGGCTGGAGCGTGGCCGTGCTCAACGGCCTGTTCATCGACGGCTTCGAGGATCCGCCGCCGCCGCCCTGAACGGCTGGCGTCAACGGCGGCGCGGCTGCCGCCGCCAGCATCCGGGCAGGTGGTCGTCGACCATGCCCACCGCCTGCATGAAGGCGTAGCAGATCGTGCTGCCGACGAAGCGGAAGCCGCGGCGCCTGAGTTCCTTGCTCATGGCATCGCTCTGCGGCGTCGAGGCCGGCAGCCTGCTGCCGACGGGCCAGTGGTTGACCCGCGGGCGGCCGTCGACGAAACCCCACAGCAGGGCATCGAGGCTGCCGCCCGCCTCGCGCAGCTCGAGCAGCGCGCGCGCGTTGCCGACCACGGCCTCGACCTTGAGCCGGTTGCGCACGATGCCGGGGTCGAGCAGCAGCTTCCCGATGCGGGCGGGCCGGTAGCGCGCGATGCGCTCCGGGTCGAAGCCATCGAAGGCGCGCCGGTAGCCCTCGCGCTTGCGCAGCACGGTGAGCCACGACAGGCCGGCCTGCGCGCCCTCGAGGTTGAGCATCTCGAACAGCGTGCGTTCGTCGTGCACCGGCACGCCCCATTCCTCGTCGTGGTAGCGCTCGTAGTCGGCGTGGCCGACGCACCAGGGGCAGCGCTCGCGGGCTTGCATGGGGCGAATCTAGCGCTTCGGCGCGCGACGCGCTTGGTAGACTGGCGCATGGCCGGGGATCGATCCATGTTCGCGCCGGGACTCGCGCGCGACGGTTACGCCTTCGTGCCCGGCGCGTCGATGCGCGCCGCGCTCGAGGCCGCCGGGGCGCTGTCCGACTGGCGCGAGTTCGCGGCGAGCTGGAACGCGCTCGAGGTGGACGCCTACATGGCCGACCACGGGCGCTATCGCCGTCGCCGCCATGCCGTCTACACCTTGGCGGCCGACGGCACCGCCGTGCGCCAGCCGCACCAGCCGCATTTCCAGGCCAGGGCCTACAACCCGCTGCACGGCGACATCGAGCGCTGGTTCGAGCCCGTGCTGCCGGCGATCGGCACCAGCGCCAGCCTGGCGACCGTGCTGCGCTGGTGCGCGCGCCACTTCGGCGCGCAAGCGCCGTGCGCCGCGTGGCGCACGGAAGTGCACCAGTTCCGCATCGAGGCCCGCGCCGGCGAACCCGGCAAGCCCACGCCCGAGGGCGTGCACCGCGATGGCGTGGACTGGGTGCTGGTGTTGCTGGTGGCGCGCGAGAACATCGAGAGCGGCACCACCACGGTGCATGCCGACGACGGTCGCCAGCTCGGCAGCTTCACCCTCACCCGGCCTTTCGATGCCGCGCTGGTGGACGACCATCGCATCCGCCACGGCGTCACCCCGGTGACGCCGCTCGATCCGGCGCGTCCCGCCTTCCGCGACGTGCTCGTCGTCACCCTCAAGGCGCTGTAGGCGCCGCGGCCGACCAGCTCCCGCCAGGCCTCGTGGCGCTGCCGCGTCGCCGGGCGCGGTCGGTTCCTTCAGCGCCGCGAGATGACGAACTTGCCGAAGGCGACGCCGAGGTTCCAGCCCTTGCCGGTGCCGGCCAGCGCCAGGTTCACCTCGCCCTTGGTCATGACCTGCGCGTCGGACGATTCCGCCGCGCCGGCGTGCACTTCCGCGGCGACGTAGGTGCCGAGCAGCTCGTTGATGCTGCGCACGCCGGAGAACTCGCCGCGGCCGTTCTCGATCGTGGACTTGCCCACGGTCAGGCCGCCGCCCTTGGCCCGGATCTTCACCGCCATGCGCTGGCCGTTGCTGCAGCTGATGGTGCCGGTGCCGGTCGCGGTCCTGTAGAAGATCGACCAGCCGCTGGTCGAGAAGCGCATCTCGCAGTCGATCTCGGCGGCGTGCGCGCGCGGCGCGGCGAAGGCCAGCGCGACGAGCGCGGGCAGGGCGGCGTACCGGGTGGCATGCATCATGGCGCGGCTCCGCGAACCGGGGACGGCATGGTGCGCCGAACGCCCGCGCGCGCCAAGCGCGCGCGAGGTTGCGGTCGGGAACCGTTCAGCGGGCGCCGTAGGCCCCGCGCGACCAGCGCCGCCGTGGCGACGCCCGTCGCGGGCTCAGCCCGAGGTGTAGCGCCGCTGGCCGCCGCCGTCGCGGCGCCGCTGGTTGCCCGCGGCGTGTCCGCCCGGGCGACCGTCGTGGTGCGGGCGCCGCGCGTGGCCGGGCTTGGCCGCCTGCGCGCGGTCGCCACCGTTGCCGCCGGCGCGCGCGCCGGGTTGGCTGCCGCGCCGCGGTCCACCGCCGCGATTGCCGCCCTTGCCCTGCACCGGGCGCAGGTTGCCGAGGCTGCCGGTGAGCACCAGCGGCTGCATCGGCTCGTAGCCGGCCACCGCCTCCAGCACCAGGTCGCGCTTGATCACGCGCTGGATGTCCTTGAGCAGGCCCGCCTCGTCCTGGCTGACCAGCGAGATCGCCTGGCCTTCCGCGCCGGCGCGGCCGGTGCGGCCGATGCGGTGCACGTAGTCCTCGGCCACCATCGGCAGGTCGTAGTTGAGCACCACCGGCAACTGGTCGATGTCGAGGCCGCGCGCGGCGATGTCGGTGGCCACCAGGACCACGACCCTGCCGGTCTTGAAGTCCTTGAGCGCCCTGGTGCGCGCGTTCTGGCTCTTGTTGCCGTGGATCGCCGCGGCCTTGAAGCCGCTGTGCTCGAGGAAGGTGACCAGCTTGTCGGCGCCGTGCTTGGTGCGCGAGAACACCAGGGTCTGGCGCCGGCTGTCGGCGGCCAGCAGGTGCTGCAGGAGGTCGCGCTTGCGCGCGCCGTCGACCGGATGCACCACGTGGCGCACGGTCGCGGCGACGCTGTTGCGCGCGGCGACCTGCACTTCCACCGGCGAGCGCAGGAACTGCGCCGCCAGCTGCTTGATCTCGTCGGCGAAGGTGGCCGAGAACATCAGGGTCTGGCGCGCCCTGGGCAGGCAGCCCAGGATCTTCTTCAATGCCGGCATGAAGCCCATGTCGAGCATGCGGTCGGCTTCGTCGAGCACCAGCAGCTCGACGCCCGACAGGTCGACGCCGCGGCGGTCCAGGTGGTCGATCAGGCGGCCCGGGGTGGCGACGATGATGTCGACGCCGCGGCGCAGGGTCTGGATCTGCGGGGTCATGCCGACGCCGCCGAAGATGGTGGTGGCCGAGACCGGCAGGTGCTTGCCGTAGTCGCGGATCGACTCGTGCACCTGGGCGGCGAGTTCGCGGGTCGGGGTCAGCACCAGGGCGCGCACGCGGCGCGCGCCGGCCGGGCGCTGGCCCTCGACGTACAGGCGCTGCAACAGCGGCAGCGCGAAGGCCGCCGTCTTGCCGGTGCCGGTCTGGGCGCCGGCCAGCAGGTCATGCCCGGCCATGGCGACCGGAATCGCCTGGACCTGGATCTCGGTGGGTTGGGTGTAGCCCTGGTCGACAAGGGCACGCAGCAACGCGGGCGCAAGCCCGAGCTGGTCGAAAGACATGGTGACGCTCCTCAAAAAAACCCGGAGCGTTCCCGATGACCGCGCTGCAGGGTGATCTGTGCGGACGCCCTCCCGACGGGAGGGTCTGGTCCGGCTGTCGCGTTGGTCCCGAACGGCAGGAGCCTGCGCACCGGTGCCCGTGGGGGGCGCGGTGGCTCGAAGACTCCGGAGGGAAAAGCGGGAGGCAACGCGACGAGCGGGGCGCACACTACCGGAGAAACCCCGACTCCGCCAGCCACTTCCCGCCGGCGCCCGATCGTCGTTGGGCCGGGCTTCAGCTGGATGGCACGGTCCATGCATTTCCCACCCCGAGGCCGAGATCGGCCCATCTCACAGGGGTGAGCGTCATGCTGGTCACCGCATTCCCGAGCAAGGTCTTCTGGCCCGCCATGGACTGGACCGTGGCCATTCTGTCCGC
>CAZTNB010000066.1:7657-15607 GCA_964614825.1 uncultured Gammaproteobacteria bacterium
CCGCATCCTGGCCTTGCCGCTCGCCCTGCTGCCCACGATCGCCGGCGCGCAGTCCGCGCTGCCCTTCATGCGCGACCTGGCGCAAGGCCGCGAGTTGCCGCGTCCCTACGGCATCGGCGCCGACATCTTCACGATGGATCAGGATTACGACATCGACAACCTGCAGTTCACCCTGCCGGGCGTGAGCATTCCCGATGCCTCGGTGATCGGCGTCACCAACGAGATCTACGAGGCCGACCTCAGGTTCGACGCCTGGCTGTTCCCGTTCCTCAACGTGTTCGGCATCTACGGCCACATCCGCGGCGACACCGTGGTGGACCTGTCGGCGCTGCCGCCGCTGCCGCTGCCTTTCCCGCTGCGCACGATCAACGTCGACTACTCCGGCCAGGTCTACGGCGGCGGCTTCACCCTCGCCTACGGCGGCGAGCACTGGTTCGCCAGCGTCACCGGCACCTGGGCCGACACCGACCTTTCGGGCGGCTTCGACAGTTCGGTCAAGAGCACCACGTGGCAGCCGCGCGTGGGCTACGTCAACGGCCCCTGGCAGGCCTGGGTCGGCGGCTACTACATCGACGCCGAGGAGAAGCACGAGGGCGACTTCACGATCCCGGGGCTGGGCACGATCCCGTTCGAGGTGGAGCTGAGTTCCAGCGACGAGATCACGCCCGCGGTCGGCGTGCACTACTACTTCGGCCGGCACGCCGAGGCCACGCTCGAGTTCGGCGGCGGCGATCGCACGATCACGCTGCTCAACGTGACCTGGCGCCTGGGCGAGTAGGCCCGGCCCGCGCGACGGCAAGGCGATGGGCGGCTGGCGCACGGGCGGGACGGCGGCAATGGCCGCCGTGTTGTGCCTGCTCGCCGGCCCGGCTCCGGCCTACGAGACCGACCAGTTCACCAACCGGCTGCAGCCGCTGCCCGATTCCACCGCGGCACTGGATCGCTACGCGAACGAGGCCCTGGCCGACATCGCCGCGCGCTGGCGCGGCGAGCGCGACGACTCGCGCATGGTGGACCTGGTGTACCGCCGCCTCGGCGGCCTGCACTGGGTGGACCACATCGAGAAGTGGGCGATGGAGTCGCCCGAGGTCGCGCGCCTGGACACGCCGCGCCACGGCTCGATCTACAGCGGCCATGGCGTGGGCACGACGCGGGTCACCGCGCTGTTCGGCGTCGGCGCCACGATCCGGGTCAACGGCGTGCTGGTCGGCTCCGACAAGCTGGGGCACTTCTATTCGCAGGGGCGCAAGTTCTACAAGCGCTGGCAGCTCAGCGGCGACGAGGCGCAAGCCGCCCTGCATTCGGCCTTCACCGAACGCGCCCTGTTCGGCCAGTTCACCACCGGCGACTACTCCAACGCCGACCTGGTGGCGAACTACGAGGGCCACCGCTTCTATCGCTCGCTGTTCGAGGACGGCATCGTCGGCGACAAGCCGGCCATCCTGCGCTGGGAAGGCGGGCGCTGGGCGATCCAGCGACCCTTCACCTTCGCCGACCACGTCAACGAGTACTGGGACGAGGCGCTGCAGCCCAACGACTTCGACCAGCGCCTCAAGCCGGCGATGAAGGCGACGTTCCTCGGCTTCTGCGACCAGTACCGCGCCGAGCCGGCGGCGTGGATCATCGCGCCGGCGCGCGATGCCGAGCTGCGCGGGCGCTACGCCATGCTGCAGCTGCGCGACACCAGCGACATGCGCATGCCGCACCTGTGCGGCGACGTCGGCAGCGCGGCCGCGGCGCACTGAAGCCCGGCGCGGCGAGCGGCCCCGCCCCTGGGGCCGGCCCGTGCCCCGGCCTGGCCCGCGCGTCCTATCGGGCCGGCCGGCGGCAGCAGCCGCTGCCAGGGCGCCGTTGGACGCGGACCACCGCGGGACCGCGCGCTACTGGCACTGGCGCCAGCGCACGCCGCCCTCGACCTCGCCGTTGGCGGAGAGGTCCTGCACCTGCAGGCGGGTGAAGCGCAGGTGCTCGCGGCGGGTCAGTTCGGCGCAGAGCTTGGTCACGATCTCCTCGCGCTCGGCATCGCTGCTGGCGCGCACGGAGACCTGCATGGTCGACTTGCTGGGCCAGGTGGCCGAGAGCACGCCATCGACCAGCAGGGCCGAGGCGGCGGCGAAGTCGCGATGCTGCGCCATCTGCGCCTCGGTCAGCGCCGGCGGCGGCGCCACCGCGGAGGCCGCGGCGCCTTTCGCGCGCTCGGCGGGCCGCGCTTCCGCCGGCGCGGCGCTTGCGCTCGCGGGTGCGCCGGCGACCGCGGCCGGCGTGGCGGGGGTTTCATTGGCGTCGCCGCCGGCGGTGAGCCGGTCGAAGGCGAACAGCACGCCACCGAGCAGCGCCACCGCGCCGGCGCCGATCAGGCCCAGGTTGAGCCGCGAGCGCTCGCGCGCCTGCGCCTCGCTGGCGCGTGCCAGCGATTCGTCGATCAAGGCCGGCGGCAGCACGTCCTGCAGTTGCGTCCACAGGGTATCGCCGTCGAGCAGGGTCACGGCCTGGCCCTGCGCCGCGGCGCGGGCCTCGTCGTCGAAGCGGCCCGAGGTGACGAGGATGCCGCCGGTGGACCCGTGCGTCTCGAGCATCGACAGCAGGCGGCGCACCGCCGCCGCGCCGACGTGGTAGGCGCCGCCGTGCTTGACCTGCAGCAGGTGGCGCTGGCCGGCGCGCACCAGGATGAGGTCCACGCCATCCTCGCCCGGTTTTCGCGGCGTCGCCTCCGGATGGAAGCTGCGCTTCTCGAAGGCCTGCTGCACGTACAGGGTGAACTCCTTCCAGCGCAGCGTGCGCAGCACCTCGAGGCCGGCCTCCACCTCGCCGGCGCGCCTGCGCTTGCGCAGGCCGACGACCATCGCGGCCAGCACGCCGAGCGCGGCAAGTCCGAGCAACAGCAGGATCAGGCCTGGAGTCACGGTGTCCCCTGCATGGCGCAGCGCCGTCCGGTGGTTCCGGCGTCCGTGCCGGGGGTAGGGGGATTCTAGGCCAGTGCGGCGCCCGCAGGGCAAGCGCCGCGACCGGCCCGTCGCAGGGCCGGTCGGGTCGACCCCGAGGTCCGGGGCGGCCGCGTGCCGCGGCGACCTAGTCGGCGCTGGCGATGGCCGCCGGTGCCGCCTGCGCGGGCGCCGCGGCGCCCGCGTCCCCGGTGCCGCGGCGACGCTCCGCCAGGGTGCGGATGACGACGTAGAACACCGGCGTGAGGAACAGGCCGAAGAAGGTCACGCCGAGCATGCCGGCAAAGACCGTCAGCCCCATCACGTTGCGGATTTCAGCACCAGCGCCGCTGGAGAACACCAGCGGCAGCACCCCGGCGATGAAGGCGAAACTGGTCATCACGATCGGCCGCAGGCGCAGGCGGCAGGCCTCGAGCGCGGCGTCGATGATCGACAGGCCGCGCTTGTGCTCGAGTTCGCGGGCGAACTCCACGATCAGGATCGCGTTCTTGCAGGCCAGGCCCATCAGCACCACCAGGCCCACCTGCACGAAGATGTTGTTGTCGTGGATCGGCGCGCCCTGGGCGAAGCCCATCGACATGAGCAGCCCGGTCGCCAGGTTGTACAGCCACAGGCCGCCGATCGCCGACATCAGCGACATCGGCACGATCAGGATCACCGCCAGCGGCAGCGACCAGCTCTCGTACAGCGCGGCCAGGACCAGGTACACCAGCAGCACGCACAGCGGGAACACCAGTGCCGCGGTGTTGCCTTGCGTGACCTGCTGGTAGGTCAGCCCGGTCCACTCGAAGCTCATGCCGTTGGGCAGCGTCTGCCGCGCGAGGTCGCCGGCCAGGGCCACCGCCTGCGCGGAGGAGAGCAGCGCCGGCATCGCGCCGCCCTGCAGGTCGGCGGCCGGATAGCCGTTGTAGCGGATCACCGGGTCCGGCCCGTAGGTCTGGCGCACCTCGACCACGCTGCCCAGCGGCACCATCGCGCCCTGCGCGTTGCGGGTCTCGAGCAGGGCGATGTCGGCCACCTCGTCGCGATAGGGCGCGTCGGCCTGCGCGTACACCTGGAAGGTGCGGCCGAAGCGGTTGAAGTCGTTGACGTAGGACGAGCCGAGGTAGACCTGCAGGGCCTCGAAGATGTTGCCCAGCGGGACGTCCTGTTCCTTGGCCTTGATGCGGTCGACCACCGCGTTCAGCTGCGGCACGTTGGCCTGGTAGGAGCTGATCGGCCGCTCGAAGCCGGGCGTGGACATCAGGCGGCCGCTCAGGGCCTGGATCTGGGTGGCGAGTTCGCCGTAGCCGAGTCCGGCGCGATCCTGGACGTACATCTCGTAGCCGGCCGCGTTGCCCAGCCCGAGCACCGGCGGCGGCAGCAGGGCGAAGCCCAGGCCTTCCTTGATCTCGGTGAAGAAGCGGCCGTTGAGCTCGTTCACGATCTCGGGGGCCGACTTGCCGCCGCGCCGGTCGGCCTCCTCGAGGCCGATGAAGATCGTGCCCATGTTGGGCGTGTTGGTGAACTGCAGCGCGTTGAGGCCCGGGAAGGCCACCGCATTGGAGACGCCGGGCGTGTCGAGGGCGATCGCGCTCATCTTGCGGATCATCGCCTCGGTGCGGTCGAGCGAGGCGCCGGGCGGCAGCTGCGCGCCGGCGAACAGGTACTGCTTGTCCTGGGTGGGAATGAAGCCGCCCGGCACGCTGCGGAACAGGCCCACGGTGACCAGTAGCAGTCCGCCGTAGAGGGCCAGGATCAGCGGCGCGCGCCGCAACGCCGGGCGCCCGCCGTCGGCGTAGCGCTGCGCGGTGCGGCGGAAGAAGCGGTTGAAGGGCCGGAACAGCCAGCCCAGCGCCTTGTCGAGGAAGCGCGTCAGCGCGTCGGGCGGGGCGCCGTGCGGCCGCAGCAGCGCCGCCGCCAGCGCCGGCGACAGGGTCAGCGAGTTGAAGGCCGAGATCACGGTGGAAATGGCGATGGTCACGGCGAACTGGCGGTAGAACTGCCCGGTCACGCCGCCGAGGAAGGCGATCGGCACGAACACCGCGCACAGCACCAGCGCGATGGCGATGATCGGCCCGCTCACCTCCTCCATGGCGCGGTGGGCGGCATCGAGCGGCTTGAGGCCCTCCTCGATGTTGCGCTCCACGTTCTCGACCACCACGATCGCATCGTCGACCACGATGCCGATCGCGAGCACCAGCCCGAACAGGGTCAGCACGTTGATCGAGAAGCCCAGCGCCAGCAGCACGGCGAAGGTGCCGACGATCGACACCGGCACCGCCAGCAGCGGTATGACCGAGGCGCGCCAGGTCTGCAGGAACAGGATCACCACGAACACCACCAGCAGCACCGCCTCGACCAGGGTGGTGATCACCTTCTCGATCGAGGTGCGCACGAACACGGTCGGATCGTAGGCGACCTCCCACTTCACGCCCTCGGGGAACTGGCGCTCGAGCTCGGCCATGCGCGCGCGCACGTTGTCCGACAGCTCGATGGCGTTGCTGCCCGGGGCCTGGAACAGCGGGATCGCCACCGCGCTCTCGTTGTCGAGCAGGGAGCGCAGCGCGTACTCGGAGGCGCCGAGCTCGATCCGGGCGACGTCGCGCAGGCGCGTGACCTCGCCGCCGGCGCCGGTCTTGACCACGATGTCGCCGAACTCCTCCTCGGTGACCAGGCGGCCCTGGGCGTTGATCGACAGCGTGTAGTCGGCGCCGCCGGGCTGCGGCGGCGCGCCGATGGCGCCGGCCGAGACCTGCACGTTCTGCTCGCGGATCGCCCCGACCACGTCGCCCGCGGTCATGCCGCGGGAGGCGATGCGCTGCGGGTCGAGCCAGATGCGCATGGAGTAGTCGCCGGCGCCGAACAGCAGGGCCTGGCCCACGCCGGGGATCCGCGCCAACTCGTCCTTGATCCGCAGCACGGCGTAGTTGCGCAGGTACAGGTCGCTGTAGCGGCCGTCCGGCGAGTACAGGTGCACCACCAGGGTCAGGTTGGGCGACTGCTTGAGCGTGGTCACGCCGAGGCGGCGCACGTCCTCCGGCAGGCGCGGCGTGGCCTGGCTGACCCGGTTCTGCACCTGCACCTGGGCGAGGTCGATGTTGGTGCCGATGCGGAACGTGACGGTGAGGCTGAGCACGCCGTCGGAGCCGGCCACCGACTTCATGTAGATCATGTCCTCGACGCCGGTGATCGCCTCCTCCAGCGGCGCGGCCACGGTCTCGGCGATGGTGCGCGGATTGGCGCCGGGGTAGATCGCGCGCACCTGCACCGAGGGCGGCACCACCTCCGGGTACTCGCTGATCGGCAGCTGCGGGATCGCGATCAGGCCCGCGACGGTGAGGATGATCGAGAGCACGGCCGCGAAGATCGGCCGGTCGACGAAGAAGCGCGAGAAGTCCATTGCGGTTCGCCCAGTCGGCCCGGACGCCGCTCAGGGCGCGGCCGGCGCCGGCGCCGGCGCCGCGGCCGGAGCGCCTTCCGGCTGGTCCATCGGCACCACCTGCGGCGCCACCGGCATGCCGGGGAAGAACACCTTCTGCACGCCATTGACGATCACGTGCTCGCCGCCGGCCAGGCCCTCGTCGATCACCCGCAGGCCCTCGACCACCGGTCCCGGCACCACGTCGCGGCGCGTCGCGGCGTTGCCCGGCCCGATCACCCACACGAACTTGCGGTCCTGGTCGGTCATGATCGCGCGGTCGTTGATCAGCACCGCCTCGTGCGTGCCGCTGCCCAGCAGCTGGATGCGCGCGAACAGGCCGGGCGTGAGGTAGCCGTCGTCGTTCTCGATCACGGCGCGGGCGCGGATCGTGCCGGTGGACGGATCCAGCTGGTTGTCGACGAACTCCATGGTGCCCTGGTGCGGGTAGCCGTCCTCGTTGGCGAGGCCGACCCGCACCGGGTTGCGCGCGTCGCGCGAGCTCGGGCGCTCGCCGCGCCGTGCCATCGACTGGTACTTGAGGTAGACCTGCTCGTCGCCCTCGAAGCTCACGTACACCGGGTCGATGGACACCACGGTGGTGAGCAGCGTGGCCTCCGGCATGCCGTCGGTGACCAGGTTGCCGACGGTGACCTCGGCCTTGCCGGCGCGCCCGTCGATCGGCGAGCGCACCAGGCAGAACTCGAGGTCGATCCGCGCCGCGTCGGCGGCCGCGCGGGCGGCCGCGAGGTCGGCCTGCGCCTGGCGCAGTTCGGCGCCGCGCACGTCGACCTGGTCCTGCGCCATCAGCTTGCGCTCGACCATGCGGTTGCCGCGATCGAGCTCGCGCCGGGCGAGGTCGACGCGCGACTCCGCGCGCTGCACGTCGGCCTCCGCCCGCGCGTACGCGGCGCGGTACTCGCGGTCGTCGATCTCGAACAGCACGTCGCCGGCCTTGACCGTGCCGCCCTGCGTGTAGCGGATGGCCTCGAGGTAGCCGGTGACGCGCGGCCGCAGTTCGACCGAGTCGACCGCCTCGATGCGGCCGGTGAACTCGTCCCATTCGGTGATCGGGCGCTTGAGCGCGACCGCGACGTTGACGGCGGGCGGCGGCATCGCCGGCGGACCGCCGGCGCCGCCGGCCTTGCCGCAGCCCCCCAGCAGCACGGCGGCCGCCGCGGCCAGGGTCGCAGTCACAGCGTGGCGCAAGGCGGTTCGCATGGCGTTTGTCCGTTCAGTCAAGGGGAAGAACCACGGCCATCGCACGGAGTGCGGCGCCTGGCCGAGGGCGGCGCGCAGTCGTGCGCCGGCTCCTGCGCGATGGCGGAGCTGCCCCGGGCTACCTTGTCGCGCCACTTCGACGTGCTGCGTGGCGCCGGACTGGTGCATACGCGCCGGCTCGGCGCGCAGTACGAGAACCGCCTGCGCACGGACGACCTGCAGGCGCGGTTCCCGGGCCTGCTGGCCAGCATCCTCAAGGCGCAGGCGCTCGACCAGCCGGCGCCGGCGCCGCGGCCACGCAGGCGCGCGCCGCGGCGCAAGCTGGTGCAGCGCTAGGGAACCTCTGAACAAGTATCCACACCCGCGCCGGAGGTTGTGCGGCCGGCC
>CAZTNB010000067.1:0-15398 GCA_964614825.1 uncultured Gammaproteobacteria bacterium
CTCAGCCCGGGGACCAGAACCCGGTCACGCGCTCGAATACCCAATAGCTGGCGATGCCGCCGATGACGTAGGCCTGGACCGGTGCGAGCCGCGCCAGGTCGAAACGCCCCGCGACCAGCCTCGACAGCAGCCTGTGGATCGCCAGCACCACGACGATGAACAGGACCTGCCCGATCTCGACGCCGATGTTGAAGAACAGCAGCGCCAGCGGAATGGAATTCTCCGGCAGCCCGACCTCGGCCAGCGCGCCGGCGAAGCCCAGGCCGTGCAGCAGCCCGAAGGCGAAGGCCACCACCCAGGGCCGGCGCGAGGCGAGGCCCTCGCGACCCTGCCGCCGGTGGATGATCTCGCCGGCCACGAACACGATCGACAGCGCGATGATGGCCTCGACCGGCGGGCCGGGCACGTGCAGCACGCCCAGCGTCGCCAGGCTCAGCGTGATCGAGTGCGCCACGGTGAACGCGGTGATGGTGATCAACAGGCGCCGGAACGAGTCGACGATCATCACCAGCGCCAGCACGAACAGCAGGTGGTCGAAACCGAGCAGGATGTGCTCGATGCCGATGACGACGTAGGTCCGGGCGACTTCATGCGCCCCCGGACTGGCCGTTGCGCTGAAACTCGGCCGGGCCGGCAGGATGCGCTCGAGCTGCACGCTGCCATCGAGGCGCTGCAGTCGCACCAGGACGTCGACGCGCGATTCGGCCAGGTCGGGGAACGTGATCGCCTTGCCGTCCAACCCGCCCGGCACCTCGATCCGCCAACGCTGGCGCAGGGTACCGGCCGCGTAGCTGCGGTGCCGGGCGCCGAGCTCGACGACTTCCGCCGGGAAGACCGGCCGGAGCTTCAGCGGCGTGTACTCGTCCAGCGCCGGGGAGCGCCACAGCACCTCGTAGGACTCCGCGCCGGTCTGCGTCAGCTGCAGGTAGGCCGGGCGGAACTCGTCGCCCGCGGAAGGCAACGCGATCGCCAGCAGCAGCAGCGCGATCCAACCGAGCGTGCGGCGCCTCACCGGGCCGGCGCCTGCGCGTCCGCCGCTTCGATCACCACCTCGTATTCCTCGAGCAGTCGCGCGTAGTGTTCCGCCAGCGCGGTCTTGCGTCGCTCGTTCTCCCACTCGCGGATGACGGCCTTGCGCGCTTCATCGAGCCCCGGCACGTAGCCCGGCACGCGCCGGGAGATCCGCACCAGGTGCAGGCCGAATCCCGAGCGTATCGGTCCCGTCCATTTGCCGACCGGCGCGCTTTCCAGGGCGGTGGCGAAGTCGGCGCCGAACTCCCGCGCAACCAGATCCAGCGGCCGCCCCTCGACGCGACCCGGCAGCATGCTGCGCTTGCCCTGCGACGCCGCGGCGGCGCCCGCATCGAGTGCGGCCAGCGCCGCGGCGATCGCCTCTTGCGTGGCGGCGTCGGCGCCGTCCGCATCGAACAGGACCTGCTCGAAATCGAACACGGGCGGCACGCGGAAGACTTCCGGGTTCCGCGCCAGGTACGCCGCCAGCTCGGCGTCGCCGGGCTCGCCGGACCTGCCGGCTTCCTCGACCAGTACCTCGAGTTTCTGGCGCACGCGGCGCTTGATCACCGAATCGTCCTGGAGCAGGCCCAGCGCCGTGCCCTCGCGGAACAGGATCTCGTCGCGCACGTGGTTGTCGACCAGGCCGTCGAGTTCCGCGGGCGTGGGCGGCCGCGACCAGGTGGCCTGGAACTGGCGGGCCAGCGCGGCGATGTCGGCCTGGGTGACGATGATCCGGTTGCCGGCGACGGATGGCGGCGCCACCCGGCCGTAGACGAGGAAAAGCAGCAGTCCGATCAACAGGAAATGAAGCAGCGGCTCGCGCCACAGGGCCCCGATGTTCAAACGCGGACTCCGATCATGAATGCGGCGGAGCGCGATGCTCCGCCGCGGTTTCCCAGCTGCCCGGGCCGGCGCTTCAGCCGGGCGTGTACCAGATGGGCGAGGTGTAGGCGCGCTCCTGCAGCGTCATCCGCGTTCCGTCCAGCGGCTTGTTGTTGAAGCGCTTGACGTCGTGGGCGGTCCAGCGCGGCGTCGGGATCTCGATCACGCGCCCGTAGTAGAAGGCCGGTTCGGCGGCATCGAAATCCGGATCCTTCCACACCGCGACCAGTTCGGCCGCGCCGATGGTGTTGGTCCAGGAGGCGGCCGCCACGTCGACGGTGTTGCCGACGGGCGGCAACTTGCCGGTCGCGGGATCGACGGTGCGATTGTCCGACCAGGTCACGTCGTAGACCTTCTCCTGCAGCTTGCCATCCTGGTCCAGCCAGCCCTTGACGATCTGGTAGCGATCGAGGTTGGCGCCGACGGCATCCTTCATCGCCGCGACCAGGAAGGTGGGCGCCTTGCCCGCGGGCGCCGCCCCGAGCACGGCGCCCATCGGCACGCCCTTGGCGTAGCCGGTCGCGGCGACCGTGCCGGCATCGGCGTCGCCGGCCTCGAAGTCGTAACCGCCGAAGAAGCGCACGGTCATGCGCGGACCGGTGGTGGCGTAGGTCTCCCGGCGCTCCATCGCATCCCACAGCGCGGTACGGGTGTTCTCGGTCGCCCACACCGCCGCGTAGCCGGAAGCGCCGACTTCCCAATCGTTGATCTTGATGCCGGTCTTGGCGTTGTTCATGAAGACTTCGGTCAGGCGCTTGGCGCTCGGCTCCTGTGGCGTGGTCTTGCCGTAGAAGTTGTCCTCCTCCATGCCCGAGAGCCCGGTGTGCGCATCGCTGCTGCCCACGAGGCCGAAGCGGTAGGGATTGGTCCCGAGGTCCCGCTCCAGCACCAGGCCGTTCTTCAATGCGGCGCGCGTGTACTCGAACTCCAGCATGTCCGGGGTCTTGGCCGCGCTGCCATCGAGGTTGCCCTTGTCCCAGATCTCGAAGTCCGCGAACTCGTCGTTCGGGGACAGGGCCGGATGCGATTCACCGGTGCCCTTGGTCTGCGTGGTCTCGTACAGGCGCTCGAACTTCACCCGGGTGGTCGCGTACCCGGCGTCGAGCTTGGTGCCGAAGGCCTCGACGGTCGGGAACATGCGGCCGTTGGACAGGTTGCCGTTGTGCGCGATCGCCAGCACCCGGCCGCCGGTCGATTGCTGGTAGGCATCCATCCACTTCCACAGGTCGACGGGGTTGTCGCTGCCCAGGGGCTTCATCGTGGTGTAGGGCTCGACCTTGCTCGCCTTGTCGGCGTTGTCGCGGAAGATGACGTTGCGATGCAGGTTGTTGCCCTCGGTGTTGGAAGTCCACTCGAAGCCGATGAAGGCGGTGAACCGCCCCGGGTCGTTGGCTTCCTCCGCGGCCTCGATGGTTTCCTGCCAGGCCTTGGAATAGGCCGGCGTGCCGGGCAACGGCAGGATGGCCTTGGAGATGGTCCCATTGCTGAAATTGACGATGATGTCCATTGCCGCGGCCTGGCCCTGCCCGCCAATGACCATGTCGTGCCATTTCTTGCCTTGCGGATCGGCCATCATTTCCGGGCCGCCGGCCAGGAGCAGCGGGAAGAAGCCCATGCCGTCGGAGTGGTCGGCCACCACCAGGAAATCGAGCGGCCGGCCGAGCTTGGCCGGCTGGCCCGACGACGCCTTCACTTCATTGCCCTTCGCGAACAGGTAGGCGTCGCGCGGTCCCAGGCGGGCGCCGAACGCACCGGCGTCCATCGAGTACGAGGTATGCAGGTGGGTGTCGCCGAAGTAGACGTGCTGCGGGAACGCCGGCGCCGCGGGCGCGGGCTGCGGCGCCGGTGCGGCCGGCGCAGGGGCTTCCGCGACCGCGGGCGTCTCGGGCTTGGCGCAGCCCCCGGCGACCATGGCGCCGAGGATGGCGCCGACTAGCATTGCATTGCGTGGTTTCATGGTGATGCTCCGCTGGTGCTGCATGCCCTGGCGATGCGCAGGGCGATGATCGAGTCCCGGCCAGGTGCGCCGGGCCGTGTCGAAGTCAGCCGGGCGTGTACCAGATCGGCGAGCTCCAGGCCCGCTCCTGCAGCGTCGCCGGCACCGTGGCCAGCGGCGGCGCGCCGGTACGCACCGCGTCGTAGGTGTTCCAGCGCGGCGTCGGCACCTCGATCACCCGCGCGTAGTAGAACGCGCGCTGGCCGGGATCGAATTCGGGATCGGTCCAGCCGGTGGCGAGCTCGCCCGCGCCGATGTCGTTGGAGTAGGTCGCGGTCTTGAGGTCGACGCTGTCGCCGACCGCAGGCAGCTTGCCGTCGGCGCCGATCGTGCGCGCGCCGGACCAGGCGACGTCATGGATCTTCTCGTGCTGCACGCCCTGCGCGTCGAGCCAGCCCTTGACGATCTGGATGCGGTCGAGGTTGCCGCTCTTCGGATCCTTGATCGCCGAGACCAGGAAGGTCGGCGCCTTGCCGGCACCGGGCTTGAGGTCGCCGCCCATCGGCACGCCCTTGCCGTAGGCCAGCTTGAGGAAATCCGGCTTGGCGACGTCATCGGTGGCGTAGTCGAAGCTGCCGAAGAAGCGCACCTTGATCATCGGGCCCGAGGTCGCGAAGGTCTCCTTGCGCTGCATCGCGTCGAAGATCGCCTCGCGCGTGTTCTGCGGCGCCCACACGCCGGCGAGGCCGCCCGAACTGAACTCCTGGACCTGCTGCAGCTGCGCCGGGGGCTGGCCGGCGAGTCCGTTCAAGCGGTGCCCGGCATTGTTCTCGAAGGCGAACTTGCCGGTGTAGTTGAACTCCTCGAAGGTCGCTCCCGCGTTGTGCGTGTCGGAGTCGCCGATGAAGCCGTACTTGAAGGGGTTGCCCGCGCCGCTCGCCGCCTCGCTCATGCCGTCGAGCAGGGCCTGGCGGATGAAGCTGCCCTTGCGATGGGTCGGGCGCTCGTAGTCCGCCGACAGGGTGTAGTCCCATTGCTCGAAGGCGGCGAATTCGTCGGTGGGCGACAGGTCGGGATGGGTTTCCGAGGTGCCCTTGATCTGGGTGATCTCGTACAGCGGCTCGTTGCTCGCGCGGGTGGCGTTGTAGGCCGCATCGATCGGCTGGCCGTCGAACTTCACCAGCTCGAACATGCGGCCGTCGCTGGCGTTGCCATTGTGGGGGATCGCGAACAGGGTCGAGCCCTTGGCGCGCTGCTCGTCCATCCACTTCCACAGCGCCTCGGGGTCCTCGGAGTCGAGCGAGGACAGCGCCATGTCGGGCAGGTGCTCGGTATCGCGGAACACCACCACGCGGTGCAGGTTGCGCTTGAGCGGATTCGCGGTCCATTCGAAGCCGGCGAAGGTGGTGAACTTGCCGGGCACGTAGTTGGCGTCTGCCGCCTTGATGATCTCGGCCCAGACGCTGCGCGCGAGTGCCGGGTCGGTCAGCATCGGGTCGATCTTGCCCGCGCTCATGTCGCGCAGGATGCCGGCAAAGGTCTGCAGGCGCTCGTTGGCGTCGGTCGAGGTCACGCCCTTGGCGAGTTCGGTCTTGCTCAGCGGGCTTTCGGGATTTTCCATCTGGTTGAACACGCCCATGAACTCGGCGTGGTCGGCCACCATGTAGAAATCGACCGGGGTCTGCAATTGCAGGTCCGGCCCGCCGCTGCCGGTGATCGCCTTGCCCTGGGCCCAGGCGTAGGCATCCATCGGCGTGGACTTGGAGCCGTTGGTGTAGGCGTCGAAGGACCAGCCGGTGTGGACGTGCACGGCGCCGAAGTAGGCGTTGTTGTCCGGGTTCGCGGGCGGCAGCGTGGAGGCCGGTTCCGCGGGGGCTGGCGGTGCGGTCGCGGTGGCCGCGGGCGCGGGCTCGGACTTCTGCGCGCAAGCGGCCAGAAGCAGCATGGCCACGAGGCCGCTAGTCGCCGCGAGGCGGGTCGTCAAGGCGCGCATGGCGGCTCCGGGGTGCGATCGGGGGTGCAGGGGCCGCCATGATACGCCCCGCAGGCAACGCGCCGCACCGCTTCAGAGCGGCTCGGGATACTCCGGCTTCTGCTCCCGCGCCAGCAGGATACGCAGCCCCTCGGCCGGCGTGATCTCCTCGCGCAGCACGCGCAGGACCTGCTCGCTGATCGGCAGTTCGACCCCGGCAGCGCGGCCCAGGGCCACGACCTGGTTGACGGTTTCCACGCTCTCGACCACCTGGCCGATCTCGGCCACGGCTTCCTTGAGCGGCACGCCGCGGCCCAGCGCGAGGCCGAGGCGGCGGTTGCGCGAGAGGTCGCCGGTGCAGGTCAGGACCAGGTCGCCGACGCCGGCCAGGCCCATCAGCGTCTCGGGCTTGCCGCCCAGCGCGGCGGCGAGGCGCAGCATCTCGTTGAGGCCGCGGGTGATGAGGCCGGCGCGGGCGTTGAGCCCGAGCTTCATGCCGTCGGCGGTGCCGGTGGCGACCGCGAGCACGTTCTTCATCGCGCCGCCGAGTTCGGCGCCGACCACGTCGGTGCCGGTGTAGGCGCGGAACGAGGGCGAATGCAGCAGCTGCGCGACCCGCCGCGCGAAGTCCTCGTCGCTGGAATGCACGGTGACCGCGGTCGGCAGGCCCACCGCGACTTCCTTCGCGAACGAGGGTCCGGTCACGACCGCGAGCGGCGTGCCCGGCGGCAGCACTTCCTCGGCCACTTCGTGGAGGAAACGGCCGGAGGGTGGATCGAAACCCTTGGTCGCCCACGCGAGTCCGGCGCCGGGCGCAAGCACTGGCGCGATCCGGCGCAGCACGTCGCCGAAGGCGTGGCTGGGCGTGACCACGAGCACCAGCTCGGCCGCGGCGACCGTGGCCTCGAGGTCGGCGGACAGCGCCAGCGACGGTGGGAACTCGGCATCCGGCAGGTAGCGCGCATTGCGCCGCGTCGCCGCCATCGCGGCGATGGCGGCGGGGTCGCGTCCCCACAGGGTGGTGCCGGCGCCGTTGCGCGCCAGCAGGATGGCGAGCGCCGTGCCCCAGGAGCCGGCGCCCAGGACCGCCACGCGGGTGGCAGGCCCGTTCATCGCCGGTCGATCAGGCGTTGGCCACGGCCGGCGCGCCCTCGGCGCGACGACGCATCTGCTCGGCGTAGAGCTGCTCGAAGTTGATCGGCTGGAGCAGGAACGGCGGGAAGCCGCCCGACATCACCATGTCGGAAATCACGGCGCGCGCGTAGGGATACAGCGTGTGCGGGCAGTAGGTCGCCAGCACGCCCTGCAGCTCCTGCTGCTGGAAGCCGCTCATGCCGAACACGCCGGCCTGCTGCACTTCGGCCAGGTACGCGGTCTTGTCGTTGATCTTGCAGGTCACGGTCACGGTGAGGACCACTTCGTACAGGCCCTCGGAGAAGTTGGCGACCTTCTGCGACAGGTTGAGCTGCACCTGCGGCTGGGCCTGCTCCTGGAAGATGGCGGGCGCGCCAGGGGCCTCGAACGAGGCGTCCTTGACGTAGATCTTCTGCACGACGAGCTGCGCGGGGGCGGCGGCTGCGCCGTTGCCCTGGGTCTGGGACTCGGCCATGGAACTGCTCCGGAAAGGCTGGGGAAAAGGGGTGGGATTATCCCACGTGGGGCGGCGCGGCGCGAATCCCGCGGTTGACCCGGGTCAAGGCGCCCGGGCGGCCGGGCGCGTAGCCTATGGGGACGGACAATCGCGGGGAGCCCCCATGTACAGCCGAATCCTGCTGGCCACCGACGGTTCCGAGCTTTCCCTGGCCGCCTGCGAGCACGGCCTGCGCCTCGCCAAGGCGCTCGGCGTGGGCGCGCTGGCGGTGTACGCCTCGCCGCCCTTCGACGTGCCGACCGGCTTCGAGTTCGTGCCGGCGCCGCTGCTGCCGGTGGACGTGTACGTCGAAAGCACGCGCGCGGCGGCGAAGAAGAACCTCGGCGCGGTCACCGCGCTGGCGAAGAAGCTGGGCGTGGATTGCGACACCCGCCACCTGCGCAGCCTGCCGCCGGCGGAAGCGATCGTCGCCGCGGCGAAGTCCGGCCATTGCGACCTGATCGTGCTCGGCTCGCATGGCCGCGGCGGCTTCGGCCAGCTCATGCTGGGCTCGGTCACCACCCGCGTGCTGGCGACCTGCGCGATCCCGGTGCTGGTGCACCGCGAAGTCAAGCCGCGCAAGCGCCGCAAGTAGCCGGGCAGCGCGTGCCCGCCGCGACGCGCGCGGTGGCGGCTACTTGTTGCCCTTGGCCACCGGCAGCTCGGCCGCGCGCCACGCTTCGAGGCCGCCCTCGAGCGAATAGACCTTGGTGAAGCCGGCCTTGGCCAGCCGGTTGGCGGCCTCGGCCGATTGCTGGCCGCTCTTGCACACCACTGCCACCGGCAGGTCGCGCAGCTTGGCGAGGTCCTTCTGCTCGGGGTCGAACTGGCTCATGGCGACGTGGCGCGAGCCGGGCACGTGGCCGGCCTGGAACTCGTTGATCGCGCGCACGTCGATCACCAGCGCGCCGTCGCGGTTGATGAGGGTGGTGAGCTGCGCCGGCGAAAGGGCCTTGAACTTGCGGGTCAGGCGGCCGATCTCCTGGCCCACCAGCGCCGCCAGGATGGCGGCGAACGCCGCCACCAGCATCAGGTGGTTGGAAACGAACTCGGGCAGGCGTTCGAGGAACACGGGCGGTCCAGGTGGGGTCATGCGGCGGGCCGGCGATTATCCGGGTCGCGTCGCGTCGTGGCAAAGGCCGCGCGCCCCGCCCGCCGCGCGACATCGTCGCGGTCGGGTCCCGCCGGCGTCCGGTCCTGGCCTCGGGCGCGCCCCGCGCCACCGCCGGCCGGCCTGGCCGAGCCCCTTCGGGCAGGGTCGCCGCGCTTTCGCGCCCGCAGTCGATCCCGTATAACGGAAAGCCTCGCCACGTCGTGGATCGAAAGGCGCGCGCCCGCCGCGCGCCGCAAGGAAGGCCCGTTCGCGCCATGCTGGAACCTGGCCAGCTTCTGAGGGCCATCCTGGGCGTCGCCGGCGCCTGGTTCGCGATCGGGCTGCTCGGTCTCGCCCACCCGCACGGCGTCCGCTATGTCGCCCGGCTGCTGTTTCCGCTGGGTGCGCTGGGCGCGTTGCTGCTCGCCGGCCTCGCCGCAGTCGCCATCGCGCAGCCGGCGGCGATCCTGGTCCTGCCGGTCGGCCTGCCCGACTTGCCGGTGCACCTGCGCCTCGACGCGCTCTCGGCCGTGTTCCTGTTCATCCTCGGCGTCGCGGTGGCCGGCATCTCCGTGTTCGCCGCCGGCTACTTCCGCGCGGGCCAGGGCACCGCGCCGGGCCTGTTGTGCCTGCAATACCACGTGTTCCTCGCCAGCATGGTGCTGGTGCTGCTGGCGGACGACGCCTACGCCTTCATGGTGGCGTGGGAGACGATGGCCCTGTCCTCGTATTTCCTCGTCACCACGCAACACCGGCTGCCCGAGATCCGCAGCGCCGGGTTCCTGTACCTGCTGATCGCGCACGTCGGCGCGATCGGCATCCTGCTCGGCTTCGGCGTGATGCAGGGCGGCAGCTGGCAGTTCACCTTCGACGCCATGCGCGCGGCGCAGCTGTCGCCGGCCTGGGCCTCGGTCGCCTTCTTCCTCGCCGTGTTCGGCTTCGGCGCCAAGGCCGGCCTGTTGCCGGTGCACGTGTGGCTGCCGGAGGCGCATCCCGCGGCACCCTCGCCGGTGTCGGCGCTGATGAGCGGCGTGATGCTCAAGACCGCCATCTACGGCGTGCTGCGCGTGGGCTTCGACCTGCTGCCGCAGCTGCAGTGGTGGTGGGGCGGCGTGCTGCTGGCGCTGGGCCTCGCCACCGCGGTGTTCGGGGTGGTGTACGCGGCGGTGCAGAGCGACATGAAGCGCCTGCTGGCCTACTCCTCGATCGAGAACATCGGCATCCTGTTCGCCGGCATCGGCCTCGCCATCGTGTTCCGCGCCTTCGGGCTGTTGCCGCTCGCGGCGCTCGCGCTGGCGGCCACCCTGTACCACGCGCTCAACCACGCCTGCTTCAAGAGCCTGCTGTTCCTGGTCACCGGCGCCGTCCTGCACGCCACCCACGAACGCAACTTCGGCCGGCTCGGCGGCCTGATGCGCCACATGCCGTGGGTGGCATGGCTGGGGCTGGTGGGCACGCTGGCAATCGCCGGCCTGCCGCCGCTCAACGGCTTCGTGTCGGAGTGGCTGCTGCTGCAGTCGTTCCTGTTCACGCCGACGATCCCGCAGGCCTTCGCCAACATGCTGATCCCGGTCGGCGCCGCGGTGCTGGCGCTGACCGCGGCCCTGGCCGCCTACGTGATGGTGAAGTTCTACGGCGTGATCTTCCTCGGCCAGCCGCGCGAGGCGCGGCTGGCGCAGGCACGCGATTGCGGCCTGTTCGAGCGCGCCGGCCTCGCCTGGCTGGCGCTGGCCTGCATCGTGCTCGGCCTGGCGCCGGTGTGGGTGCTCGACCTGCTGTCGCCGGTCACCACGCTGCTGGCGGGGGCGGCGGTGGAGCGGCATGGCGCCAGTGCGCTGTGGCTCGCGCCGATGGCACCGGGGCGCGCCTCGTACGCACCGGTGCTGTTCCTCGCCGGCACCCTGGCGGTGATCGCGGCCAGCTTCGTGGTGGTGCGGGCGCTGTTCCGGGTGCCGGTGCGGCGGGTGCCGCCGTGGGATTGCGGCTTCCCCGGCCTCGGCGCGCGCATGCAGGACACCGCCGAGGGCTTCGGCCAGCCGATCCGGCACATGTTCGGGCCCGCGTTCCGCATGCGGCGCCAGCTGCCCTCGCCCGACGACGCCGAACCGCGCTACGTGGTGACGGTCGAGGACCGCTTCTGGTTCGGCCTGTACGAACCGCTGGCGCGCGCGGTGCAGTGGCTGGCGGAGCTGATCGGCCGCCTGCAGCGCGGCCGCATCGCCACGTACCTGCTGTACAGCTTCATCACCCTCGCGGCGCTGCTGCTGATCGTGCTGTGAACGCCACCGGCACGCTCGCGCAGCTGGTCGAAGTGGTGGCGGTGGTCGCCATGGCGCCGCTGTTCATGGGCTGGGTTGGCCAGTGCCGCGCGTGGTTGCAGAACCGCTCGGCGCCGCCGCTGCTGCAGCCCTACCGCATGCTGTACAAGCTGGCGCGCAAGGAGCTGGTGCTGGCCGAGCAGGCCTCGCCGCTGTACCGGCGCGCGCCCTACGTGCTGTTCGGCACCATGGCCACCGCCGCCGCCATCGTGCCCTCGCTGGGCACCGAGATGCCGTTCGCGGCGGCCGCGGACGCGATCGCGCTGGTGGGGTTGTTCGCCACCGCGCGCGTGTTCATCGCGCTCGCCGCGATGGACATCGGCACCGCCTTCGGCACGCTGGGCGCGCGGCGCGAGATGATGGTCGGTTTCCTGGCCGAGCCGGCGCTGCTGATGGTGATCTTCACCGCGTCGCTGATCGCCGGCAGCACCGCGCTGCCGACCATCGCCGCCACGCTCTCGGCGCGCGAGCTCGCCCTGTACCCCAGCCTGGCCTTCGCCGGCGTGGCCTTCGTCATGGTGCTGCTGGCCGAGAACGCGCGCATCCCGATCGACAACCCGGCCACCCACCTCGAGCTGACCATGATCCACGAGGCGATGGTGCTGGAGTACTCCGGCCGCCACCTCGCCCTGATCGAATGGGCCGCGGCGCTCAAGCTGTTCAACTACGCCTGCATCGGCTTCGCCCTGTTCGTGCCCTGGGGCCTCGCGCCCGCCGGCGCGTCGCCGGCCGCGCTGCTTCCGGCGCTTGGCTGGCTCGCGCTCAAGCTCGCGCTGGCCGGCGCGGTGCTGGCGCTGGTCGAGACCACCAGCGCCAAGCTGCGCATCTTCCGCGCGCCGGAGTTCCTGGCCATGGCCTTCATGCTGGCCGTGCTCGGCCTGCTCGTGCACCTGCTGCTGGGAGCCTGAACCGATGCATGCCCTGCCGCTCTCGGCGCAACTGATCAACGTGTTCGCGGCACTGCTGCTGCTGCTGTCGTTCGCGATGCTGGCGCAGCGCCGCATCCTGTCCCTGGTCGACCTCTACGCCTGGCAGGGTGCGGCGCTGGTCGGTTCGACCCTGGCGGTGGCGGTGGGGACCGGGCAGCAGCACCTCTACTACTCGGCGGCGCTGACCCTGCTGCTCAAGGTGATCGTGGTCCCCGTGGTGCTGTACCGGTTGATCGGCCGCCTCGCGGTGCGCTGGGACACCGAGCCGCTGCTCAACATCCCGGCGACGATGATCGCGGGACTGGCCCTGGTGGTGTTCGCCTTCGGCCTGGCGCAACCGATCTCGGCGCTGGCCAGCACCGTGACCCGCAGCACGCTGGGCATCGCGATCGCGGTGGTGATGCTGTCCTTCCTGATGATGATCACCCGGCGCAAGGCGATCTCGCAGGTGATCGGCTTCCTGGCCATGGAGAACGGCCTGTTCTTCGCCGCCACCAGCGCCACCTACGGCATGCCGATGGTGGTCGAGCTCGGGGTGGCGCTGGACGTGCTGATCGGCGTGGTGATCCTCGGCATCTTCTTCTTCCAGATCCGGGAGCAGTTCGACAGCCTCGACCTGCACCACCTCGAGCGGCTCAGGGAGGACTAGCCGCGATGGAGCTCGCCGCGCTGCTGGGAATGCCGCTGCTGGGCGCCGCGTTGCTGGCCCTGTTCGGCGCGCGGCGGTGGGCGCCGGAGCTCAACGTGGCGATCAGCCTCGCCACCTTCGGCGCCGGCTGCGCGCTGACCGCGCGGGTGATCGCGCAGGGCCCGCAGCTGTTCTGGAACGAGCAGTTCTTCGTCGATCCCTTCAACGTGTTCCTGGTCGCGCTGACCGCCTTCATCAGCTTCACCACGGCGCTGTTCTCGCGCCCCTACATGCGCATCGAGGCGCACCACGGCAGGCTGTCGCCGCGGCGGTTGCGCCTGTACCACGGCATGTTCCAGCTGTTCATGTTCACCATGCTGCTGGCGCTGCTGACCAACAACATGGGCATCCTGTGGGTGGCGATGGAGGCGGCCACGCTGTCGACCGTGCTGCTGGTGTCGCTGTACCGCACGCCGGCCGGCCTGGAGGCGGCATGGAAGTACTTCATCCTGTGCGGCGTCGGCATCGCGCTGGCCCTGTTCGGCACCGTGCTGCTGTACCTCGCCGCGGAGAGGGTGCTGGGCTCGCACGGCATGACCGCGCTGCTGTGGACCCACCTCGACGCGGTCAAGGGCCAGCTCGAGCCCACCGTGCTCGCGATCGCCTTCGTGTTCCTGTTCGTGGGCTACGGCACCAAGGTCGGCCTGGCGCCGCTGCACAACTGGCTGCCGGACGCGCACGCCGAGGGCCCGACGCCGGTGTCGGCGGTGCTGTCGGGCCTGCTGCTCAACGTGGCGCTCTACGCGGTGATCCGCTGCAAGGTCCTGGTCGAGGGCAGCGTGCGCTCGGCGCTGCCGGGCCAGATGCTGATGTTCTTCGGCCTCCTGTCGGTGGTGCTGGCGGCGTTCTTCCTGTGGCGCCAGAAGGACATCAAGCGCCTGTTCGCCTATTCGTCGATCGAGCACATGGGCATCATCACCTTCGCCTTCGGCATGGGCGGTCCGGTGGCCAACTTCGCCGGACTGCTGCACATGACGGTGCACTCGCTCACCAAGAGCGCGATCTTCTTCGCCGTCGGCCACGCGACGCAGAAGGCCGGCACCCAGCTGATGGACGACATCCGCGGCCTGCTGGTGCTGAGCCCCAGCATCGGCTGGGGGCTGATGCTGGGCTCGCTGGCGATCCTGGGCATGCCGCCGTTCGGCGTGTTCGCCAGCGAGTTCCTGATCCTGACCACGGCGATGCAGCAGCAGCCATGGGCCACGCCGATCCTGCTGCTGGCGCTGGGCGTGGCCTTCGCGGCGGTGTTCCGCCAGGTGCAGCCGATGGTGTTCGGCGAGCCCACGGTGCGCCCGTTGCCGCAGCGGCCGGCGCTGCTGCCGGTGTTCGCGCACCTGGCGCTGGTGCTGGTGCTCGGCCTCTACATCCCGCCCTTCCTGGCCGACTGGTACCGGCTGGCGGCGCAATTGCTGGACTGAACATGGATCCACTGCCCGCCCCCGCCGCCTCCACCGACGACCCGCTGCCGGGCGCCGCGCCGGTGCGGCCGGTCGCGGTCGACGCCGCGCAGTGGGTGGCCGAGGCGCAGGCCCGGCGCGAGCGCGGCGAGACGCTGCTGGCGCTGTGGGCCAGCGACGAGCGCGACCGCGAGGGCGGCTACGCGGTGCACGCGGCCTACCTCGGCGGCGCTTCGCTGTCGATCCTGCGGCTCGCGTTGCGTGGCGACACGCCGCGCGCACCCACGCTCAAGGCATGGCACGCGTGCGCCGAGCGCATGGAACGCGCCGCCTGCGACCTGGTCGGCGTGCGCCCGCTGGGCGGCGGTACGCGGCCATGGCTGCGCCACGCGGCCTGGCCCGAGGATACCCATCCGCTGCGCCGGGACCACGCCGCCGCGCCGGACGATGACGCGGTCGACGCCTATCCCTTCGTGCGCGTCGAGGGCGAGGGCGTGCACGAGATCGCGGTCGGCCCGGTGCACGCCGGCATCATCGAGCCCGGCCACTTCCGTTTCTCGGTGGTGGGCGAGAAGGTGCTGCGCCTGGAGGAGCGCCTGGGCTACGTGCACAAGGGCATCGAGAAGCGCTTCGAGGCGCTGCCGGCGGTCGAGGGTCGCCGCCTCGCGGCGCGGGTCAGCGGCGACTCCGCGGTGGCGTACTCGTGGGCCTATTGCATGGCGCTGGAATCGATCTGCGGGGTGCAGCCGCCGTCGCGCGCGCTGGCCCTGCGCGCCCTGGCGCTGGAGCGCGAGCGCCTCGCCAACCACCTCGGCGACCTCGGCGCGCTCGGCAACGACGCCGGCTTCGCCTTCGGCCTGGGCCAGTTCATGCGCCTCAAGGAGGACCTGCTGCGGCTCAACGCCGTGATCGCCGGGCAACGCTACTGGCTGGACGCGATCGAGCCCGGCGGCGTCGCCTTCGACCTCGACCCCGATGCCGCCGCCGCGCTGGTGGCGCAGTGCGCGACGCTGGACGCGGAGGTGCGGCGCCTGCGCGAGATCTACGCCGACCACGCCGGCGTGCAGGACCGCTTCGCCGCGTGCGGCGTGCTCGGGCTCGAACTGGCGCGCCGGCTCGGCGTGCTCGGCTTCGCCGCCCGTGCCAGCGGCCTGCCCGCCGACCTGCGCTGCGACCGCGTGCATGCGCCCTACGAGCGCCTCGCGGTGCAGCGCGCGGTGCGCAGCGAGGGCGACGTGGCGGCGCGCGTGGCCGTGCGCTTCGACGAGGCGCTCGAATCGCTGCGCCTGTGCCGGCTGCTGGCGCAGGCGCTGCCCGCGGGCGCCAATCGCGCCGCGCTGCCGCCGGTGCCGGGCGATGCCTTCGGCTGCGGCCTGGTCGAGGGCTGGCGCGGGCCGGTGTTCATCGCGCTCGAGACCGGCGCCGGCGGCGGCATCCGCCGCTGCCATGCGCACGATCCCTCGTGGCAGAACTGGCCGGCGCTGGAGCACGCGGTGATCGGCAACATCGTTCCCGACTTCCCGCTGATCAACAAGTCGT
>CAZTNB010000068.1:0-6990 GCA_964614825.1 uncultured Gammaproteobacteria bacterium
TGAGCAGGGCCAGGAACAGCGGGATGTTGCCCAGCGGGTCCATGATCAGGAACAGCGTGAGCGCCGCCGACATCGTGTCCATCGGCTCAGGCTCCGGCCAGCGCCAGGGTGCGGTTGCGCAGCAACGACGCCGCCGGCGCGAACAGCCAGGCGCAAGGCGCGGCGGCCGCCTCGGGCGGCGCCTGCGTGGCGGGATCTTCCGCGAACCAGGCCCGCGCGCGCAGCGGCGTGCGCATCGGGCCCGGCGCGATCGCGTGGATCCGCAACGGCCCGGACTCGAATTCCTGGGCCAGGGTCTCGGCCAGCGCCTCGAGCCCGCGCTTGGCGGCGGCGTAGGGCCCCCAGTAGGCGCGCGCGGGCCGGGCCACTGGATCGAGCACGAACACCACGGCAGCGTCCGGCGCCGCCTGCAGCAGCGGCAGCGCGGCCTGCGTCAGCAGGGCCGCCGCGCCCAGGTTCACGTGCAGGCCGCGCACCCATTCCAGCGGATCGACCTGCGCGAAGGGCACCAGGCCGCCGAAATGCGCGGCCGCGTGCAGCAGGCCGTCGAGCCGGCCGCACTCGCGGCCGATGGTCTCCAGCGCCTGCTCGTAGTCGGCGGGGCTGGCGCCCTCCAGGTCCAGCGGATAGATCGCCGGCGTGGGCGCGCCGGCGGCGACCAGTTCGTCGTACACGCGCTCCAGCTTCGGCACGCGCCGCCCCAGCAGCACCACGGTCGCGCCGGCCGCGCCCAGCGCCAGCGCGGCGGCACGGCCGAGGCCGCCGGACGCGCCGGTGACCAGCACGACGCGGTCGCGCAAGTCGCCCGGCCGCAGCGCTGCGCCCGCGGGCAGGGCGACCGCTTCCATGGTCAGGCGCGCTGCGCCTCGGACACCATGCTGCGCAGTTCGCCCTTGGCGTGCAGCTCCAGGGTGATGTCGCAGCCGCCGATCAGCTCGCCGTTGATGTACAGCTGGGGGAAGGTCGGCCAGTTGGCGTAGCGCGGCAGGTTGGCCCGCACTTCGGCGTCCTCCAGCACGTTGACCGTGTGGTAGTCGGCGCCGGCCTCGTTGAGCGCCTGCACCGCGCGGCTGGAGAAGCCGCACATGGGGAACTGCGGCGTGCCCTTCATGAACAGCACGATGGGATGCGACTCGATCGTCGCCTTGATGCGGGCCATGACGTCCATCGGAATCCTCGGGGGCTGCGGCGACCACCCGGCCGCGACGCGAAGGCGCCCATTGTAGCCGAGCGGCGCCGGACCGATTCCCTCGCGCCGCCGGCAAGCATAGACTTGCCGGCCCATTCGCCCGCCAGCCCCAGGGAGCCACGCCATGGCCTTCGAACTGCCCCCGTTGCCCTACGCCCGCGATGCCCTCGCCCCGCACATCTCGGCCGAGACCATCGACTTCCATTACGGCAAGCACCACCAGACCTACGTCACCAACCTCAACAACCTCGCCAAGGGCACCGAGTTCGAGGCCATGGCGCTGGAGGACGTGGTGCGCAAGTCGCAGGGCGGCATGTTCAACAACGCCGCCCAGATCTGGAACCACACCTTCTACTGGAACTCGCTCTCGCCCAAGGGCGGCGGCGAGCCCGGCGGCAAGCTGGCCGACGCGATCCGGAAGTCGTTCGGCTCGTTCCAGGAGTTCAAGGACAAGTTCAGCCAGGCCGCGATCGGCACCTTCGGCTCGGGCTGGGCCTGGCTGGTGCAGCGTCCGGACGGCACCCTGGGCATCGTCAGCACCTCGAACGCGGCCACGCCGCTGACCGGCGCCGACCGCCCGCTGCTGACCTGCGACGTGTGGGAGCACGCCTACTACATCGACTACCGCAACGCCCGCGCCAAGTACGTCGAGTCGTACTGGAACCTGGTGAACTGGGAGTTCGCCGGCGCGCAGATGGCCTAGGCGTCGGATCGCGCGGCCGTGACGGCGCACCGCGTGCGCCGCTACGGGCGCCCCGCTTCGCCCAGCGCCGCGAGCACCGGCGCGACCTGCGCCGTGCGCTGCAGCGCGCGACCGAGGCGCTCCAGCGTCGCCGCCACCTGGCGCGAATCGGGCCCGCAGATCGTCGCGTGGCCGACCTTGCGCCCGGCGCGCGGCGACTTGCCGTAGTCGTGCCAGTGGGCGATGGCCTCGGCCAGCACCGGATCGCGCGCCGGCAGTTCGCCCACCCAGTTGAGCATCACCGCGGTGCCGCGCGCCGTGGTGTCGCCCAGCGGCATGCCCAGCACCGCGCGCAGGTGGTTCTCGAACTGGCTCGCGCCCGCGCCCTCGATGGTCCAGTGGCCGGAGTTGTGCACCCGCGGCGCCATCTCGTTGGCGAGCAGGCGGCCCTGGTGCACGAACAGCTCCAGCGCGAACACGCCCACGTAGTCGAGCTCGGTCGCGATCCGGCGCGCGCACTCGACCGCGCGGCCGCCGATGCCGTCGCTGCGCGGCGCCGGCGCGAGGCTGGCCGAGAGGATGCCGTCGGCATGCCAGTTCTGGGTCAGCGGCCAGGTGCGGAACTCGCCATCGCGCCCGCGAACCGCCACCACCGAGACCTCGCGCTCGAACGGCACGAAGGCCTCGAGGATCAGCGGCACGCCACCCAGCGCGCGCCAGGCCGGCTCGACGTCCGCGGGCGCGCGCAGGCGGAACTGGCCCTTGCCGTCGTAGCCCAGCCGCCGCGTCTTGAGGATCGCGGGACAGCCGATGCGCAGCACCGCCTGTTCGAGGTCGGCCCGGCTCTCGACCGGCTGGAACGCCGGCGTGTCCATGCCCAGCGCGCGGAACAGCTCCTTCTCCGCCAGGCGGTCCTGCGCCAGCGCCAGCGCGCGCGGGTTCGGGAACACCTTCACGCGCTGCGCCAGCCACTGCGCCGTCTGCGCCGGCACGTTCTCGAAGTCGAAGGTCGCGACCTCGACCTCGCGCGCGAAGCCGGCCAGCGCGTCGAGGTCGGTGTAGTCGGCCAGCAGCAGCGGCGCCACCTGGCCGGCGCAGGCGTCGGCCACGCTGTCGACGACGCGGAAGCGCAGGCCCAGCGGCGCGCCGGCCAGCGCCAGCATGCGCGCGAGCTGGCCGCCGCCCAGGATCCCGACCGTGCTCATGCCGGGAGGCTCAGGCCACGCGCGGGTCGGGCTTGGCCAGCACCCGCTCGGTCTGCGAACGGCGGAAGTCGTCCAGCGCCCGCGCGACCTGCGGATCGTCCGCCGCCAGCAGCGCGGCGGCGAACAGCGCCGCGTTCATGGCCCCGGCGCCGCCGATGGCGAAGGTCGCCACCGGCACGCCGCCCGGCATCTGCACCATCGACAGCAGCGAGTCGAGGCCGTTGAGCGCCTTCGAGGCCACCGGCACGCCGAGCACCGGCACCGCGGTCTTCGCCGCCAGCATGCCCGGAAGGTGCGCCGCGCCGCCGGCGCCGGCGATGATCGCGCGCAGCCCGCGCGGGCGCGCGCCCTCGGCATAGGCGAACAGCAGGTCGGGCGTGCGGTGCGCCGACACCACCTGGACCTCGTGGGCGATGCCCAGCATGTCCAGCGTGTCGGACGCGGGCTTGAGCGTTTCCCAGTCCGACCGGGAACCCATCACCACGCCGATGCGGGGGGCTGCTGACAGGGCTTGGGACATGGCCGGTGCTTTCCGAAAACGCTATGGTAGCGGCATCCCGCCCACTGCCACGATGCCCCATGGCCGTCGACCGCCGCCTGCTCGAAATCCTGTGCTGCCCGGTGAGCAAGGTGCCGGTGGTGCCGCTGGGCCGGCACCAGTTGGCCGAGCTGAACCGGCGCATCGCCGCCGGCGGCGTGCAGACGGTGCGTGGCGTGGCCGTGACCGCGGCCCTCGACGAGGGCCTGATCACCAGCGACGGCAAGGTGATCTACCGCATCGACGACGGCATCCCGGTCATGTTGCCGGACGAGGCCATCGGCACCCTGCAGATGCAGGACTTCCCGCGCTGAGCGCGATGGCGGCGCCGCTGCCAACGCCCGCGGCGCGCGTGCCGCGCCCATGAGCGCCACGCTGCCGGCGCCGGATGCGAACGCGGTCGCCGAGGACGTGCGCCGCGCCCTGGCGGAGGACCTCGGCGGCGGCGACGCGACCGCCGCGCTGGTGCCGGAGCGCGTGGTGGAGGCCGCGATCGTGACCCGCGAGACGGCGGTGCTGTGCGGCACGGCGTGGGCCGAGGCCTGCTTTCGCGCGCTCGATCCCGCGGTGCTGGTCGAGTGGCGGCATGCCGACGGCACGCGGGTGCCCGCCGGCGCCACCCTGTGCCGCCTGCGCGGACAGGCCCGCGCCCTGCTCAGCGCCGAGCGCAGCGCGCTCAATTTCCTGCAGACGCTGTCCGGCACCGCCACCACGACCGCGGCCTACGTGGCCGCGGTGGCCGGTACCCGCGCCTCCATCCTCGATACGCGCAAGACCGTGCCCGGGCTGCGCCTGGCGCAGAAGTACGCGGTGCGCTGCGGCGGCGGACGCAACCACCGCATGGGCCTGTACGACGCGATCCTGGTCAAGGAGAACCACATCGCCGCGGCCGGCTCCATCGCGGCGGCCGTGGCGCGGGCGCGGCAGGTCGCGCCCGGCCTGTTCCTGGAAGTCGAGGTCGAAAGCCTGGAAGAACTCGCGCAGGCGCTCGCCGCCGGCGTGGACCGCGTGCTGCTGGACGACTTCGCCCCGGAACTGCTGCGCGAGGCGGTGCAACTCGCCGCCGGCCGCTGCCCGCTGGAGGTGTCCGGCGGCGTCGACCTGGCGCGCGTGCGCGGCATCGCCGAGACCGGCGTCGACTGCATCTCGATCGGCGCGCTGACCAAGCACGTGCGCGCGATCGACCTCTCGATGCGCATGCAGCCCCCGGGCGCCTGAACGTCGCGCGGCGCCGGCGACGCCGCCGCGCCGGTCCTACTTCGGCGGCAGGTAGCCGAAGTACCAGAGCGCGCCGGTGCCGGCGGCCGCCAGCACCAGCAGCGCCAGCACGAACCACTTGAAGCCGCCGCCGGGCTGCGCGGCGGGCGCCGCCGGCGCGGCTGCCGCCTTGGTCGACGGCGCCGCGGCCGGCGCCGGCTTGACCGGCGCCGCCTTCGGCTCGAGGCCCGGCGCGGCGAGCAGGAAGCGCACCGTGTCCAGGCGCAGTTCCTCGCCCGGCTTGAGCATGCCCTGGTGGACGCGCTTGCCGTTGATGAAGGTGCCGTTGGCGGAGCCGAGGTCCTCGACCGCGATGCCGTCCGGCATCACCTGCAGCTTGGCGTGGTGGCGCGAGATCTCCTCGCCCGGCACGCTGATGTCGCAGTCGCTCTGGCGTCCCACGGTCATGGTGCCGAACAGCGGGAAGGTCTTGCCGAAGGTGGTGCCGGAGACGCCGCGCAGCACGTAGCGCGGCAGCGCCATGCGCACGCGCGTGCGGCCGTCGTTCTCCTCGTCGTCCTTGCGCGCGGCGCTGGCGGGCTTCTCCACCGCGACCACGCGCGCGCCGACCTTGGCGAACAGGACCAGGTCGCCGGGCTTGATCGCCGCCGCCGCGTTGGCCTGCTTGCCGTTGACCACGACCACGTTCTTCGGGTCGGCGATGCGGATGGTCGCGGTCAGGCCGCGATGCTCGATCTCGCAGTGCTGCGCGGCGATGCCGGGCGCGACCAGCGCGATGTCGGCGCTGGCGGCGCTGCCGACCCGCGTGAACCCTTCCTTGAGCTCGACCGGGCCGTGCTCGCCATTCGGGAAAAGCAGCTTCATGGATGATCGTCCCCCCAGCAGCGGATGCCGGCACGCGCCGGCGTCAATCGACCTCGCGCACCACGCGGAAACCGACCGTGTTGGACGCCACGTCGGCGCCGAAGGCCTCGCGCTGCTGCGGGTCGGACTCGTCCCCGGGACTGGCCCAGGAACTGCCCAGCGCAAGGTGTTGCTTGCAGCCCTGCGCGCAATCGGAGACCCACTCGCGCACGTTGCCCGCGATATCGTACACACCGGCCGCCGAGGCATCAAAGCGCCGCACCGGCGCGGTCTCGGCGTTGCCGTCGTCGCAATCGAAGGCGGCGCGCTCGCGATACTTCGCGTTGTAGCTCGCGTCGGCGAGATTGGCCTTGCACGGCTCGCTCGCGCGCGGCGCCAGCGCGGTCCACTCGGCCGAGCTCGGCAGGCGGTAGCGCTTGCCGGTGGCGGCCGACAGCCAGCGCGCGTAGTCGCTGGCATCGTCCCAGCTCACGCACACCACCGGATGGCTGGCGGCCTGGGCAAAGCCCGGGGACTCGAAGCTGGTCTTGCGCGAACTGCGGAAGAAGGACTCGCGGTCGCGGCACGCGGGTCGCTCGCCGCCGCGGGCGCGCGCGCCGTCGGCACTCCAGTATTCCCTGAACCCGGCCAGCGTGGTTTCGTCGCGCGCCACCGCGAGGCGCTTGCCGCCGACGCTCGCGATCACCATTTCCGGACCGTCGCCGCCGCCCTTGCGCGGGTCCTTGAACGCGAAGCCGACGCTGCCGATGCGGGCCGCGCCGGCCAGCCCGCGTTGCGCCGCCTTGGACGCCGGGTCGTAGGACAGCGCGCGCTGGTACGCCGCTTCGGCCGCTGCCTTGTCCCAGGCCCTGGCCGCGGCGTCGCCTTCGGCCAGCGCGGCGTCGCGCAGCCCGCCCAGGCGCGTGGCGACGCGCTTGCGCGTCTCGGCACCCTCGGGCAGGCCGGCGGCGATCTGGTCGGCGCGGCGCAGGTAGTCGAGGAACTCGGCCTGCCGGCCTTCCCCCAGCGCCTTCTCGCCGAGGTCGACGTAGCCCGCGGCGGTGGCGACGATGCCGGCCTTGGCCTTCTCCACGTCGCGCGGCGCCTCGAAATGCTCGGCCAGCGCCAGCGCCTGCGTGTAGCGTTCCAGCGCGTTGCGTCCCGGCGGCTGCGCGAGCCGCGTCGCCGCGAGGTCGGCCTGGCCCAGCGCGAACAGCAGGTTGATCGGGTCGACCACGGTCGTGGCCAGGGCGACGCGCAAGGCTTCGGGATCGTCGGTTGCCGTGGCGTCCAGCGCCGGCGCCGGGGCATCGTC
>CAZTNB010000068.1:7090-15391 GCA_964614825.1 uncultured Gammaproteobacteria bacterium
CGTCGTCGCGCAACACCCACAGTGCCACCGCCGCCAGCAACAGGACCACGCCGGCCCCGATGCCGGCCCACGGCAACCAGCGGCGCGCGCCCGGGGCGGTCGCATCGGCGCCCGCGGCCGCGGGTCGCGGCGTCACCCGCGTCGCGGCGTCGCGATCCGGCGCCGGTTGCGACGGCGGCGCATCGGCCGGCGCGGCCGCACGCTCGCCGCTGCCGCCGCGCGAGGTCGGCAATGCGATGGTCGAAGCCACCGCCGGCAGCCGGCCGGTGAGGCTGATCGGCGCCTTGCCCGCGACCTCGTCCAGCGCCTCGAGGAAGGCGGCGACGTCGGCGAAGCGCTCGCGCGGATCCTTGGCCAGCGCCCGCTCCACCAGCGGCTGCCAGTGCGCCAGCGCCGGCGGCAGCTGCGGCACCGGCTCGAACACGTGGGCATAGGCGATGGCGAAGCCGTCCTCGCCGTCGTAGGGTGGCTTGCCGGTCAGGGCCTCGACCGTGACCGCGCCCAGCGAATAGATGTCGGAGCGCGCGTCCACGTCGCCGCCGCGCGCCTGCTCCGGGCTCATGTAGTGGCTGGTGCCCACGCTCATGCCGCCGGTGGTCAGGCGCGAACTGCGCGCCACCGCCCGCGCGATGCCGAAGTCGGTGAGGATGGGATGGTCGTTGGCGTCGAACAGCACGTTGGCCGGCGACACGTCGCGGTGCACGAAGCCGCGGCCATGGGCGAACCCCAGCGCGGCGCCGACTCCGCGCAGCACGCGCGCGATCTCGGCCTCGCCGATGCCCTCGCGGATGCGGTGGGCGAAGTCGCCGCGCGGCAGCAGCTGCATCGAGAAATAGTTGAGCTGGCCATCGGTGGCGCCGACGTCGTACACCGCGACGATGTTCGGGTGCGACAGCGAGGCCAGCGTGCGCGCTTCCTGGAGGAAGCGGCGCGAGAAGTTGGGGTCGGCCGCCAGGCTGGGATTCATCACCTTGAGCGCGACCTCGCGCTCGAGCGACGCCTGCACGGCGAGGTACACCGTGGCCATGCCGCCGGTGCCGATCGTGCGCTGGATGAAGTAACCGGGAATCTGGATCACGAGCGACCGCGCCTCCCGTCCACCGTCCGTGGCCATGGCAATGCCCAGTGTAGCGGCACGCCGGGGCGCGACCCGCGCACCCGCGCACGGTCGCCGGCCGCGGACCCGCGTGATTGTGAGGCCCGGATCACGTTTCGACGGTCGCCACGTCCGGTCGAGGGCGCCGGCCCGGCGATGGCGGCGCCGAGCGCCGCGATTTGCCGCCGGCGCGACGCACGTGCTACTTCACCACGCGCAGCTGCGGGCCCTTGCGCTGCGGGGTGGTGGGCTTCTCCGGTTCCGGCGCCGGCGGCTGCGGCGCGCCGTCCGCGGGAAACATCATGCCCTGGCCGTTCTCCTGCGCGTAGATCGCCAGCACCGCGCCCACCGGCACCTCGACCTCGTGGCTCACGCCCGAGAAGCGGGCCATGAACCGGATGCGCTGGTTGCCGAGTTCGAGGTCGGACACCGCGCGCACGGCGACGTTGAGCACCACCTGGCCATCCTTGACCGCCCCGCTCGGCACCCGCACGCCCTCGGCCCGCGCGTCGACCAGCAGGTACGGGGTCAGGCCGTTGTCGCTGATCCAGTCGTACATCGCGCGGATCAGGTACGGCCGGTTGGAGCTCATCTTGTTGGCGGCTGCGGACATGGCCGGCGGGTCACTGCGGACGCAGCGCCTTCTCCTCCTCGGTCATGCTGCGCGCGAAGCCGGGGCTGCGGAAGATGCGCTCGCCGTAGTCGGTGATCACCTGCGCCTCGCGCGGCAGCACCACGCCCAGGCTGGGCAGGCGCCACAGCAGCGGCGCCAGCGCGCAGTCGGCCAGGCTCATCTCGGTGTTGAGGAAGAACTTCGAAGCCTTGAACACCGGCACGCTGGCGACCAGCCCCTCGCGCAGCCGCTTGCGCGCGGTCTCGGTGGTGCTCTTGGTGCCGCTGCGGATGGTCTCGACGTACCCGAACCAGTCGCGGTCCAGGCGCGACACGCCGAGCCGGATGCGCGCGCGCGACAGCGGGTCCACCGGCATCAACGGCGGGTGCGGATAGCGCTCGTCGAGGTACTCGGCGATCACGTCGACGTCGTAGAGCACCAGGTCGCGATCGACCAGGGTCGGCACCGAGTGGTACGGATTGAGGTCGAGCAGGTCCTCGGGCGGATCCGCCGGATCGACGATCACCAGCTCGTACGACACGCCCTTGGCGGCCAGGACCAGGCGCGCCCGGTGGCTGGCGAGGTCGTCCTTGCCCGAAAAAAGGGTCAGCACCGTCCGTGAGCGGATGCTCGCGGAAGGCTTGCGTTTACCCCAGCTTGCGAGCGCATTGCTCACCGGACGATCTCCCCCCATGACACCGGGCCGGCGCCCGGCCAAGGGGAGGGCCCGCCCCCACCCGGGACGGCTCAAGCCTACACCGCCCCGACAGGGTCGGGAAGCCGCCGACGCCGCGATTCGATGCCACTCGCGGGTGCGCGGAGCCCGCGCCAGCGCTGGTTCCGGGCCCCGCCGACCCGTGATCGACCGCGCACCTGCCCCTTAGTGCAAGTCGCTCCAGAACTCGCGCTTGAGCAGCCAGGCGATGAAGGTGAACAGGGCCAGGAACAGCACCACCCAGGCGCCCAGGGCCTGGCGCTGCAATGCAGCAGGCTCGCCGACGTACTGCATGAAGTTGGCGATGTCGCGCGCCACCTCGTCGTAGGCCGCCGCCTTGGCCTTGCCGGCGTCGTCGAGGACGAAGCCGCTGACCACGGTGGCGCCGTCGGCGCCGGTGGCGTAGACCGGGCGCTGGATGCCCTGCAGTTCCCACAGCACGTGCGGCATGCTGGCGTTGGGCAGGCGCGTGTTGTTCCAGCCCGTGGCGGTCTTCTCGTCCCAGTAGAAGGACTTGAGGTAGTCGTAGATCCAGTCGACGCCGCGCGCGCGCGCGGTCAACGACAGGTCCGGCGGCGCCTTGCCGAACCACTGGGTGGCGTCGGCGCTGTCCATCGCCACCGTCACCGTTTCGCCGAACTTGGCCCCGGTGAAGTTGAGGTTCCGCATGACCTGCTCTTCGCTCAGGCCCAGGTCGTCGGCGATGCGCGCGTAGCGCATGAACTCGATCGAGTGGCACGACGCGCAGTAGTTCATGAACAACCTGGCGCCGCGCTGCAACGAGGCGGCGTCGTTGAGGTTGGCGTTGGAGGCCGCGGGAGCGGCCTCGCCGCCGCCGGCGGCGGAGGCGAAGCCGGGCAGTGCCAGCAGGGCGAACAGGACGGTCAGCGTCTTCTTCATGGCGGGCTCAGTGCGGCATCGTCACGCGGTCGGGAACGGGCTTGGTCTTGCCCATCCGCGACCACCAGGGCATGGCGAGGAAGAAGAAGAAGTAGAACGCCGTGAGGATCTGGCCGATCGTGGTCAGGGTGTCGGTCGGCGGGTTGGCGCCGATGTAGCCCAGCCACACGAACGAAACCACCAGGCCGGCGACCATCACCTTCGACGGCCAGCCGCGGTAGCGGATCGACTTCACCGGGCTGCGGTCCAGCCACGGCACGAAGAACAGGATCAGGACCGCGGCGAACATCACGATCACGCCCGCGAGCTTGTCCGGGATCGCGCGCAACATGGCGTAGAACGGCGTGTAATACCACACCGGCTTGATGTGCGCGGGCGTGACCATCGGATCGGCGACGGTGAAGTTGTCGTGCTCGAGGAACAGGCCGCCGAAGGTCGGCGCGAAGAAGATGATGAAGGCGCAGACGATCATGAAGAAGCCGGCGCCGAACAGGTCCTTCACCGTGTAGTAGGGGTGGAAGGCGATGCCGTCGAGCGGGACGCCGTCGGCGCCTTTCTTCTTCTTGATGTCGACGCCGTCGGGATTGTTCGAGCCGACCTCGTGCAGCGCGCCCAGGTGCAGCACCACCAGCAACAGCAGCACCAGCGGCAGCGCCACCACGTGCAGGGCGAAGAAGCGATTGAGGGTCGCGTCGGAGACCAGGAAGTCGCCGCGGATCCACTCGACCAGCGGCTCGCCCACGAAGGGAATGGCACCGAACAGCGAGGTGATCACCTGCGCGCCCCAGTAGGACATCTGGCCCCAGGGCAGCACGTAGCCCATGAAGGCCTCGGCCATCAGCACCACGTAGATCAGCATGCCCAGCAGCCAGACCAGCTCGCGCGGCTTCTGGTACGAGCCGTAGATGAGCCCGCGGAACATGTGGAGGTAGACGACGATGAAGAAGGCCGACGCGCCGGTGGAGTGCATGTAGCGGATCAGCCAGCCCCACTCCACGTCGCGCATGATGTGCTCGACCGAGGCGAAGGCCTCGGCGGCGCTGGGCTTGTAGCTCATCGTCAGCCAGATGCCGGTGACGATCTGGTTGACCAGCACCAGCATGGCCAGCGAGCCGAAGTAGTACCAGACGTTGAAGTTCTTCGGCGCGTAGTACGCGCTCATGTGCTTTTCGTACGCCGGCATCAGGCCCGGCGCGCGTTCGGTCACCCAGTTGGAGATGCCCTGGATCAGGCCCGGGCGCGGATTCACGGCTGCCATGGCTTCAGGCCTTCGCCGGCGGGTTGACGCCGACCACGATGCGGGTGTCCGACGCGTACATGTGCGGCGGCACCCTGAGGTTGGTCGGCGCCGGCACGCCCTGGTACACGCGCCCGGCCATGTCGAACTTCGAGCCGTGGCAGGGGCAGAAGAAACCGCCCTTCCATTCCGGATCGAAGGGCTCGGCGACCATCTCGGGCTTGAACAGCGGCGAGCAGCCGAGGTGGGTGCAGATGCCGACCAGGACCAGGACCTCGGCCTTGATCGAGCGGGTGGCGTTCCTGGCGTATTCGGGCTGCTGATCGAGGTTTTCCGAGTTGGGGTCGCGCAGGCGGCCGTCGAGCCCCGCCAGCGCGGCCAGCATCTCGGGCGTGCGCCGGGTGATCCACACCGGCTGGCCACGCCATTGCACGATCAGGCGCTGGCCCACCTCGAGCTTGCCGATGTCCTGTTCCACCGGCGCGCCGGCGACCCTGGCGCGGGCACTGGGCTGCCAGCTCTTGACGAACGGCACCGCCGCGTAGAGGGCGCCTACGCCGCCGACCACCGCCGTGGTGGCGGTCAGGAAGCGACGCCGGCCGTTGTTGACGCCTTGCTCAGCCATGGGAACGTCCGGGAAGGAATCGGAATCGGGAGCCAGGCCGCGAGGCCCGCGTAACCGCGCAAGTCTAAACGATGGCTGCTGAGCGAGACAACGCGGATGCGGCGCCCGGGCGCCCCGCGCGGGCCGATCGGCCCGGCCGCGGCCAGCGCCTGCACCCGTTGCCGCCTTTCCGCGACCGCGGCCGCGGTCGCGACTGGCGCGTGAGCGGTCGCGCCTGCAGCCGCAGCCGTGGCCGCCGGGGCGGTCGCCGGCACCGCTCGCCGTGGTGGCGGCCCCGCGCCGCGTGCACAATCGCGCCATGCCCACCACCCGCCACCGGGGCGCGAGCCTGCTGCGCGCGCTCGGCTTCGTGCTCCAGTTCGCCACCGTCGGCCTGGCCCTCGCCTTCGTGGTCACCCGGCTGGCGCCCGCGCGCTTCGGCAGCGCGCCGGTGCCGGCGACCGCGACGCCGCCGGCGGGGCCCGCGTCCTATCGCGAGGCGGTGGCGCGCGCGGCGCCGTCGGTGGTCAACATCTACACGCGCATCATGGTGGCGGAGCCCGCCTACCAGATCTTCGCCGACCCGACCTTCCAGCGCTTCTCCGGCATCACGCTGGTGCCGCAACGCGTGCCCCGGCGCGGGCTGGGCTCGGGCGTGATCGTGCGCGCCGACGGCTACGTGCTCACCAACCACCACGTCATCGCGGGCGCGCAGGACATACTGGTGGGGCTCTCCGACGGCCGCATCACCCCGGCCAGCGTGGTCGGCACCGACCGCGACACCGACCTGGCCGTGCTCAAGATCGAGGGCAGCAACCTGCCGGTGGCGGCACCGGTGCCGGCGGAACAGGCGCTGGCGGTGGGCGACGTGGTGCTGGCGATCGGCAATCCGCTCGGCATCGGCCAGACCGTGACCATCGGCATCGTCAGCGCCACCGGGCGCAACCAGCTCAGCCTGTCGCGCTACGAGGATTTCATCCAGACCGATGCCGCGGTCAACGTCGGCAACTCCGGCGGCGCGCTGGTCAATGCGCGCGGCGACCTGGTCGGGATCAACACCTCGGTATTCGGCCGCGAACGCGGCGTGCAGGGCATCAGCTTCGCGATCCCGGCCAGCGCTGCCGGCCGCGTGCTGGAGCAGATCATCGACCACGGCCACGTGATCCGCGGCTGGATGGGCGCCGATTACGCCGACGTGGCGCAATCGGCCTCGCCGGTCAGCGACGGCATGCTGCGCGGCGTGCAGCTGGTGGCCGTGTTGCCGGGCGGTCCCGCCGACCAGGCCGGCCTGCGCCCCGGCGACGTGCTGCGCCGGTTCAACAACGCCGACATCCTCGACGCCAGCGACCTGCACAACGCCGAGTCGCTGCTGGCCCCCGCCAGCACCGTGCGCGTGGAAGGCGAGCGCGCCGGCGTGCCGCTGGACGTGCGACTCACCCTGATCGAGCGCCCGGCCGCGCAACGCTGAGCGCGTTCCGACGCGCTCCGCTAGAGCGAAGGCGTGCTGGTGGCCACCGCGAGATCGGTGCGGTAACGCTGGCGCAGCACGGCAACCCGATCGACGTAGACCCGGGTCTCCTCGTACGGCGGCACGCCGTTGTACTTGCGCACCGCGCCTTCGCCGGCGTTGTAGGCGGCGGCGGCGAGGCGCTCGTCGCCGTTGAAGGTCTTGAGCAAGCCGGCGAGGTGCTGCACCCCGCCGCGGATGTTGCTCGCCGCGTCGAAGGCGTCGGCGATGCCGTACTGCGCGGCGGTGGCCGGCATCAGCTGCATCAGCCCCTGCGCGCCCTTGCGCGATTCCGCCTGCGGGTTGAACGCCGACTCGGCGTGCACGATGGCGCGCACCAGCGCCGGGTCCACGCCCCAGGCCGCCGCGCTCCGGTTGATCTCGTCGGCGTAGGCCGTGAGGTTGAGCCGGGTCGAGTTCCAGTCCACCGGCGAGCGCGGGTCGCAGGCCGGACAGTAGACCGAGATCACCACGAACTGGCGGTTGCGCGGCCGCTGGTCGGTGTAATGGGTGACGCCGGCGCCATCGGTGAACTTGTAGATCGAGGCGCGCGTCGCGCTGGGCTGGGCGCTCACCGTGGTTGCCGGTCGCGCCGCCTTGGCGCTGTCGCCCGGCACGTTGGAGTAGTGGGTTACGCCCTTGGCGTCGACCCATTTGCGGATCGAGGAACCGGCGCTGGTGGCGGGCGCGAGCAGCGCGGCCGCGAGCGCGACCCCGGCAAGCCCCCAGACCCTCCCCGGCAGACGTCCCACGAGCATGCGGCCAAGTTCCTGACTGGGCAGGGATTCTGCCACGATCCTGCAGGGACTGGTGCGAACCCGGTCAAGTTCCGCGGTGGTGGCTGCGCCGGCCGCGAGCCACTACAATGCCCGCCCCTCAAGTCTTTGATTTTCAAGGTCCAAGCGTGACCGGCAAGCTGTACATCAAGACCCACGGTTGCCAGATGAACGAGTACGACTCGGCCCGCATGGCCGACGTGCTGGCGGCCTCGCACGGCCTCGCCCTGACCGAGGACGAGGCCGAGGCCGACGTGATCCTGGTCAACACCTGCTCGATCCGCGAGAAGGCACAGGAGAAGGTGTTCTCGCAGCTGGGCCGCTGGAAGGCCCTCAAGCGCGGCAACCCGGCGCTCCTGATCGGCGTGGGCGGCTGCGTCGCCAGCCAGGAGGGCGCGGCGATCATCGACCGCGCGCCGCACGTGGACCTGGTGTTCGGGCCGCAGACCCTGCACCGCCTGCCGCAGCTGATCGAGGCGGCGCGCGCGGAACGACGGCCGCAGGTCGACGTCTCCTTCCCCGAGATCGAGAAGTTCGACCACCTGCCCGAACCACGGGTCGAGGGACCCGGCGCCTTCGTCTCGATCATGGAAGGCTGCAGCAAGTACTGCAGCTTCTGCGTGGTGCCCTACACGCGCGGCGAGGAAGTCAGCCGGCCCTTCGACGACGTGCTCGCCGAGGTGGCCACCCTGGCGGCCAGGGGCGTGCGCGAGGTCAACCTGCTGGGCCAGAACGTCAACGCCTGGCGCGGCGCGCTGGCCGAGGGCGGGCACGCCGACCTGGCGCTGCTGATCGAGGTCATCGCCGGCATCGAGGGCATCGGCCGCATCCGCTTCACCACCTCCCATCCGCT
>CAZTNB010000069.1:0-1833 GCA_964614825.1 uncultured Gammaproteobacteria bacterium
ACCTCGTAGAGCAGGCACATCGGCACCGCCAGCATGACCTGGCTCAGCACGTCGGGCGGGGTCAGCACCGCGCCGACCACGAAGGCGCCGACGATCACGTAGGGACGGCTGCGCACCAGCGTCTCGGGCGTGGCGACGCCGAGGATGACCAGGATCACCACCGCCACCGGCACCTGGAAGCAGAAGCCGAAGGCGAGGAACAGCACCAGCACGAAGTCGAGGTAATGGCTGATGTCGGTCATCATCGCCACGCCCTCGGGCACGGTCGCGGCGAGGAAGCCGAACACCACCGGCATCACCAGGAAGTAGGCGAAGGCGCAGCCGACGTAGAACAGCACCGTGGCCGACACCAGCAGCGGCGTGGCCAGGCGCTTCTCGTGCCGGTACAGCCCGGGCGCGACGAAGGCCCAGGCCTGGTAGAGCAGGAACGGCATGGCGATGAAGATGGCGGCGAAGAAGGCCAGCTTGATCGGGGTGAGGAACGGCGTGGCGACATCGATCGCCACCATCTGCGTGCCGGCGGGCAGCTTGGCCAGCAGCGGCGTCGCCAGCAGGCTGTAGAGCTTGTTCGCGAACGGCACCAGGCCCGCGAACACCACCACCACCGCGACCACGGCGCGCAGCAGGCGCGAGCGCAGCTCCACCAGGTGGGCCACGAACGGTTGTTCGCGGTCGCCCTCCGGCAGTTCCTCAGTCATGCGGGGCGCGCCCGGCGGCGGGCGCCGGGCTTGCGGCCGGATCGGCCGTTACGGCCGCCGTGCCCGCGGCCGGTTCGGGTGTCGTCGCCAGCGGCGCGGTGACGGCGTCGCCCAGGCCCTGCGTGGCCTTGCGCAGGTCGGCGCCGATGTCGAGCTGGCGCGCGGTGTCGCCGATGCTGCGCTTGAGCTCATCGGCGGCGAGTTCGCGCTCGAATTCACCGCGCAGCGTGTTCCAGCTCGATCGCGCTTTCCGCAGCACGCTGCCCACGGTGCGCGCCGCGGCGGGCAGGCGTTCCGGCCCCAGCACCAGCAGCGCCACCACGCCGATGACCAGGAGCTCGACGAAACCGACATCGAACATGGGCGTGCCGCGGCGCGCTCAGTCGGCGCGGTCCTTGGCCGGATCCTTGGCGGCGGACTCGCTCTTGGCCGTGGCGTCGGCCTCGATCTTGGGCGACTCCGGTTCGGCCACGCCCTTGCGGAAGCCCTTGATGGCCTTGCCGAGGTCCTCGCCGATGCTGCCCAGGCGCTTGGTGCCGAACACCAGCACCACGATCACCAGGACGACGAGCCAATGCCAGATGCTGAAACTGCCCATGGACGGAACCTCGAAAACTGCGTCGCGCGCAGGATAGCGCAGGCGTGGCGGCCGCGCCGCCGCGCCGGTCTCACTTCGCCGAGTGCTCCTCGAGCGCGTCGCGGAACACCACCACCGGACCCGGCACGTTCTCGACCGCGCCGGCGAAGATGCGCCGCGGCGTCATGTCGGCGCCGTACACGGCCTGGTTCGCCTCGTGGTCGATCGCCAGCACCGAACCGTCGAGGGCGATGCCGGCGAACAGCCCGCGCGAGCGCGACCAGGCGTAGATCTCGGCCTTGAGCTGGGCGTCGGTGAGCGCGCTGGCGGAGCGCCCCACCGGGCCGGCCGCCACCGAGGCGTCGGCGCCGAGGGTGAACTTGCCGTTGACCACGGAATCGGCGCCGCGGCGGGTGCGGAACACCAGCACCACGTCGATGCCCTGCACGCCGGCCTGGAAGCCTATGCTGCCGCCGGTCATGGTCACGAAGCTGGGATTGGTCCAGGTGCCGTCGGGCGCGCGCACCGCCATCAGGCCCTTGCCGCGGCTGCCGCCGA
>CAZTNB010000069.1:1933-15303 GCA_964614825.1 uncultured Gammaproteobacteria bacterium
GGCCCTTGCCGCGGCTGCCGCCGAGCACGAAGCCGGCCTTGACCAGGTCGGGCACGACCACCACGGCCTCGGCGTCGCGCAGCAGGTCCTGCGGGATGCCCTTGTCGGGCGCCTTCATGATCTCGGTGAGCACCCGCACCGCGTTGTCCGCGCGACTCTCCTCCGAGGGACCGGCGTGGACGACCGGGGCCGCGAGGGCGGCGCACAGCAGCAGGAACGGGACGACGGGGGCACGGCTCGAGCGCATCAGGCAGGACTCCACGTGGGGGATCGGGCGCGCGGCGACGGCATCGCGTCGCGGCAGCCGCAGCGTGGCGGCGGCCGACTGAACCGGCGCCGAACCGGGGCCCAGACTAGCGGGTGGCGCGTTAAGCGCGTGCTACGCGGCGCAGGCCCAGCAGGCCGACGCCGGCCAGGACCAGCGCCATCAGCCAGCGCGCCCACCCGGACTGCGCCGGCACCGCGGCGATGGCCGCGTTGCCGCCGCCCGTGCCGCAGCTCGGCGCCGCGATGGCGAGGCCTTCCATCTGCACGATGTTGATGCCGCTGCCGATGCCGGTGATCAGGCGCGTGTCGAGCGTGGCGCCGTTGGCGATGTCCACGCGGGTGAGCTCCTCGCGATACACCGAGGGCAGGCCCTCCGGCGGCGCCAGCGAATCGAGCGTGATCCACAGGCGGCCCTGGCTGTCGAAGTCGGCGCCGGCGTCGTAGACGGTGAAGCTGGTGCCGAGCCGCCCGACCAGCGTGGCCTGCGCGGTCGCGGTGTCGATGCGATAGACGTTGTGGCGGTCGAACACGCCCACGCCGTAGAGCTCGCCGTTCCACGAGGCCAGGCCCGAGATCGGCTGGCCGGTGTCGCCCACCAGGGTGGTGGCGCCGGTGGCGGGATTGACCAGCCACAGCTGCCGCGACACGTCCGAGGACAGCCACAGGCGGCCGTCGCAGGTGAAGGCGAGGCCGAAGTCGAGGTTGTCGAACTGGTTGCCGCCCTGCCCGCGCAGGCCCAGCGAGCCGATGGTGGTGGCGCGGCCGGTGGCGGTGTCGACCTTGATCAGCAGGTCGCGCGCGTCGCTGACCGCGTACAGCTCGCCGGCCGGCGAGAAGGCCAGGCCCTCGACATCGCTGATCGGCACCGAGCCGGCGCCGTTGGGCACCGACCCGAACTTGCCGACCGCGGTGGCGGCGCCGCCCTCGAGGTTCACGCGATAGAGCGTGTCGTAGCCCGCCGCATAGCCCACCGTCTGCGCGTTAGCGCCAGTGGCCGCCGACAGAATGGCGAGGACGGCAAGGTGCCGCCAGTTGAGCGGGCTCATGATCCGTGGACCGGATGTTGTATTTTTGGTAATCGTCGGCCCGGGGCTGCACCCCCGGGACGACCCAAAGATAGCAGCTTCGCCCGCCGCATCAAACCCTTAGACTCTGCCTGCACGACCGGCGGGGGTCGTCGAACGACCGTCCGCCCGGTTTCAAGGGCCCCGCCTCCACCCCCAACCCCGCGCAGGGGCCCGCAGCAGGCACCGGAAGCCCGAATGGCCCCCCCTTACAGCGGCACCCCCGATTTCCCCCATGGACGGCCCGACCTGACCGGGGTGCTGCTGGTCAACCTGGGCACGCCGGATGCGCCGACCACGCCCGCGGTGCGGCGCTACCTGGCCGAATTCCTGTGGGACCCGCGGGTGGTGGAGCAGCCGCGCCTGTTGTGGTGGCTGCTCCTGCACGGGGTGATCCTGCGCCTGCGCCCGCGGCGTTCGGCCCAGGCCTACACGCGCATCTGGACCGCCGAGGGCTCGCCCCTGATGGTGCTCACCCGGCGCCTGTGCAGCGCCGTCGCGCGCGCCCTGGACGCAGCCGGCACGCGGCCCCTGGCGGTGCGCGTGGCCATGCGCTACGGCGAACCTTCGATCCCGGCGGTGCTGCGCGAGCTGCAGGGGCTGGGACTGCGCCGCCTGCTGGTGCTGCCGCTGTATCCGCAGTATTCGGCCACCACCACCGCGTCGGTGTTCGACGCGGTGGCGGCGGAACTGGCCCGCTGGCGCTTCGTGCCGGAGCTGCGCTTCGTGCAGGACTACTGGGCCGACCCGGCGTGGCTGGACGCGGTGGCGCAGTCGATCAGGGCGCGGCGCGGCGGCGGCGACGACCCGCACCTGCTGTTCTCGTTCCATGGCATCCCGCGCCGCTACTTCGCCGCCGGCGACCCGTATTTCTGCCAGTGCCAGGGCAGCGCGCGCGAGATCGCGGCGCGCCTGGGCCTCGCGCCGACGCAGTGGTCGATCGCGTTCCAGTCGCGGGTCGGCAACGAGCCGTGGCTGCAGCCCTACACCGACGAGACGCTGGCGGCGCTGCCCGCGCGCGGCATCAGGCGCGTGCAGGTGGTGTGCCCCGGCTTCGCGGTCGATTGCCTGGAGACGCTGGAGGAGATCGCGATGGAGAACCGCGAGCGCTTCCTGCATGCCGGCGGCGAGTCGTACGAGTACCTGCCGGCGCTCAACGACGCACCCGCGCACGTCGCCCAGCTCGCCGCGCTGGTGCGCCGGCACGGACATGGCTGGGACGCGCTCGACGCCGACCCGGCGGCGCTGGCCGCGGCGGCCAGCGCGCGCGCCGCGCGCCGGGCCGCGCTGCGCGGCGAAGGCCCATGACCGCGCGCGAACGCGAGCTGCGGCTGCCGTACCTCAGCCTCGCGGCGCGCGAGTGGGGCGATCCCGGCGCCACGCCGGTGCTGGCCCTGCACGGCTGGCTCGACAACGCGGCCAGCTTCGACGCGCTGGCGCCGCTGCTGGGCGACGCGCACGTGGTGGCGCTGGACTTTCCCGGGCACGGGCGTTCGCAGCACCGCCCCGCGGGCGCCTGGTACCACTACATCGACTACCTCGGCGACGTGCTCGCCGCGGCCGACGCGCTCGAGTGGCAGCGCTTCGTGCTGCTGGGCCATTCGCTCGGCGGCGCGGTGGCCAGCGTGCTGGCCGCGGCCGCGCCCGAGCGCGTGCTGCAGCTGTGGGCGATCGAGGCGCTGGGGCCGCTCAGCACCGCGCCCGCGAAGGCCACGGAGCTGCTGCGGCGGGCGATGGCCGAACGCGGCCTGCTCGCGGCCAAGTCGCTGCGCGTGTTCGACGACCTCGAACGCGCGGTGGCGGCGCGGATGCAGGCCAACGGCCTGTCCGAGGGCGCGGCGCGCGCGCTGGTCGTGCGCGGCACGCGCGCCGTGGCGGGCGGCTACGAGTGGTCGTCCGACCCGCGCCTGACCATGACCAGCGCGATCCGCCTCACCGAGGAGCAGGTGCTGGCCTACCTGGCCGGCATCGAGTGCCCGGCGCTCGCGATCATGGCCGACCCGTCGCCGCCGTGGATGGATCGCGAACAGATGGCCAGGCGCATGGCGCAGGTGCGGGGCTTGGAGCAGGTCGTGCTGCCCGGCTCGCACCACCTGCACCTCGAGGACCCGCAACCGGTGGCGGATGCGATCGCCGCCTTCCGCGCACGTTATCCGGTCGAGCGCCTGTAGGAGCGCATCTCATGCGCGACCGCAGCACCCCGACTCACTGATCGCCCGTGGTGCCGCGGTCGCGCATGAGATGCGCTCCTACAGGCGGCGCCGCGCGCCTCAGGGCAGCTCGCTGCCGATCCAGCGCGCGAGTTCGGCCTTGACTGCGTGGCCGTGGCGGGAGAGCCAGCCGCGCTGCTCGTGGTAGTCGGGGAACACGGCTTCCACGCGCTCCCAGAAACGGCGGCCGTGGTTGCGGATCCACAGGTGGCACATCTCGTGCGCCACCACGTACTCGAGCGCCCGTGGCGGCGCCAGCATCAGCGACAGGTCCAGAGCCATGCGGCCCTGGACCGAGAGGCTGCCCCACAGGGTCTTCATCGGCAGCAGGCGCGTGCCGACCACGTTGCGGCCCACGACGGGATCGAGCAGCGAGGTCAGGCGCGACACCTCGCGCTTCATCTGCGCGACCACGAAGCCGCGCACCGCTCGCCGCGCGATCGCCGGCGCGTCGGCATGGTCGAGGTCGAGCGCGATGGTCGCGCTGCCGGCTTCGAAGCGCACGCGCGGGAACACCGAATGCTCCCACCGCACCGGCAGCGGCTCGCCGCGCCACTTGAGCGTGTCGGCCACGCCGGGCACGGGCGGGGTCAGGCGCAAGCCGAGGCGATCCATCTCGCGCAGCTTCACCTCGAGCCAGTCGGCGTTCTCGCGCAGGAAGGCCTTGACCGCGGCGGGATGGGTGCCGCGCGGAGTGGACACGCGCGGGCCGGCGACGCCGACCGACAGGCTCATGCGACGCGCGCGCGGGTGCTCCTGCGCCAGCACCTTGATCGTGCGTCCGCGCGGCGTCTCGAGTTCCAGCCAGTTCTGTTCGTGCCGGTCCATTGCAGCCTCGCCTCCCGGCCCGCCTGCCCCGCTAGCGCTTCCTGCGCTCTCCGGGCCGGTCGAACCGGAACACTTCCGCCAGCCGCTCGAGCACGGGCTCGAGGGTCAGGCTCATCAACGCGAACCGCGCGTCGATCTCGGCACGCGGGGAATCCCGCTCGGTGTCTTCCAGCTCCTGCGTCGCCACGTCGAGCAAGCGGAACTTGCGGACCACCAGGTCTTCGCCGAGCACGAAGGCCACGCGATCTTCGACGGTCAAACCCAACTGGGTGACTTGCTTGCCGGTCTTGAGGTGCTCGCGCACCTCGTCGGCGGTGAGGTCCTGACGCCGGCAGCGCACGATCGCACCGCCGTCGGCCGGATCCCTGAGCTCGCACTCGTCGGCCAAACCAAACTCTGGGGGCAGCTTAGCGCCGGTCAACCACCCGGTCATCAGCCCGCGAGGGGATTCCGCCGGGTCCGGCGGCACCGCCGGGAAGCTGCCGACCGTGTCGCGTAGAACCGACAGGAAACCCTCGGCCGCCTTGCGCGACGCCGTGTCCACCACCACCCACCCGCGCTTCAGGTCCAGGTACCCCGACAGGCGGCTGGGCTTGACGAAGGCACGCGGCAAGAGCTCGTGCAAGGCCTCGTCCTTGATGCGTTTTCTCTCCCGGCCACCGACGCGGCGCCCGCGCTGGGCCTCCAGCGCCTCGATCCGGTCGGCGGCAGCTTCATGGACCACCGCCGGCGGCAGGAGTTTGTCCTCCCCGCCCAGGGTCAGCAGCCGGAATGCACCAATTTCGTGCAACAGCCCCTCCTCCCCTCGGCCAAAGGGCGACACCCAGCCCCGGGTCTGGGCCTCCAGCGGCCCGCAGGGACGCAGCGCGTGCTTCATCAGGCGCTTGGCCAGGCCGTCGAGGTCCTCGGTGGCCGACTTCGGAAAGCGGAACAGGTTGAGATTGCGGAAGTACACGGACACCTCGGGGCAAGGGGCGGCGCGCGGCAGGCAAGCGCGAGCCTGCGCGCCCGGCGTCGCAGGAACGCGGATTCAGTCTTCGGTGCCGGTGGTGGCGGCGTCGGCGCCGCCGGCAAGCCACGCGCTGGCGTCGGGCGCCACCGCGCCGCGCGCGCCCAGCGCGGCGAAGTCGAACAGCGCGCGATCGGCCAGCTGCGCGGGCTGCACGTTGGCGAGGCCGCGGAACACGTTCTCGACGCGGCCGGGATGCCGGCGTTCCCACTCCCGCAGCATCGCCTTGATCGCCTTGCGCTGCAGGTTCTCCTGCGAGCCGCAGAGGTTGCACGGGATGATCGGGAAGGCGCGCGCCTGCGCGTAGGCCGCGATGTCGTCCTCGGCGCAGTAGGCCAGCGGCCGGATCACCACGTGTCGGCCGTCGTCGGAGCGCAGCTTGGGCGCCATCGCGGCCAGCTTCGCGTGGTGGAAGAGGTTCAGGAACAGGGTCTCGACCAGGTCGTCGCGATGATGGCCCAGGGCGATCTTGGTGTAGCCCGCGCGCTCGGCGTGCTGGTACAGCGCGCCGCGACGCAGGCGCGAGCACAGGCTGCACATCGTCTTGCCCTCGGGCACCACGCGCTTGACCACGCGGTACGTGTCCTGCTCGAGGATGGTATACGGCACGCCGATGCCGCGCAGGAAGGTCGGCAGCACGTCGGCGTCGTAGCCCGGCTGCTTCTGGTCGAGGTGCACGGCGTGCAGCTCGAACTGCACCGGCGCCCTGGCCTTGAGCCTGAGCAGCAGGTCGAGCAGCGTGTACGAGTCCTTGCCGCCCGAGAGGCACACCATCACGCGGTCGCCCTGCTCGATCAGGTTGTAGTCCGCGATCGCCTGCCCGACCTGGCGCCGCAGGCGCTTGGCCAGCTTGTGGTCCTCGAACTGCTGCTTGCGGGCGGTGGCGGTGGCGGGGCTCATGCGGAACGTTCGGCGGCGGGATCGGCCCGGGCGCGCGCCGCGCCCGGCCGCGGATTGTAGCGACGCGCGCCGCCCGTCGCCCGCGGCGCTAGACTCGCAAGGTCCCCCGCCCCGGTGCCGGCATGCAGCCCGAGGACCCGTCCGAAATCGCGCGCAAGCTGGTCGAGCTCAAGGTCGAACACCGCGACCTCGACATGGTCATCGCGCGCCTCACCGCCGACCCCGCCAGCGACGAGCTGCAGATCCGCCGCCTCAAGAAGCGCAAGCTGCGGATCAAGGACATGATCTCGTACCTCGAGAACAAGCTGATCCCGGACCTCGACGCCTGACGCTCGCGCGGGACGGCGGCGGCGCCGTCGATGCGCTGGCCGTCGGGGATGGGGACCCGCGCGGCGGGGGTCCCAGTCCCGGGCCACACCGCGAGGCGCAACAGGCCGCTCCCCGATCAACGCGTCAGTACGGCCGCCTCGCCGCCGATCTTGCCCTTCCAGCGTTTCGGGCCGTAGGACCACAGTTCGCCGATCGAGCGCCCCGTGCCGTCGTTGAGGCGAATGCCGATGCCGTTGGGCGTCGGCTGCCAGCTGCGGACCGGGCCCACGCCCGGCGCGCAGGTGTCGGACGGTTGGATTGCGTAGACGTCGCCCGCCCACTTCGTGTCGCGCAGGTCGACCCCGCACTCGATGCCCGACATCTGCAGCGCCCAGCGGCCGGCAACCGCCGCGACATTGAAGTGGCCCGGCGACCCCGGCATGGCCGGCAGGGAATCGCCCGCCGGCGCCGGATCGGCCCCGAAGCTCACCGACGACGAGCTCGACTCGCTGCGCGATTCTTCGTGGCTGCTGCCCGAGGAGCCGATCGTCGCCTCGATCAGGCGCTGCTCGGTGGCGCCGGTGATCTCGCCGTGACCCGGTTCGTCGCCGGGCTCGGCGCGCGCTGGCTCCTCTTCCGGCGGTTGTGGATCCGGCGACCCGGCATCGGACGCCTGTGCCGCACCGGCGACATCCGGATCGGCCTGGTCGGGGAGGTCGGGATCCTGCGCGTACGCGGCGAGGGCGAACGCAGCCAGGATGAGGATCAAGGCAAGGCGCATTGGCATCGAAGTCGCTCCCGCTTGCAAACGCGATGGACGGCGTGTGGGCAACGTGCGGTGCCGGGAAGATCGGTTACGGATAGCCGGGCGTCAAGGGCGAAGCCCGCGGTGGACCGGGCGGGTCGGGGTGCCGCGGTCGCGCACGGGGTGTGCGGGTGGCGGGGCGGCTCAGGATTCGGGCTTGCCCGCCGACGTCGGCGCCGCGGGGGCGGCGGTGAGCTTGAGGATCGAGTGGCGCAGTTCGCGCGAGAGGATCAGGCGGGCGTCCTTGCCGATGCCGACCAGGCCCTCGGCGTAGTCGAGCTTGCCGGCGTCGTCGAGCCAGACCACGCGGTGTTCCTTGAGCGTGTTGATGAAGCCGCGGAACAGGTTGCGGTCGAAGAACTCGGGGGCATTGCGCTCGTACAGCAGCGCGAGGCGCTGCGCGGTGAGGTGGCACAGGCTCTCGAGCTCGGCGGTGGAGAGCGTGCGCGGGCCGTTCTTCACCAGCAGCGCGATCGCGATGTAGTAGCGCTCGAAGGCCTGCGTCAGCACGTTGGCGATGATGCGCAGGCGGAAGGCCTCGTCGGTCTGGCCCACGCGCCGGCGCAGCATGCGGCCGTCGGCGTCGGTCTTGAGCAGGCCCAGTTCGAGGAACACGTCGATGGTCTTCTGGATCTCGGCGCCGAAGGCGTCGGGGCTCCAGGGCAGGAACAGTTCGTTGCGCAGGAACGGGTAGACGAACTCGCCGAGGCGTTCGACCGTGCCGCGGCGCAGGCGGCGGTTGTTGAGGAAGCAACCGGCGACCCAGGCCGCGGTGGCGAAAAGGTGCAGCACGTTGTTGCGGAAGTACGAGAGCAGCACGGCTTGGTCGCCCTCGGCCATCAGCACGTCGCCGAGCGGATGCTTGACCCGGGTGATCCAGTTCACGCGCTCGCCGTAGGCCACGATCTCCTCGGCCGACAGCGGCGTGATGGTGACGCGGTCGGAATACGGCACGCGCTCCAGCAGCACCTTGGCCACGCGGATCGACGACAGCAGGTCGGCCTCGCCCATCGCGTGGCGCGGGGTGGCGAGCAGCGCCACCGCCAGCAGGTTGATCGGATTGACGTCGGCGGCGCGGTTGACGTTGGCGAGGATGCGGTCGGCGAGGTCGGCCACCGAACCGGCGAACCAGGGCGGGCGCTCGTCGCCCTCGCCGCTGTCCTCGCGCCAGCCGGGCGCGGTGGCGTCGAGGTGCTCGCCGAGGTGGATCGGCTCGCCGAAGGACAACGCGACCTTGCCGTACTTCTTGCGCAGCACGCCCAGCGTGCGCGCGAGGCCCAGGATCGACTCCTTCTCCTTGGGCTTGCCCGACAGCTCGCTGATGTAGGAGCCGCCCTCGACCAGCTTCTCGTAGCCGATGTAGACCGGCTGGAACACCACCGGCCGGCGCGACTGGCGCAGGAAGCTGCGCACGGTCATGGCCAGCATGCCGGCGCGCGGCTCCAGCAGCCGGCCGGTGCGGCTGCGCCCGCCCTCGACGAAGTACTCCACCGACACGCCGCGCGCGAACAGCTGCGCCACGTACTCGGTGAACACGGTCGAGTACAGCGCGTTGGCACGGAAGCTGCGCCGCAGGAAGAAGGCGCCGCCGCGGCGCAGGATCGAGCCCACCACCGGCAGGTTGAGGTTCACGCCGGCGGCGATGTGCGGCGGCACGATGCCGTTGACGTACAGCGTGTACGACAGCAGCAGGTAGTCGATGTGGCTGCGATGGCAGGGCACGTAGACCACCTCGTGCCCGGGCGCGATCCGCTTGAGCGTGTCGAGGTGGTGCACGTGCACGCCGTCGTAGATCTTGTTCCAGAAGCCGGTGAGCAGGAACGACAGCGATCGCACCACCGGGTGCGAGTAGTCGGCGGCGATCTCCCAGGCATAGCCGCGGGCCTTGCTCGTGGCCTGTTCGACGCTGATGCCCTCCTTGCTCGCGGCGGCGGCCACCGCGTTGCGCACGCCCTGGCTGTTGAGCACCGCGTCGATCACGGTGCGCCGGTGCGAGAGGTCGGGGCCGATCACCGCGGTGCGCAGGCGGCGGAAGTGGGCGCGCATCACGCGCGAGGCCTTGCGCACCGTGCGCTCGGGATCGAGGCCCTCGGCCGTGACCTCGCGCAGGCTCATCGCCGGGCTGAAGTGCACGATGGTGTCGCGGCCGTTGAGCAGGATCGCGAGCAGGCGGCGGAAGCGGCCCACCATCACCCAGTTCTCGGAGAACAGCACGCGGAACCAGCCGCTGCTGCGGCTGGGCGCGCGGCCGACGAAGATCGACACCGGCACCACCTGGATGTCGAGCTCGGCGTTGTCGCGCAACGCGGCCAGCAGTTCCGCCAGGCCCTTCGAATGGCGGTAGCGCTTCGGTTCGGCGAACAGGCCGGTCTCGCGGTGCTCCAGCGCCAGCACCGCGCGCCCGCTGCGCAGCCAGTTGCCGCGCATGGGCTTGAGCGGCGGCGGCAGGCCGGCTTCGCGCGTGGCCTCCTCGAGGATCAGCGCGTTGGACAGGCCATAGCGCTCCAGCAGGTAGCACACCGGGGCCTCGCCCGGTCGCATCACGCTGCCGGCGTCGGCAGGATCGGTGCGGATGCGCAGCCACGGCCGCAGCAGCCGCGCCATCAGCCGGAACGGCCAGGTGGCGCGGGTGGCGTCGGCGGCGATCACGCCTGCGGGAGCGACGGCCATGGCGGGAGGGTGGCGGGCTGCCCCGCCCGCCGGTTTGCCGCGCGCGGGCGGCTACCAGCGGGCGCCGGCGCCGGCGCGGGGTCAGCCGGCTGCGGCGGGCGCGGGCTCGGCGCCGACCTTGGCCAGTTCCTCGACCGTCTGCTTGCCGTACCAGCGGCCGTCGACCTCGACCAGGTCGGTCTCGATGGACAGCGGCTGGCCCAGCAGCGTGTAGTTGATCCGCACCCTGGCCTCGCTGCCGTTGCGCGACACGACCTCGGTCTTGACCGTGTCGAGCACGTCGTCGAGCACGAAGCCGTAGGTGGCCAGCACCTCCTTGAGGCCGCGGAACGCGATCGAGCCCTTGGCCAGGGCCTGGTCGAAGTCGAGCGCGCGCGCCTCGTCGAGGGTCTTGAGGCCCAGCTCGCGCGCGGCGGCGGTGACGTGGCCGATCGCGGCCTTGGCCTTGTCGCGATCGGTGAAGTGCGTGCTCTCCAGCCAGGCGACCAGGGCATCGACCGACTTCACGGCCTGCTGCTTCTGCTCGGCGCTGAAGTCCTTGCGCTCCTTGATCCCGGCCACGATCAGGCCGCGCCCCATCTCGATGTAGGTGGGCATGTTGGGCACGATCTCGGTCTCGAAGCGCACGATCTGCGGCTCGAGCTCGGCCAGGAGGCGCTCGTTGGCGTCGGCGGCGGTGAGGTCGGCCATCATCTGGGCGAAGTTGCGCTGGTCCTCCTCGCTGGGCGGATCGTTGGCCATGTCGCGCTTCCACTCGGCGCGCAGGGCGTCCATGTGCCGGGGCGGCACCTGGGCCTGGACCAGCGCGCCCAGATCGCCGGCCTTGAGGGTGGCCACGGCGGCCTGGATGGCGCCGTCGGGCGTGCTGGTCGCGCTGACTGCGACCTCTTCCTTGGATTTGCAGCCGGCCAGCACCGCCACCAGGGCCAGCGCCAGGAACCACGAGAGGCGGCGGACCATGGGGCAGTCCTCCTTGGGGAATGGCGGCAATGTAGGGGTCGCCGGCGCCGCGAGGCAAGGGCCGTCCGGCACGGGCAAAAAAAATCAGAGGATCGGTCCGATCCTCTGATTCAAGCCGGCAGGTGCCGGAGGGGGAATCGTTGCGGTAGCGGCGGGCCGGGGGTCGAACCGCTGCTTAGCGCGGCGGAATCATAGCTTAGCGCCGTAATCTAAGGCAATACCTTAGCTTATGTACCGTAACGATTTGATTCTTATGTGAAAATGCTGGAGATCGTCGCCTGGATGGCCTCGGCCGCCATGCGCGGGTCCGGGGCCTGGCGGATCGGGCGGCCGACCACGATGTAGTCGGCGCCGGCCTCGAAGGCGCCGCGCACGTCCACGGTGCGCTTCTGGTCGTCGGTGTTGGCCACGGGGCGGATGCCGGGGCACACCACCAGCAGCCGCGCATCCACCTCGCGCCGCAACGCTTCCACCTCGAGGCCCGAGGACACCACCCCATCGCAGCCCGCCGCCAGCGCCGCCCTGGCCCGCGACAGCACCAGCGCGCGCGGGTCGCACTGGAAGCCGAGGTCGTCGAGGTCGTGCTGGTCGAGGCTGGTGAGCGCGGTGACGGCGAGGATGCGGATGTCGCCCTTCTCGGCGGCGGCGGCCCGCAGCATGGCGTCGTTGCCGTGCACGGTGGCGAAGTGCACCGGGTAGCGGCGCAGGCCGCGCACCGCGGACGCGACCGTGGCCGGCACGTCGAAGAACTTGAGGTCGACGAACACCTTCTTGCCGCGCGCCACCAGCGCCTCGAGCGCCTCGAAGTACTCGCCGCTGGTGAGGAGTTCCATGCCGATCTTGTAGAACGACACCGCGTCGCCCAGCGTGTCGGCCAGGGCCAGCGCCTCGGCCCTGGTGGACACGTCGAGGGCGAAGATCAGGCGCTCGCGCGGCGGGGCGGCGTTGGTGGTGCGCACGGGCTCAGTTCCCGCTCGCGGCGACGGGCAGGCAGGGCGTGCGCAGGCGCGACGCCGCATCCTGCGCCACCAGCGCGGCGTCGATGCCCCGGCGGTGCGCCTCGCGCCGCTGCGCGGCGGTGGCGAAGCTGGCCCCGGCCGGCAGGTTCTCGGCCGCGCGCGGCCACGAGCCATAGACCGGGTTCGACAGCACGAACCAGTCCACGCCCCAGTGAGGTCGCGCCGCGCACACCAGTTCCTCGCGCGCCGCGGCGCTGGTGGCCACGCCATCGAGGAAGTCGCCGAGGTTGTCGCCCAGCATCAGCAGCACGCGGAACTCGCTGCCGACCGCGACCCGGCGGCTGCCTTTCTCGGTCTCGGCCAGGTACGGCTCCTGCTCGTGGCGCAGCAGCACGTCGCGCTCGCAGTCGGCCAGCGGCAGCTGCTGCGCGCGCAGGTTGCGGCAGGTGGGCTCCTCCTCGCACATCGCGGGATCGCCGGGCTTGCAGCTGCGGTTGGTGACATAGCGGATCGCCACGCCCTTCGCGGCGACGTAGTCGAGGAACTCCTTGGCGCCGCCCATGCGCGGCGCGGCGGCCTTGCCCACCCACGCCACCCAGCGCCGGTCGAAGGCCTTGACCCAGTCCGCCGGCGACAGGCTTTCGTCGATCGGATCCACCAGCAGCTCGACGTTGAACGGCGTGTTCTCCAGCACCGTCTCGTCGATGTCGAGGATGATCGCCGGCGGCAGCGTGCGCGGATCCTTGCCGGTGCGCGCGCGTTCCGCGGCTGGCAGCGCATCGCGCGCCGGATCGGCCAGCGCGGCATCGAACGCGACGCGCGCGGCGGCGTACACCATCAGGTTCTGCGCATCGTACTCGGCCGCGGTCTGCAGCCAGGCCAGCGCGTAGCGCGTGTCCTCGCCCCGTGGCGCCGTCGCGCCCGCGGCGGCGGCCTCCGCCGGCGCCGGCGCGGGCGCGCCGGGCGTCCGGCTCATGGCACAGCCGGCCAGCATCAGGACGGCTGCGGCCGGCCAGCACGGGAACTGCAGGTTCATCCGGGGAGGCTCCGCGACAGGGCGGCGCAGTCTACCAGTCGTCCCGCGGCGAACCCGGCTGCGCCCGCGGCCCGGACATCCTGCGCCGGGCCGGGCATGCCCCTGCGCGCCGGACGCAATGTCAACCGGCGGAAGGCACGGCCTTGCCGCGGCGTTGATCGGAGGTTCACCGGCACTGGCTAGGCTGGGCTTCACTCGAGATCGAGCCGCACGCCATGCTCCTGTCCACGGCCTTGTTCCTGATCGCGGCGCAGACTTCGTCGGTGGCCGCCGCGGCCGCCGAGCCGGCGCCTGCCGCGGCGCCGGGCGACACCGTGCTCGACACGGTGGTGGTCTCGGGCACGCAACCGGGT
>CAZTNB010000070.1:0-15032 GCA_964614825.1 uncultured Gammaproteobacteria bacterium
GATGTAGAACGTGTCGTGCACGTTCGTCACCCAGTCGCGCATGGCCTCGTTGAGCGCGTCCTTGAGCGTCTTCGAACCCGAATCCACCGGCACCACCGTGGCGCCGAGCAGTTTCATGCGGAACACGTTGATCGCCTGGCGCTCGACGTCCACCGCGCCCATGTAGACCACGCACTCGAGGCCGAGGCGCGCCGCGACGGTGGCGCTGGCCACGCCGTGCTGCCCTGCCCCGGTCTCGGCGATGATGCGGCGCTTGCCCATCCTGCGCGCCACCAGCGCCTGGCCCACGGTGTTGTTGATCTTGTGCGCGCCGGTGTGGTTGAGGTCCTCGCGCTTGAGCAGGATCTGCGCGCCCCCGGCCAGCTTCGACAGGCGCTGCGCGTGGTAGATCGGGCTCGGCCGGCCGACGTAGTGCTTGAGGTCGTGATCGAGTTCGGCGACGAAGGCCGGATCGGCGCGGCAGGCATCGTAGGCGGCCGCCAGTTCCGCCAGCGGCGCCATCAGGGTCTCGGCGACGAAGCGCCCGCCATAGGGGCCGAAGTGGCCGCGCGCGTCGGGATACGCGCCGTAGTCGACCGGCTCAGCCGGGGCCTGCACGCGTGCCTGCACGATGCACCTCGTCGATGAAGGAAAGCATTTTGGCATGGTCCTTGATGCCGGGCGCGGACTCCACGCCGCTGGACACGTCCACCGCCCATGGCCGCGCGGCCTGGATCGCCCGGGCCACGTTGTGCGGCCCCAGCCCCCCGGCGATCAGCAGCGGTCGCGGCAGGCCCTGCGGCGCGCGCGCCCAGTCGAAGGCCTGCCCGGTGCCGCCGGCACCGCCGGCGCGATGGCTGTCGAGCACGAAGCCGGCGGCGTCCGGGAACCAGGCCGCGTAGGCCGCCACGTCGGCCACGTCCATCATCGGCACGGCCTTGAGGTAGGGCTTGGCGAACACGCGGCAGAAATCGGCGTCCTCGCTGCCGTGGAACTGCAGCAGGTCCAGCGGCACGTCGTGCAGCGCCACCGCGACCTCGGTGGCGCTGTTGTCCATGAACAGGCCGACCCGCGTCACCAGCGGCGGCAGCGCGAGCGCGATCTCGCGCGCGACCTCGATCGCCACCTGGCGCGGGCTGCGCGCGGTGAAGATGAGGCCGACCGCATCCGCGCCGAGGCGCGCGGCCATGAGCGCGTCCTCGACCCGGGTGATGCCGCAGAACTTGATCCGGGTGCGCATGCCGGGGCCGACAGGGGGAACCGCCATTGTAGGCGCGCGACGTGCTCGCGCGGTCAACGCGCGACGACCGGGTCCGGCTCGCTGACCTCGTCGGGCAGGCCGTGCCGCGACGGGTAGATCGGCCCCTCGAACAGCAGGCCCTGCGGCGGCGCGGTCGGTCCCGCCGGGCCGCGATCGCGGCCCGCCAGCAGTTGCGCGATCCAATCCGGCGGCTGCTCGCCGCGCCCCACCGGCAACAGGCTGCCGACCACGTTGCGCACCATGTGGTGCAGGAAGGCGTTGGCGCGCACCTCCAGCGTCACCCGCTCGCCCTCGCGCCGGACCGCGATCGACTGCACCTCGCGCACCGGCGACTTCGCCTGGCAGGCGATGGTGCGGAAGGCGCTGAAGTCGTGCCGTCCGAGCAGCGCCTGCGCCGCCGCGTGCATCGCCGCCGCGTCCAGCGGCCGGCGCTCCCAGGCCACGTAGCGCGCCTCCAGGGCCGGCCGCACCGCGCGGTTCAGGATGGTGTAGCGATAGCGCCGCGCCACCGCCGAGTAGCGCGCGTGGAAGTCCGCCGCCACCGGCCGCACCCAGCGCACCGCCACGCCCTCGGGCAGGCGCGAGGTGGTGCCGAGCAGCCAGCCGCGCTCGCTGCGGATGGCGCTGACTTCGGCATGCACCACCTGGCAGCGCGCGTGCACGCCGGCATCGGTGCGTCCGGCGCAGACCGCCGACACCGGATGGTCGGCGACGAAGGACAAGGCCTGTTCCAGCGCCTGCTGCAGGCTGGGACCGTGCGGCAGCGCCTGCCAGCCCATGAAGCCGGTGCCGTCGTATTCGATGCCCAACGCGATCCGCATCGCGCCATGATAGGGGCGCGCGGGCCCACGGCGGCCGGGATCCGTTCCCGCGCGTGGCCTGCACCGCGGCCTTGGTCGCGGCGCGAGCCGCTCCCACGGGGGTCGGCGCCCGGCTGCGACCGGCCCCGAAAAGCCGAAGGGCCGGGTCTGGCCCGGCCCTTCGTGTCCGCGCGCGAGCGCCCCGGGCTCAGTCGATCTCGGCCAACAGGCGGCGGGCTTCCGCCTGCTGGGTCTCGGTGCCTTCGCTCAGCACTTCCTGCAGCATGCTGCGCGCGCCTTCCGGATCGCCCATGTCGAGGTAGGCGCGGGCGAGGTCGAGCTTGGTGCCGACCGCGTCCTCGCCTTCGAACAACGGCGCCGAGGTGGCGTTGCTGGCAGCCTCGACCTTGTCCAGGTCGAGGTCGAGGTCGGCCAGCTTGTGCGCCTGCGTGCTGTAGTCCGGTGCGGCCGGAGCCGGAGCCGGAGCCGGCGCCGGCGCCGCGGGCTGCGGCATGGCCTCGGTGCGCGCCGCCTCGATCAGGCTGAAATCGAACTTCTCGGTGCGATCGACCGCCGCCGGCGATGGCGCCGGGGTGGACGGCTGCGTGCTGCCGAAGTCGAACAGGCCGGTGTCGGACGACGCGGCAGCGGCCGGGCGATCATGGCCGCCGATGTCGAAGCCCGAGTCGGATTGCGCCGCTTCCGGCGTCGATGGGTGGAACGCGTACAGCGGATTGTCCGGCTGCAACTCGCGGCCCATCTCGGCCGCCTGCTGCCACGCCGGTCCCTCGAGGTCGGCGACCTGCGCGTACATCGCCCCGGCCGCGGCCTCGTACTTCTCCGCGTCGCCCTGGGCGTGGTAGACGCGCAGCAGGTCGAGGTGGGCGTCGAGGTCGGTGGGATCGGCCGCCAGGCGCTCGAGCAGTTCATGCTCTTCGCCCGGCGCCGCGCCACCGTCGCCGCCGCCGAACACGCCATCGGAGAACTCGTGCGCCACCGAGGCGCGCGCGCTCGCCGCCGGCGCCGGCCGGCGCTTGCCGCGTGCCAGCAGCATCAGCAGCCCCCCCAGGATCAGGGCGCCGGCGCCGCCGCCGATGACCAGCGGATTGCGCCACCAGGGCAGCGCCCGCTCGGGTTCCTGCGCCGGCGTGGCCGGTGCTTCCGCGGCGGGCACCACCGGGGCGGGCGCCGCGTCGGGCAGGGCCGTGACCGCGGCACCCTCGGCCGGCGCGGGTTCGGTGGCCGCCGGCTCGGTGGGCGGCGCGGCAGTGTCGGTGGCCACGGTCGCGTCGGCCGTGGCCGGCTCCGTGGCCGGCGCGGCTTCGGTGCCCATCGTTGCATCGGTGGCCGGAGCCGCGGCCTCGGTGACCGCGGGCGCAGCCGGCTCCGGCGCGGCGGCCGCGGGCAGGGCCTCGGGCTGCGGTGGCGGCGCGGCGGCGGCGGCCTGCGCCGCGGCTTGCGCATCGGCGACCGCCTGCTTCTGCGCCGCGACCTGCTGTTCCGACTCGCGCAGGCGGCGCTGCAGCTCGGCGATCTCGGTGTCCTTGAACTGGATCAGGCGGTCGCTGTCCTGCTTGAGCTTCTCGAGTTCGCCCACGCGCGAACGCAGTTCGCCCGCTTCCTGCTCGCGACTGGCCAGCGCTTCCTGCGCGCGCGCGAGGTCGCCCTGCAACTGGGCGTTCACGTCGGTGCCACCGGCCATGCCGGGACGATCGGCGCCGCCTGCCTCGCCGGTATCCGCGCGCGGCGGCACCAGTTCCAGGCGCGAACGATCGGCTTCGGCCGCGGCGGCGCTGGAGCCGCCCTGCAACGCCTCGCCGGTCTCGGCCAGCAGCGTCGGCACGCGCGACGCGCTCCAGGCTTCGTTCTGGGCCACGATCTCGGCCGCCGCCGCCGCCGCCTCGATGCTGCCGGCCTCGTTGGCGTCGGGGATGCGCAGCACGGCGCCGCGCCGGATCGCATTGACGTTGCCGCGGATGAACGCATCCGGGTTCGCGCGCAGGATCGCGATCATCATCTGGTTCATGCTGACGCCGCCGTCGGGGCGCGTCGCCGTGGCGATCTCCCACAGGGTGTCGCCAGCAGCCACCGGGCCGTATTCGCCCGGGGTCGCGGCCACCGGCGCGGCCTCGGCCGGCGGTGGCACCTCGACCGGTGCCGGCTCGGCCGGCATTTCGGCCGGCGCGGTCTGCGCTTCGACCGGCGCAGGCGCCGGCTCGGGCGCCGCTTCAGCGGCAGGCGGCGCCTCGGCCAGCGGCTGCGGCGCGGGCGCCGGTTCCGGCGGCGGCGCCACCGGCTCCACCGGGCTCACCTCCAGCGGCTGCGGCGGCGCCACCGGCGCCTCGCGCACGGGCTCGGTCACCGTGCGCGAGCTGATCACCGCCGGCGCCACCTGCGGCGGGTCGAGCAGCAGGTTGTACTCGCGCAGCAGGCGGCCCTTGGCCCAGCTCACCTCGACCAGGAACGACAGGAAGGGCTCGCGCACCGGATCGTCGCTGGTGACCAGGATCACCGCGCGGCCCTGCGCATCCGTGCCCGGCTGGAAGTCCAGCGGCACCGATACGCCGGCCACGCTCAGCCCGACGCGGGCGAAGTCCTCGGCGGTGGCCAGGTTGGCGCGCAGCCCCTGCGCCTCGCCCTCCGCGCTCTCGATGACGGGAATCTCCGCGACCAGCGGCTCGTTGAGGCCGGACCGCACCTGGATGCTGCCCAGACCCAGTCCGAAGGCGCTGGAGCTACCGAGGGCCAGGGCAACGGCCAGTGACAGCTTGAGCGGACGATTCATGTGGTGTTCCCCGAGGCAGTCAGTTCGTGGTGCGTCTTGCGCGCGCTTGTCGTGCCGGAAACCTAGAAACCGGCTGATAACCCTACTGTAACTATAGATCACGAAAGCGAATTGGCCAACAACTCCCCGATCTGGATCGCGTTCAGGGCCGCCCCCTTGCGGATGTTGTCGGCGACCACCCAGAGGTCCAGGCCCCGCGGGTGGGAAATGTCCTCGCGGATCCGGCCCACGTACACCGGGTCCTTGCCGGCGGCGTGGGTGGCCGGGGTCGGGTAGCCACCGGGCTTGCGCTCGTCGACCACCACCACGCCCGGCGCACTGGATAGCAGCTGGCGGGCGGCCTCGACCGTGATCTTCTCGCGGGTTTCGATGTGCAGCGCCTCGGAGTGGCCGTAGAACACCGGCACCCGCACCGCGGTCGGGTTCACCTGGATCGACGCGTCCTCGAGGATCTTGCGCGTCTCCCACACCATCTTCATCTCTTCCTTCGTGTAGCCGTTGTCCTGGAAGTCGTCGATGTGCGGGATCAGGTTGAAGGCGATCTGCACCGGGAACTTGCGCGGCGCGGCGTCCTTGAAGTTGAGCAGGTGCGCGGTCTGGGTGCCGAGTTCCTCCAGTCCCGAGCGGCCGGCGCCCGACACCGACTGGTAGGTGGCGACGTTGATGCGCTCGATGCCGACCGCGCGGTGGATCGGCGCCAGCGCCACCAGCATCTGCATGGTCGAGCAATTCGGGTTGGCGATGATGCCGCGCGGCCGTTGCGCGATGGCGTGGGGGTTGACCTCGCTCACCACCAGCGGCACGTCGTCGTCGTAGCGGAACTGGGAGGTGTTGTCGATCACCACGCAGCCGGCGGCGGCGGCGCGCGGCGCGTGCTCCGCCGACACCTTCGAACCGGCGGAGAAGAAGCCGATGTGGGTACCGGCGAAGTCGTAGTGGTCGACGTCGCGCACCGCCAGTTCTCGTTCGCCGTAGGCCACGCGCGTGCCGGCCGAGCGGCGGCTGGCCAGGGCCACGACCTCGGCGGCCGGGAACCGGCGCTCGGCCAGGATCGACAGCATCGCCTCGCCCACGGCGCCGGTGGCGCCGAGTACCGCAACCTTCAATTGCCTGGTCATTGACCGTTTCCTTGCCTGCTTCGTCAGGAGCCCACTGCGTGGGCGACCGCGCCGGCGCGTGCGGCGCCGCGGTCGCCCACGCAGTGGGCTCCTACGGGTTTCCAGTCGTGCTGCCGGGGATCCTGGGCGAGACGGGGCCGACGTCGCCGCACTGCGCGCGATGGCGCAGCGCGTGGTCCATCAGCACCAGCGCCACCATTGCCTCCGCGATCGGGGTGGCGCGGATGCCCACGCAGGGATCGTGGCGGCCGGTGGTGGTGACCTCGACCGCCTCGCCGCGCAGGTTAACGCTGCGGCCGGGCTGCGGCAGGCTCGAGGTGGGCTTGAGCGCGATCGCCACCCGCAGCGGCTGGCCGCTGGAGATGCCGCCGAGGATGCCGCCGGCGTGGTTGCTGGCGAAGCCCTGCGGCGTCAACTCGTCGCGATGCGTGGTGCCGCGCTGCGCCGCCACCGCCATGCCGTCGCCGATTTCCACGCCCTTGACCGCGTTGATGCCCATCAGCGCGGCGGCGAGGTCGCCGTCGAGCTTGCCGTACAGCGGCTCGCCCCAGCCGGGCGGGACGCCGTCGGCCACGACCTCGACCCGGGCGCCGACCGAATCGCGCGCCTTGCGGATGCCGTCGAGGTATTCCTCGAGCGCGCCGACCATCGACGCGTCCGGCCAGAAGAAGGGGTTGGCCTCGACCGCGTCCCAGTCGAAGGCCCGCGGCACCAGCGTGCCCATCTGCGCCAGGTAGCCGCGCACGCGCACGCCGTGGTGCAGCGCGAGCCACTTCTTCGCCACCACGGCGGCGGCCACGCGCATCGTGGTCTCGCGCGCGGAGGAGCGGCCGCCGCCGCGCGGGTCGCGGATGCCGTACTTGTGCCAGTAGGTGTAGTCGGCGTGGCCCGGGCGGAAGGTCTCGCCGAGCGCGGCATAGTCCTTGGAGCGCGCGTCGGTGTTGCGCACCAGCAGCGCGATCGGCGTGCCGGTGGTGCGGCCCTCGTGGACGCCCGACAGGATCTCGACCCGGTCCTGCTCGTGCCGCTGCGAGGTATGCCGGCTGCGGCCGGTGGCCCGGCGCGCCAGGTCGGGGGCGAACTCGCCCTCGTCCAGCGCCAGGCCCGGCGGACAGCCGTCGATGACGCAGCCGATCGCCGGGCCGTGGCTCTCGCCGAAGGTGGTGACGGCGAACAGCTTGCCGAAGGTGTTGCTGCTCATGCGCGCGCCGCCCCGCCGCCGGGCCGCGCGCTCACCGCAGTCCCCGCCGGGCGAGTTCGGCGCGGAACGCCGGCCCATGCGCCACCAGCGCGTCGCGTTCGAGCACGAACACGCCCATCTGCCCGACCCGGAATTCGACCCAGGCGAACGGCACCTGCGGCAGCAGCGCCGCCAGCGCTTCCTCGCTGTCGCCGACCTCGACCACCAGCAGGCCCGCTTCGGCCAGGTGGGCCGGTGCGTGGGCGAGGATGCGCAGGGCGAGGTCGAGGCCATCGGCCCCGCCCTTGAGTCCCAGCGCCGGCTCGTGCGCGTACTCCGCCGGCAGCGCCGCCACGTCGCGATCCGGCACGTACGGCGGATTGCTCACGATCAACTCGTAGCGTTCGCCGGCGAGGCCGGCATAGAGGTCGGATTCCACCACGCGCACGCGGCGCTGCAGGTGGTGCGCGGCCACGTTCTCGCGCGCCAGCGCCAGCGCCGCCGGGCTGACGTCGACCACGTCGACGTGCCAGCCGGGATGGTGCGCCGCCATGGCGATGCCGATGCAGCCGGAACCGGTGCACAGATCCAGCGCCCGGCGCACCTCGCGCCCGCCGAGCCAGGGCTCGAAATGGGCCTCGATCAGCTCCGCGATCGGCGAGCGCGGCACCAGCACGCGCTCGTCCACCTTGAAGGAGAGGCCGGCGAACCAGGCCTCGCCGGTCAGGTAGCACGCCGGCTTGCGCTCGTCGATGCGGCGCTTGAACAGGTGGAACACCTGCGCGCGCTCCTCCGCGCTCAACCGCGCCGAGCCATACGCCGGCGACAGGTCGTGCGGCAGGTGCAGCGCATGCAGCACGAGCTGCGTGGCCTCGTCGAGCGCGTTGTCGTAGCTGTGGCCGAAGCTCAGGCCGGCCGCGGCGAAGCGGCTGGCGCCCCAGCGGATGAAGTCGACGATCGTGGCCAGCTGCTCAGGCACGTGCAAGCCCGTCCCGGGGCCGCGCGCAGGGCCCGCCGTGGCGCGATTATAGGCGACGCACTGGCTATACTTCGCGGCCCTCCGCGCCGCGCCCGCGCCCTGCCATGTCCGCGTCCAACCCTTCCCGGCTGCCCTGGCTGATCCTGGTCGTCGCCGTCGCCGCGAGCCTGGGCCTGTGGCTGGGCCAGCGCCAGTTCGCGCCGCGGGACGGCGAGGCGCCCGCCCTGCAGGCGGTGCTGCGCTATCCGCAACCGCGGCCGCTGCCGCCCTTTCGCCTGACCCGCGCCGACGGCGCCGTGCTGGACAACGCCGCCCTGCAAGGTCATTGGACCCTGGCCTTCTTCGGCTTCACCCACTGCCCCGACGTGTGCCCGACCACGCTGGCGCTGTTCCGGCAGATCGAGACGCTGGCGCAAGCGGACGCGGACGCACCACGCCCGGCGCTGTGGTTCGTCTCGGTCGACCCCGCGCGCGACACCCCGCAGGTGCTGGGCGACTATGCGCGCTACTTCAGCCCCGCGATCGTGGCGGCCACCGGCACCGAGGCGGCGCTGGCGGCGCTCACGCCCGCGCTGGGCATCGTCCATGCGCAGTCGCCGACCCCCGACGGCGCCTACACCGTGGACCACAGCACGCAGGTCCTGGTGTTCGATCCGCAGGGACGCCTCGCCGCGATCGCGCGGCCGCCGCACGACGCGGCGGCGATCCTCGCCGACCTGCGCCGCATGGCGGTGCCGTGAGTCCCAAGGTCGCCCTGCAGTACCTGCTGCCGCACCGGCTGCTGTCGGCCGGCATGCGCGCGCTGATGCACTGGCGCTTCGCGCCGTGGAAGAACGCGGTGATCCGGGTGATGACCCGGCTCTACGCCATCGACGTGGCCGAGGCCGCCGATCCGGACCCGGCGAACTATCCGCACTTCAACGCCTACTTCACCCGCGCCCTGCGCGAGGGCGCGCGGCCGCTGGACCCCGCGCCCGACGCGCTGCTGATGCCCGCCGACGGCCGCATCAGCCAGGCCGGCCCGATCCGCGCCGGGCGCATCTTCCAGGCCAAGGGCCGCGACTACAGCGCGGCCGAACTGCTGGGCGACGAGGCGGCCGCCCGGCCCTACGCCGACGGCGGCTTCGCCACCGTGTACCTGTCGCCGCGCGACTACCACCGGGTGCACATGCCGCTGGCCGGGCGCCTGCGCGAGACCCTGCACGTGCCGGGGCGCCTGTTCAGCGTCGCGCCGTTCACGGTCGAGGCCGTGCCGCGCCTGTTCGCCCGCAACGAGCGCCTGGTTTGCCACTTCGACACGGCACAGGGGCCGCTCGCCCTGGTCATGGTCGGCGCGTTGCTGGTGTCCGGGGTGGAAACGGTCTGGGGCGGGGTCGAGATCCCCCCATATGGCAGCGCCATCGTGCGCCGCGACTACCGCCAACGGGCCACCCCGGTCGAACTGGCCCGCGGAGCGGAGATGGCCCGCTTCAACATGGGCTCGACCGTGATCGTGCTGTGGCCGGCGGGCCTGTCGCTGGCCCGGGGCCTGGCCCCGGGCAGCCCCGTCCGCATGGGCCAGCGACTGGCGGGACGGCACGGATCCGCCGACGGACGCGGGGGCGTCGACGCCGGCCCGTGACCGGCCTCACGGTTTCACGTTCAGCTAACCGGGCCGGCCCGCGCGACGCGGGAATTGTGACGGCGCGCGCACACCGGTAGTCTCTGCGGCCCCAACCTAGCGACACGCTCCCCGCCGAGATGGCCACCGTGACCGAGTTTGCCCAGCGATTCTTCCAGCGGTTCGCGCGCCTGGCCCGTTACGTGGTGCTGCGGCGCCAGCTGGCCGAGATCAACCGCACCCTGGGGCGGCTCGACGTGGCGGACCTGCGCGCGGTCGCGCAGCACACGGCGCGGGAAATGGAGCTGTCGGCGCGCCAGTCGCGCGAGGCCTCCACCACCAACCATGCATTCAACCGCACCCGCGCCGGCAATCCGCGCGTGCGCATCCTCGGCATCGGGCAGTGGCTGGCTTCGGCGTACCGCGAGACCGAAGCGTCCACCGACGAGGGGCTGCGCGAGGTGCATCGTCTGGTCTGCCGCGCCCTGCGGCACCTGCGTGAATCCGGCGGCGCGCTCGCGCGCGCGGCCTGATCCACGACTGCGGGACCCGGCTGGCACGGCGGCGACGCCTTGCGTCGCGACCGCGGCCTTCGGCGGTTGCAGCCGCGCGCATAGAACAGCGGCACTCCGCAAGCCGGGTTACCCGCCCATTCTTCCCGACGCTGCCCCTTTCGCGGCGCCCCTGCGATCGCCGGCCGGCGGGCGCGGGCGCGCCGGGGATCCGCCGTCAGCGACGCGCGTCAGGCGCGGCAGGAAGGCACCGAGAGCCGCTGGCCGACCCGGATCGCGTACTGCGGCGGCTTGATCTGGTTGGCGGCCGCGATCGGCTTGACCGTGCTGCAGCCGTAGCGGCGCGCGATCGAGCTCAAGGTCTCGCCCCGCCGCACCACGTGCGTGTCCGCCGCCTGCGCCGTGCGCGCCGTCGCCGGCGCCACCGGGCCGCGCGCATCGTGCAACTGCTGCGAGGTGGCCAGCAGCGGGCCGTTGCGGCAGGTCTGCTCGTAGGCCGCGGCCGCGGCCACCGGCACTTCGAGCACGGTGCCGACCGGCAGGCGCAGGTTGGGGTCGTGGCGCGGGTTGAGGTTGCGCAGGGTGCGGAACCAGCCGCGCGAACTGCCGGCCTGGCCCATGCAGATGCTGAGCTCGTTGAGCGAAAGCGACTGCGACAGGGTGATGCTGGCCGGCCGCGCGTCGATGCGCGGGAACTCGACGCCGTACTCGGCCGGGTGCATGAACAGCCAGGCCGCCGCCAGCACCATCGGCACGTAGTCGCGCGTCTCCGGCGGCAGGCGGCCCTGCACCTTCGGATCCCAGAAGCGGTGGCGCCCGCCGGGCGAAAGGCGCTGCATGCGGCCCTCGCCGCCGTTGTAGGCGCCCAGCGCCAGCTCCAGGTCGTTGTTGAACAGGCGCAACTGGTCGTTGATGTAGGCGACATTGGCCGCCGCCGACAGCGCCGGGTCGAAACGCTGGTCGAAGCCGCCGTCGCGGCCCAGGCCGTAGCGCGCGCCGGTGTAGTACATGAATTGCAGCGGGCCGCTGGCGCCGGCGCGCGACACCGCGTGCACCTTGCCGCCCGACTCCTTGGCCAGGATGCCGAACAGCAGCGCCTCGGGCAGGCCGGCGCGCTCGTAGGCCGGGAACATCTTGTAGCGCATGTACTGGTAGTTCTCGTACGCCTCCATCAGGTTAGGGCGCATCCAGGTCAGCCATTCCTCGAGCGCGGCGCGGATCGGCTCGTTGACCTCGACCATGCGGCGCAGGTCGCGCCCCTGCAGCAGCGCCGCCGAGCGGCTGGCCTCGGGCAGCGTCGCAGCCGCCGTGTCGGCGCCCGCGGCCTCCGGCGCGCCGGCCTCGTCGGCATCGACCAGGTCGGCGCGGGCCTTGCCGAGCAGTTCCTGCGCCTGGCGGTCGAGCAGCGTGTCCTGCGCCAGCAGCACGCGCTCGATCTCGCAACCCGGCGTGGCGACGCAGCGGCCCGCGATCGCCGTGAGCTGCTCGCGCGCCTGCGCCAGCAGTGCGGCGGCGGCATCGACTTCGCCGTCGCGGTAGCGCCGGATGCCCTCGTCGCCCTGCGCCAGCGCGGCATCGATGCCGGCCTGGATCGCATTGACCGCCGCTTCGTCGACCCGGCCGGGCGTCGCGTGCGCGGCACCCTGGCGCGACGGCGCGGCGGCGCAGGCGGCCAGCGCGAACGCGGCGGCGAGGGGCAGGAAACCAGTCTTTGCGCTCACGTACGGCTCCGGCGGCGAACGCCGCGAACCTTACCCGCGCGAGCGCGGCGCGGCAATGCCGCGATCGCCGCGGCGCGGGCGCTAGAATCGAGCCACACGGCAGCGGACGCGGAGCGCACTTCGTGAGCGACATCCTCCTGGGCAAGGGCGAGCGACTGGTCCACCTGTTGCCGAAGTACGGCAACCGCCACGGGCTGGTGGCCGGCGCCACCGGCACCGGCAAGTCGGTGTCGCTGATGGTGCTGGCGGAAGGCTTCTCGCGCCTGGGCGTGCCGGTGTTCCTCGCCGACGTGAAGGGCGACCTCGCCGGGATGAGCCAGGCCGCGGCCCCGGCGGGCGACAAGCTCAAGGCGCGCATCGAGGCCATCGGCCTCGCCGACTGGTCGCCGCAGGCGAACCCGGTCGTGTTCTGGGACCTGTACGGCAAGAAGGGCCATCCGGTCCGCAGCACCATCTCCGAATTCGGCCCCACCCTGCTCGGGCGCCTGCTGGAACTCAACGACACCCAGGAAGGCGTGCTGCAGATCGCGTTCAAGGCGGCCGACGACGACGGCCTGCTGCTGCTCGACCTGGCCGACCTGCGCGCCATGCTCGCCCACGTGTCCGCGCACGCCAAGGAGCTCTCGGCCCGATACGGGCTGGTCTCGCCGCAATCGGTCGCCGCCATCCAGCGCGCGCTGCTCAAGCTCGAGCAGGACGGCGCCGGCGATTTCTTCGCCGAGCCGGCGCTGGACCTCGCCGACTTCATGCGCCAGGACATGGGCGGGCGCGGGATCATCAACATCCTCAGCGCCGAGAACCTGGTCCTCAAGCCGCGCGTCTACGCCACCTTCCTGCTGTGGATGCTGTCGGAGCTGTTCGAGAACCTGCCCGAGGTCGGCGACCTGCCGCAGCCCAAGCTGGTGTTCTTCTTCGACGAGGCGCACCTGCTGTTCGACGACGCGCCGCCGGCGCTGCGCGAGCGCGTCGAGCAGGTCGTGCGCCTGATCCGTTCCAAGGGCGTGGGCGTGTATTTCATCAGCCAGCTGCCCGACGACGTGCCGGACGAGGTCCTGGGCCAGCTCGGCAACCGCATCCAGCACGCGCTGCGCGCCTTCACCCCGCGCGACCAGAAGGCGGTCAGGACCGCCGCCGAGACCTTCCCCCCCAACAAGGCCTTCAAGGTCGTCGACGTGATCACCCAGCTCGGCGTGGGCGAGGCGCTGGTGACCACGCTGCAGGAGGGCGGCGTGCCGCTGCCGGTGGAGAAGACCCTGATGGCGCCGCCGCGCTGCCGCATCGGCACGATTTCCGACGAGGAACGGGCCACGGTGCGGACGCGCTCGCCGGTGGGCGCGAAGTACGATGTCGCGGTCAACCGCGAATCGGCCGCCGAACGGCTGGCGCAGCGCGCGCAGAAGCAGGCCGCCGAGGCGCCGCCCACCGCGACGGGCGGCGGCGCGCCGGCGCCAGCGCCCGCGACCCCGGCAGGCGGCGTCACGCAGACGATCAAGGACTGGCTGTTCGGCACCAAACGGCGCCAGGGCGCGATCGAGGCGATGACCAAGACCACCGCGCGCACCGTCGGCAACCAGCTCGGGCGGCAGATCCTGCGCGGCATCCTCGGCGGCATGTCGCGCTCGCGCTGACCGGGCGCATCGCGCATGGGCCGCTGGCGCCCACCGCAGGCGGCGAGCACGGCGATCATCACCGCCGAAGGGCTCGCCCGCCTCAAGGACGAACTCGAGGAGCTGTGGCAGCGCCGCCGGCCCGAGGTCGTGCGCGCCCTGGCGGCCGCCGCGGCCGAGGGCGACCGCTCGGAGAACGCGGAGTACCTCTACCGCAAGAAGCAGCTGGCGGAGATCGACCGCCGCGTGCGCTACCTCGGCAAGCGCATCGAGAGCCTGCGGGTCGCCGGCCAGCGCCCGACCGACGCGCGCGCGATCTACTTCGGCGCGTGGCTGCGGATCGAGGCCGACGACGGGCGCGAGCACCACTACCGCATCGTCGGACCCGACGAGATCGACGCCGGGCGCGGCTGGATCAGCATCGATTCGCCGCTGGCCCGCGCCCTGCTCAGGCGCCGCGAGGACGACGAGGTCGAAGTCGAACTGCCGGCCGGAAAGGCGCGTTTCGTGGTCCTGGCCGTCAGCTATGACGGCCCCATCGACGACTGATCCGGCCGCCGGACGCGCGTTGCCGCGGCTGCCGCCCTGCCATCGCGCCGGTCAGGCGACCAGGACGCCGTGCAGGTCGTGCGCCTCGGCGCGCTCGATGCGCACCTCGGCGAACTGGCCGGGCTTGAGCCGCGCCGCGCCGTGCACGTAGACCTTGCCGTCGATCTCCGGCGCGTCCGCGCTGCTGCGCCCCACCGCGACGCTGGCGCCCGCCTCGTCCACCAGCACGCGCTGCACGCTGCCGACCTTGCGCGCCAGGCGCGCGGTACTGATGCGTTCCTGCACTGCCATGAAGCGCGCGAGGCGCTCCTGCTTGCGTTGCTCCGGCACCGGATCGGGCAGCGCGTTGGCCGCGGCCCCGTCCACCGGCGAGTAGGCGAAGGCGCCGACGCGGTCGAGCTGCGCCGCCTCGAGGAACTCCAGCAACTCCTCGAACTCGGCCTCGGTCTCGCCCGGGAAGCCGACGATGAAGGTGCTGCGGATCGTCAGCCCGGGGCAGATCGCGCGCCAGGCGCGGATGCGGTCGAGGTTGCGCTCGCCGCTGGCCGGCCGCTTCATCAGGCGCAGGATGCGCGGGCTGGCGTGCTGCAGGGGCACGTCGAGGTACGGCAGCAACTTGCCCTGCGCCATCAGCGGGATCACCTCGTCCACGTGCGGGTACGGATAGACGTAGTGCAGGCGCACCCACGCGCCCAGTTCCGCCAGTCCCTCGCACAGCGCATTCATGCGCGTGGCGTATTCGCGCCCGCGCCAGCTGCGCCTGGCGTAGCGCAGGTCGACGCCATAGGCGCTGGTGTCCTGCGAGATCACCAGCAGTTCCCGCACCCCGCCCTTGACCAGCTTCTCCGCCTCGACCAGCACCTCGTCCACCGGCCGCGACGCCAGGTCGCCGCGCATCGAGGGGATGATGCAGAAGGTGCAGCGGTGGTTGCAGCCCTCGG
>CAZTNB010000071.1:0-14977 GCA_964614825.1 uncultured Gammaproteobacteria bacterium
GCGCCGGTGCCGGTGCCGCCGCCCATGCCGGCGGTGATGAACACCATGTCGGCGCCGTTGAGCACCTCGCAGATGCGCTCGCGGTCCTCCAGCGCGGCCTGGCGGCCGACCTCGGGATTGGCGCCGGCGCCGAGGCCCTTGGTGACGTTGCCGCCCAGTTGCAGGACCTGCTTCGCCGGGCAGGCCTTGAGCGCCTGGGCGTCGGTGTTGGCGCAGACGAAGTCCACGCCCTCGACGTTGGCGCCGAGCATGTGGTTGACGGCATTGCCGCCGCCGCCTCCCACGCCGATGACCTTGATGACCGCATTGGGCGCGGCCGACTCGACCAGTTCGAACATTTCCCATCCTCCGTTCGTGCTGCTTGTGTGCTGCGTTCAACCTCTGCGTCGAGCCTGTCTCGGCCCGATCGACCCACCGCACGCCCTCCCGTTCCTGCGGGAAGGCGTCAGAACTCGCCCGAGAACCAGCGCCGGAAGCGCTCCCACACGTTGCCGCCGCCCTCGCCCGGCGCCGGCGCCGGCGCGCGCGAGCTGCCGCCCTGCTGCGCGCCGTAGAGGAGCAGGCCCACGCCGGTGGCGTGGATCTGGTTGCTGACCACGTCGGACAGGCCGGTGACGTACTGCGGCGCGCCCACGCGCACCGGCATGTGGAACATCTCCTCGGCCAGCTCGACCACGCCCTCCATCTTGGCGCCGCCGCCGGTGAGCACGATGCCGGCCGCGACCAGCTCCTCGTAGCCGGAGCGGCGCAACTCGGCCTGCACCATCTCGAAGATCTCCTCGTAGCGCTTCTGCACCACCTCGGCCAGCATCTGCCGCGCCAGGCGCCGCGGCGGGCGGTCGCCCACGCTCGTGACCTCGATGGTCTCCTCGGCGCGCGCCAGCTGCGCCAGCGCGCAGGCGTACTTGACCTTGATCTCCTCGGCGAAGGGCGTCGGCGTGCGGAAGGCGAAGGCGATGTCGTTGGTGACCTGGTCGCCGGCGATGCCCAGCGAGGCGGTGTGGCGCACCGCGCCCTGGGTGAACACGGCGATGTCGGTGGTGCCGGCGCCGATGTCGACCAGGGCGATGCCGAGGTCCTTCTCGTCCGGCGTCAGCACGGCGTTGGACGACGCCACCTGCTGCAGGATGAGGTCGTCGACCGCGAGGCCGCAGCGGGTCACGCACTTGGTGATGTTCTGCGCCGCGCTCATCGCGCAGGTGACCAGGTGCACGCGCGCCTCCAGGCGCACGCCGCTCATGCCGACCGGGTGGCGGATGCCCTCCTGCTCGTCGATCACGTACTCCTGCGGCATGACATGCAGGATCCGCTGGTCGGCCGGGATCGCGACCGCGCGCGCGGCGTCGAGCACGCGCTCGACGTCGCCGTCGGTCACTTCCTTGTCGCGGATCGCGACCACGCCCTGCGAGTTGAGGCTGCGGATGTGGCTGCCGCTGATGCCGGCGTAGACCGAGCGGATCTCGCAGCCGGCCATCAGCTCGGCCTCCTCGATCGCGCGCTGGATCGACTGCACGGTCGACTCGATGTCGACCACCACGCCGCGCTTCATGCCCTTGGAGGGATGCGAGCCGATGCCGATCACCTCGACCGCCTCGCCGGGCGCGTACTCGCCCACGATCGCGACGATCTTCGACGTGCCGATGTCGAGGCCGACGAGCAGGGTCTTGTTCTCTGACTTGCGCGGCATGTCGGCTCAGGCCTCGGTCGGCGTTGCGGGAGCGGGCACGGCGGCGGGCGCCGGCTCCGGGGTCGGTGCGGACGGCGGCGGCGCGACCGGGGCCAGCACCTGCCACTGGATCGCGAAGCCGTTGGCATAGCGCAGGTCGGCGTACTGCAGCGCGACGCCGGGGCCTTCGGCGCGCGGCAGCAGCTCGACGAAGCGCGCCAAGCGCTCGCGCGCGGCCTCGTGGCCGATCGCGATGCGCGGCCCGGAGGCCAGGGTCAGGGTCCAGCTGCCGCGGCCGCTCAGGGCCAGCGCGGCCGGCACCTGCCCGCTGCGCTCGAAGATGCGGGTCGCGTCGCGATAGAAGTCCAGCACCTCGGCCGCGCGGTGCTCCGGTCCCGACAGCGAGGGCAGGCCCTCCGGCGCGGAGCCCGGCACCGCGAACAACTCGCCGACGGTGCTGACCAGGCGGCCGTCGCCCCAGGTCGCGGCGGCGCGACGCTCGACCAGGCGCACCTCCAGCAGGTCGGGCCAGCGCTTGCGCACCTCGACGTTCTCGACCCACGGCACCTGCTCGACCGCGCGGCGCACGGCGCCGAGGTCGACCGCGAAGAAGCCGGCGCCCAGGTGCGGCGCCGCGGCCGCGCGCACCTGCTCGGCGTTGACGCGCTCGAAGGCGGCGTCGATGCGCAACTGCCGGAACGGCCAGCGCCCGGCCGCGAACCAGCCGTTGACCACGCCCACGATCGGCAGCGCGACCAGCGCCAGCGCCACCAGCCAGCCGGCGAAGCGCAGCATCACGCCGCCGGCGGCGCGCGCCAGCGCGCGCCGCGCGCCGTGCAGCCGGGACCCCCGCGCGCGGGCGTGGCCGCGGCTCACGAAGCAGCCTCGCGCAGGCTGGTCTCGAGGATGCGCCAGCACAGGCTGGGGAAGTCGATGCCCACCACGCGCGCCGCCTTCGGCACCAGCGAGTGGCTGGTCATGCCCGGCGTGGTGTTGACCTCGAGCAGCCAGTTGTCGCCGTTGCGGTCGCGCATCACGTCGACCCGGCCCCAGCCGCTGGCGCCGGCCGCATCGAAGGCACGCAGCGCCAGCGCGCGCATGGCGGCCTCCGCCTCGCCCTGCAGCCCCGGGCACAGGTACTGCGTCTCGTCGGAGACGTACTTGGCGTGGTAGTCGTAGTACTCGCCGGGGGGCACGATGTGGATCGTGGGCAGCGCCTCGCGCCCGAGGATGCCGACCGTGTACTCGCCGCCCTCGATCAGCTGCTCGATCAACATCTCGCCGTCGTAGCGCGCCGCCAGCGCCAGCGCGGCCGACAGGTCGGCCGGCGAGCGCACGCGGCTGATGCCGACGCTGGAGCCCTCGTGCGAGGGCTTGACCACCACCGGCAGGCCGAGGTCGGCGATGGCCTCGCGCACGTCGTCGCCGGGGCGCCAGCTGGCGTAGCGCGGCGTGGGCAGGCCCAGCGCGATCCACACCTGCTTGGTCCGCACCTTGTCCATGCTCAGGGCCGAGCCCAGCACGCCGGATCCCGTGTAGGGCACGCCCAGCGACTCGAGCGCGCCCTGCAAGGTGCCGTCCTCGCCGCCGCGGCCGTGCAGGATGTTGAACACGCGCGCGTAGCGACCGGCGCGCAAGCCCTCGAGCAGGGCCGGCACGCCGTCCACGGCGTGGGCGTCGACGCCGCGCGCGCGCAGCGCCTCCAGCACGTTGGCGCCGGAGTCGAGCGAGACCTCGCGCTCGGCCGAGGTGCCGCCCATCACCACGGCGACCGCGCCGAAGGCGCGCGGGTCGGTCACCCGGCGGCTCATGTCGCGCCCTCCAGGCGGCCGGCGGCCGCGATCTCGGGCGCCACGTGGCCGATGTCGCCGGCCCCCAGCAGCAGGATGAGGTCGCCGTCGCGCACCAGCGGCGCCAGCGTCGCCGGCAGCTCGCGCGGGCCGCGCACCAGCACCGGATCGATGCGTCCGCGCGCGCGCACCGCGCGCGCCAGCGCCTTGCCGTCGGCGTTGGCGATCGGCGCCTCGCCGGCGGGATAGACCTCGGTCAGCACCAGCACGTCGACCTGCGACAGCACGCTGGCGAAGTCGTCGAGCAGGTCGCGCGTGCGGGTGTAGCGGTGCGGCTGGAACGCCACCACCAGGCGGCGCCGCGGCCAGCCCTCGCGGGCCGCGGCGAAAACCGCCGCCAGCTCGCGCGGGTGGTGGCCGTAGTCGTCGACCAGCATGGCGCGGCCGCCGGCGACCGCGATCTCGCCGTGGCGGTGGAAGCGGCGGCCGACGCCGCGGAAGCCGGCCAGCGCGCGCGCGATCGCGTCGTCGGGCACGCCCAGCTGCCAGCCGATGGCGGCCGCGGCGAGCGCGTTGAGCACGTTGTGGCGGCCGGGCAGGTTGAGGCTGACGGCGAGCGGCGCGGCGCGGCCGGGCAGGTGCAGGTCGAAGTGCATGCTGCCTTCCTCCGGCCGCACCGCGGTGGCGCGCACGTCGGCGCCGGGCGCTTCGCCGTAGGTCATGACGTTGCGCGGCGTGGCCCGCGCCAGCGCCGCGGTCTCGGCGTCGTCGATGCACATCACGGCGAGGCCGTAGAACGGCAGCCGGTGCAGGAAGTCGGCGAAGGCCTGGCGCACGCGGCCGAAGTCGCCGCCGTAGTTCTCCAGGTGGTCGGCGTCGATGTTGGTGACGATGGCGATGGCCGGCTGCAGCAGCAGGAAGGAGCCGTCGCTCTCGTCGGCCTCGGCCACCAGGTAGCGGCCCTGGCCGAGGCGCGCGTTGGTGCCGGCGGAGTTGAGCTGGCCGCCGATCACGAAGGTGGGATCGAGGCCGCCCTCGGCCAGCACGCTCGCCACCAGGCTGGTGGTGGTGGTCTTGCCGTGGGTGCCGGCGACGGCGATGCCGGTGCGGAAGCGCATCAGCTCGCCCAGCATCTCGGCGCGCGGCACCACGGGGATGCGGCGCGCGCGCGCCTGCTCGAGCTCGGGGTTGTCGGGCTGGATCGCGCTGGAGACCACCACCACGTCGACGTCGTCGACGTGGCTGGCCTGGTGTCCGCGCAGCACGCGCACGCCCGCCGCGGCGAGCCGGCGCGTGGTCGGCGTGTCGCCGAGGTCCGATCCGGAGACGCGGTAGCCCAGCGTGGCCAGCACCTCGGCGATGCCGCTCATGCCGGCGCCGCCGATGCCGATGAAATGCACGCGCGAGTAGGCGCGCATGATGTCGGCGTGCTCGGCGAGGCGGCGCAGGGTCATGGCCGTCCCACCGCGAGGCAGGCGTCGGCGATGCGCGCGCCGGCGTCGACGCGCGCGAGCGCCCGCGCCGCCTGGCTCATCGCCAGCAGGCGCGGGCGCGCATCGCGCAGGCTCGAGATCGCGCCGGCCAGTTGCGCGTCGAGGTGGTCTGACTCGGCGATGCGCAGGGCGGCGCCGCGCGCCACCATCAACTCCGCGTTCCGCGTCTGGTGGTCGTCGACCGCGCTGGGCAGCGGCACGAGCACGGCGGCCGCCCCGGCCGCGCACAGCTCCGCCAGGGTCAGCGCGCCGGCGCGGCAGACCACCAGGTCGGCCCAGGCGTAGGCCGCCGCCATGTCGGCGATGAAGGGCTCGACCTCGGCGGCGAGGCCGCGCTCCGCGTAGGCGGCGCGGGTCGCCTCGACGCCGGCCTGGCCGCACTGGTGCCGCACCGCGATGTCTCCCGCCCCGACCAGCGCCAGCGCCGCGGGCAGGGACTGGTTGAGCCGGCGCGCGCCCTGGCTGCCGCCCAGCACCAGCAGGCGCAGCGCGCCGGCGCGCCCGGCCAGTCGTTCGGCCGGCGCGCTGATCGCGCCGATCTCCGGCCGCACCGGATTGCCGACGTGCTCGCCGCGGCGGCCCAGCGCGCCGGGGAAGCCGGTGAGCACGCGGCTCGCCAGCGGACGCAGCAGGCGCGTGGTCGCGCCCGGCACCGAGTTCTGTTCGTGCACCACCAGCGGCACGCCGCACAGCCACGCCGCCACCCCGCCGGGGCCGGAGGCATAGCCGCCCAGCGCCAGCGCGGCGCGCGGCCGCACCCGGCCGACCACCCGGCGCGCGGCCGCGACCGCGCGCAGCAGGCGCCATGGCGCCATGGCCAGCGCACGCAGGCCCTTGCCGCGCAGGCCGCTGACTTCGACCTGGTCGAGCGGGATGCCGGTCGGCGGCACCAGGGTGCCCTCCAGGCCCTGGGTCGAGCCGAGCCAGCTCACGGCGATGCCGCGCGCCTGCAGCACGCGCGCGACCGCGATGCCGGGGAAGATGTGGCCACCGGTTCCGCCGGCGAGGATCAGCACGGGCGCGTCCTCCCGCCTCACGCCGCCGGCTCCGCCGGCACGGCGGCGGGCTCCAGCGCGAGCTCGGCCTCGCGCCGGGCCAGTTCGTAGCTGGCGCGCAGGACCAGGCCCAGCGCGGCGCAGGTCATCAGCAGGCTCGAGCCGCCGGAGCTGATCAGCGGCAGGGTCAGGCCCTTGGTCGGCAGCACGCCCAGGTTCACTCCGATCGAGACCAGCGCCTGCACGCCGATCCACAGGCCGACGCCGAAGCAGCAGTAGCCGCCGAAGCGCAGGCCGCGCGACACCGCGCGCAGGCCCAGCGCGAAGCAGCGGCCGCAGACCAGCGCGAACAGCGCCAGCACGCCGACCACGCCGGCCAGGCCGAGCTCCTCCGCGATCACCGCGAGGATGAAGTCCGTGTGCGCCTCGGGCAGGTAGTAGAGCTTCTGCACGCTGGCGCCGAGGCCGACCCCGAACCATTCGCCGCGCCCGATCGCGATCAGCGCCTGCGAGAGCTGGAAGCCGTCGTTGAAGGGATCGGCCCAGGGATCGAGGAAGGAGGTCAGGCGCTTGACCCGGTACGGTTCGGCCAGCGCCGCGATCGCCATCACCGGCATGCCCAGCAGCGCCAGGCCGCCGATGTCGCGCGCGCGCGCGCCACCCAGCCAGATCATGCCGCCGGTGATCGCCAGCAGCAGCAGCGCCGAGCCGAAGTCGGGCTGCAGCAGCAGCAGGCCGACCAGCACCGCGGCGATGCCCAGCGGCTTGATCGTGCCCAGCATCGAACCGCTGACCTGGTACGAGAAGCGCACCAGGTAGCTGGCGAGGTAGACGATGAGCATCAGCTTCACCGCCTCCACCGCCTGGAACGTCAGCACCACGGCGTTGATCCAGCGCGTGGACCCGTTGATGCGCCGGCCCAGCCCGGGCACGAACACCGCCAGCAGCAGCAGCACCGCGCCCAGCAGCAGCACCCGGCTGTGACGCTCCAGGAACGCCAGCGGCGTGCGCATCACCGCCAGCGCCAGCGCCGCGCCGACGCCGAGGAACACGGCGTGCCGGGCCAGGTAGTGGAACGGCCCGCTGCCCTCGCCCTCGGCGATGGCGATCGAGCTCGAGCCCACCATCACCAGCCCGAACGCCGCCAGCGCCAGCGCGCCGAGCAGCAGGGTGGCGTCGTAGCGGCCCGGCAGCTCCTCGCGCCGGGTCGCCTGCTGCTGGGATTGGCCGGGCTGCCAGCTCATCTCAGCGCACCTTCAGGGTGGCGAGGCCGAGCAGCACCAGCACCACGCTGATGATCCAGAAGCGCACGATCACGCGCGGCTCCGGCCAGCCCTTGAGCTCGAAATGGTGGTGGATCGGCGCCATGCGGAAGATGCGCCGGCCGGTGAGCTTGAACGAGGCCACCTGCAGGATCACCGAGACGGTTTCCATCACGAAGATGCCGCCCATCAGCACCAGCACCAGTTCCTGGCGCACGATCACCGCGATCGCGCCCAGCGCGGCGCCCACCGCCAGCGCGCCGACGTCGCCCATGAACACCATCGCCGGATAGGTGTTGAACCACAGGAAGCCGAGGCCGGCGCCGGCCAGCGCGGCGCAGATGATCGCCAGCTCGCCCGCGCCCGGGATGCTCGGCACCTGCAGGTACTGCGAGAACACGGCGTTGCCGGCCACGTAGGCGAAGATGCCCAGCGCCGAGGCCACCAGCACCGAGGGCATGATGGCGAGGCCGTCGAGCCCGTCGGTGAGATTGACCGCGTTGGAGAAGCCGACGATCCAGAAGTAGGCGATGGCGATGAACAGGCCCGCGCCCAGCGGCACCGCCACGTTCTTGAAGAACGGCACGATCAGCTCGGTCGCCGCCGGCACCCTGGCGGTGTCGTAGAGCCACCACGCCGCCGCCACGCCGAACACGGACTGCAGCAGGTACTTCCAGCGCGCCGGCAGGCCGCGGCTGTCCTTGAGCACCAGCTTGCGGTAGTCGTCGACGAAACCGATCAGGCCGAAGCCGGCCAGCACGAACAGCACCACCCAGACGTAGGTGTTGCGCAGGTCGGCCCACAGCAGGGCCGCGATGAAGATCGCGGCCAGGATCAGCGCGCCGCCCATGGTCGGCGTGCCGGCCTTGGCCAGGTGCGTCTGCGGCCCATCGCTGCGGATCACCTGCCCGGCCTTGAGCTCGGCCAGCTTGCGGATCACCGGCGGGCCCAGCACCAGGGTCGCGCCGAGCGCGGTGAGCGCCGCGGCGATGGTGCGCACGGTCAGGTACTGGAACAGGTTGAAGAAGCTGTAGCTGCCCTTCAGCCACGCGGCCAGTTCAAGCAGCATGCGAGTGCCCCCCGGCGGCGCGTCCCGCCAGCGCCGCCACCACGCGCTCCATGGCCGAGCTGCGCGAACCCTTGACCAGGATGGCGACGCCGGCGCGGAAGTCGCGCCGCAACGCCTCGATCGCGCCCTCCTGGGTGTCGAAGGCCTGCGCCGCGCCGCCGAACGCGCGGGCCGCTTCGCGCGCCAGCGCGCCCACCGCGTACAGGCGCTGGATGCCGGCGGCGCGTGCGTGCGCGCCGGCCTCGGCGTGCAGGCGCGGCGCTTCCGGCCCCAGTTCCGCCATGTTGCCGAGCACCAGCCAGCGCTCGCCCGGCTCCAGCGCCAGGGTGTCGATCGCCGCCCGCACCGAGCCGGGGTTGGCGTTGTAACTGTCGTCGATCACCACGCCCGCGCCGGGCACGGCGATCCGCGTCAGCCGCCCGCCCACCGCATGCACGCTGTCGAGGCCGGCGGCGATGTCCGCCAGCGGCGCGCCCGCCGCCAGCGCCAGCGCGGCGGCGGCCAGCGCGTTGCGCACGTTGTGGCGGCCCGGCAGCGCCAGATCCACCGCCGCGTCGCCGGCCGGCGTGACCAGGGTGAAGCGGGTCGACGCGCCCAGGACCAGGTCGCGCGCGCCCACCTCGGCCGGCCGCTCGAGCCCGAAGCGCAGCACGCGGCGCGCGCCGATGCGGCGCTCGAACGCCGCCGCGTAGGCGTCGTCGGCGTTCACCACCGCGATGCCGCCCGGCGGCAGGCCGTCGTAGATGGCGCCCTTGGTCTCGGCCACGCCATCGGTGCTGCCCATGCGCTCGAGGTGCGCCGGCGCCACGTTGTTGACCAGCGCCACGTGCGGCTGGCCGATGCGGACCAGGTAGGCGATGTCGCCCGGCTTGCCGGCGCCCATCTCCAGCACCAGGAAGCGCGCGGCCGCCGGCGCGCGCAGGATCGTCAGCGGCAGCCCGATCTCGTTGTTGAGGTTGCCCTCGGTGGCGTGGGTGGCGCCGACCCGCGACAGGATCGCGGCCGCCAGCGTCTTCACCGTGGTCTTGCCGTTGCTGCCGGTGAGCGCGACCACGGTGGCGCCGAGGTGCGCGCGCTGCCAGCGCGCCAGCTCGCCCAGCGCGGCCTGGGTGTCCAGCACCACCAGCTGCGGCAGCGGCGTGTCCAGCTCGCGTTCCACCACCACGCCGGCGGCGCCGCGCTCGGCGGCGGCGGCCACGTGGTCGTGGCCGTCGTGGCGCTCGCCGCGCAGGGCCACGAACAGCATGCCCGGCTGCAGCGTGCGCGAGTCGGTGCCGACGCCGCGGAACGCGCGGTCGGCGCCGACCAGGCGCGCCGCCAGCGGCGGCGCGACGTCGATCAGGCGCGCGGCGATCATGCCCGCGCCTCCAGCGCGCGTCGCGCGTGCTCGAGGTCGTCGAAGGGCAGCCGGGCGCCGCCGATCTCCTGGTAGTCCTCGTGGCCCTTGCCCGCCACCAGCACGGTGTCGCCCGGCTGCGCCTGCGACACCGCCCAGCGGATGGCGCGGGCGCGGTCGCGCTGCAGCAGGGCGCGCTCCGGGGCGACCAGGCCGGCGCGGATCGCGCCCACGATCGCGTCGCCGTCCTCGCCGCGCGGGTTGTCGTCGGTGATCACCAGCGCGTCGGCGAGGCGCTCGGCGATGGCGCCCATCTGCGGCCGCTTGCCCTTGTCGCGTTCGCCGCCGCAGCCGAACACGCACCACAGGCGGCCGCTGGTGTGCGCGCGCAGGTTGGCCAGCGCCTGCTCCAGCGCGTCGGGGGTGTGCGCGTAGTCGACCACCACCAGCGGGCGCGCGCCGTCGCCGCCGAGACGGTTCATGCGCCCGGCGATCGGCGTGAGCAGCGCCAGCGCCGCGGCGATGCGCGGCAGCGACCAGCCCAGCAGGCCCAGGCAGCCCGCCACCGCGAGCAGGTTCTCGACGTTGAAGCGGCCGAGCAGCCGCGATTCCACCGCGGCGCTGCCCCAGGGCGTGTGCAGCTCGAAGTCGATGCCGGCGGCGCTGGTGCGGATGCGGCCGGCGCGCAAGGCCGCGTCCGCGGCGCCGGCGGCGCTGTAGGCCAGTACCTGCGCCGCGCTGCCGCGCCGCGCCAGCAGTTCGCGGCCGAAGTCGTCGTCGGCGTTGATCACCGCGCCGTTGAGGCCGGGCCAGTCGAACAGGCGCGCCTTGGCCGCGCCGTACTCGCGCATGCCGCCGTGGTAGTCGAGATGGTCGCGCGTGAGGTTGGTGAACACCGCCAGGTCGAAGGCGATGCCGTCGACCCGGCCCTGGTCGAGCGCGTGCGAGGACACCTCCATCGCCAGGTGGGTGGCGCCGCGGTCGCGCAGCGCCGCGATCAGCCCGTGGGTGGAGATCACGTCGGGCGTGGTGCGCTCGCCCGGCTCCAGGGCGCCATGCAGGCCCGCGCCGAGGGTGCCGATGGTGCCCACCACCATGCCGGCGCCGGCCAGTGCCTGCGCCAGCAGCTGCACGGTGGAGGTCTTGCCGTTGGTGCCGGTGACGCCGATCACGGTCATGCCGGCGGAGGGCTCGCCGTAGTAGCGATTGGCGATCGCGCCCAGCCGCGCGCGCAGCTCCGGCACCGCCAGCGCGGGCAAGGCCGGCGTGGTGGGCGGCGCCGGCGGCTCGTACAGCATCGCCGCGGCGCCGGCCGCCGCCGCGGCCGCGGCATGCGCGGCGCCGTGGCCGCGGCTGCCACGCAGGGCGATGAAGGCCGCGCCCGGCGCGACCCGGCGGCTGTCGAGCGCCAGCCCGCGCACCGGCAGCGCGCCCAGCGCGCCCGCGTCGGCGATGCCCTCGAGCAGGCGGCCCAGCGTGGTGTGGCGTTCGGTCGACCTCATGGGGCCACGCCCTCTGCGTAGGGCGAGGCCTCGGCGTCGGCGGGCGCGCCGACCAGCAGCGTCTGGGGCAGCGCGTCCACCGCCGGCAGCTGCACGTTGTCCGGCGCGATGTCGAGCAGGCGCAGCGCCGCCGTCATCAGGTTGCCGAACACCGGCGCCGCCACCTCGCCCCCGTAGTAGACCTTGCCGCGCGGGTCGTTGATCACCACCGCCGCGGCGAGGCGCGGATGCGACACCGGCACCATGCCGGCGAACACGCTGATGTAGCGGCTCTGGTAGCCGCCGGGCACCGCCTTGCGCGAGGTGCCGGTCTTGCCGGCGACGCGGTAGTTGGGCACCTGGGCCTTCTTGCCGGTGCCCTCGGCGATGACCTTCTCCAGCATGCCGACCACGGTCGCGGCGATCTGCGGATCGAGCACCGCCGCATCCGGCGTCTGCGTGCCGGCGACGAAGGTGGGCGCGCGCAGGCGGCCGCCGTTGGCCAGCGCCGCGTACGCCTGCGCCAGCTGCAGCGGCGTGCTCGACAGGCCGTAGCCGTAGGACAGGGTCGCCTTCTCGAGGATGCCCCAGCCGCGCGCCGCGGGCAGCACGCCCGGCGACTCGCCCGGGAAGCCGCAGCCGCTGACCTCGCCGAAGCCGAAGCGGTGGTACATGTCGTAGAGATGGTCGTTGGCCAGCGCCAGCGCGATCCGGGTCGCGCCGACGTTGCTCGACTTGGTCAGCAGGCGCGTGAGGTTCACCACGCCGTAGTTGTGGATGTCGCGCACCACGTGGTTGGCCACCGGCAGCGTGCCGGGCGTGGTGTCGATCAGGGTGTCCGGGGTGAACTTGCCGCTCTCGATGCCGGCGGCGACCGTGAAGGCCTTGATCACCGAGCCGGGTTCCAGCACGTCGGTCACGGCGCGGTTGCGGCGCAGGCCCGGGTCGCCGGTGCCGCCGGCGTTGGGGTTGTAGCTCGGCCAGTTGACCATGGCGAGGATCTCGCCGCTGGCCACGTCCAGCACCACCACCGAGCCGCTGGCGGCCTGGTGCTCGGCGATCGCGGCCTTGAGCTCGCGGTAGGCCAGGTACTGGATGCGGCGGTCGACGGTCAGGCGCAGGTCGCGCCCGGGCTGCGGTTCGCGCAGCAGCTCCACGTTCTCCACCACTTCGCCGCGCCGGTTCTGGATCACGCGCTTGAGGCCCGGCTTGCCGGCCAGCCACTCGTCGAAGGCGAGTTCCAGGCCTTCCTGGCCGCGGTCGTCGATGTTGGTGAAGCCGAGGATGTGCGCGGTGATCTCGCCCGAGGGGTAGTAGCGGCGGTACTCGCGCAGCGCGTTCACGCCCGGGATGTCCAGCGCCACGATGGCGGCGGACTGGTCCGGCGGCAGGCGCCGGCGCAGGAACACGAACTCGCGGTCGGCGCGCTGCGCCAGGCGCCGCTCCAGGTCCTCGGCGTCGACCGCCAGCGCGCGCGCCAGTTCGGGCAGGCGCTCGCGATGGGCCAGCAGCTCGGCCGGCTGCGCCCAGATCGACTCCACCGGCGTGGACACCGCCAGCGGCTCGCCGTGGCGGTCGGTGATCATGCCGCGCGAGACCGGGATCGACTTGTCGCGCACGAAGCGCTGGTCGCCCTGGTCCTGGTAGAAGTCCTTGCGCAGGATCTGCAGGTCGACCGCGCGCACCACCAGCGCGGTGGAGCCCAGCACCAGCACCATCAGCACCAGGTACAGGCGCGCCTTGGTGTTGACCACCGGCGGCAGGCGCGGGCGCGAGTTGGCGCTCATGCGCGCGTCACCCGGGCGAGCGCGTCCGCGCGGCGCGGGACGCCACGGACCGGCGCAGGCCAGGCGCGGCCTGCGTAGCGTCCCGCCGCGCGGCTCGCGGCCGCGTTGCGGAAGTTGGCGGGTCGTTTCCCCCTCACCGCCGGATCACCTTCGTCTCCGCTGGCGCCGGGAAGACCATTCCCAGTTCACCGCGGGCGATCTGTTCTATTCGGTTGGTATCGGCCCAGGTCGCCTGCTCGAGCTGCAGGCGCCCGTACTCGACGTTCAACTCGTCCCGCTCCGCTTCCAGCCGGGTCAGCTCGATGAACAGGCGCCGGCTCTCGTTGCGCGCGTACACGACGCCGATCGCGCTGCCCACCGCGACCGCCGCCAGCAGCACCAGCACCGCCAGCGCGCGCGCGTTCACGCCGCCTCCGGCAGTCGTTCCGCCACCCGCAGCACGGCGCTGCGCGCGCGCGGGTTGGCGGCCAGTTCAGCCGCGCCCGGCTTGCACGCATCGCCGATCGCGCGCAGCCGCGGCGCCCGACCCGGCGCCGGCGGCAGCCCTCGCCGCACCGGTGCCGCCTCGCGCGCCGCGTCGCGGATGAACCGCTTGACCAGCCGGTCCTCCAGCGAATGGAAACTGATCACCACCAGCCGGCCGCCCGGCCGCAACCGCCCCACCGCGGCCTCGAGGCCGGCCGCGAGATCATCGAGCTCGCGGTTGACCACGATGCGCAGCGCCTGGAACGTGCGCGTCGCCGGATGCTTGCCCGGCTCGCCGCGACCGATCGTCCGCGCCACCAGCTCGGCCAGCTCGCGCGTGGTTTCCAGCGGGCGCTCGCGGCGCGCCGCCACCACCGCGCGCGCGATGCGCCGGCTCAACCGCTCCTCGCCGTACGCGTACAGCGCGTCGGCGATCTCCTGCTCGTCGGCGCGGGCGAGGAACTGCGCCGCGCTCTCGCCTCCGCCCGGATCCATCCGCATGTCCAGCGGGCCGTCGGCCTGGAAGCTGAATCCGCGCTGCGCTTCATCGAGCTGCGGCGAACTCACGCCCAGGTCCAGCAACACGCCATCGAGTCCTTCCCTGGTCTCGTCCCAATCCGCCAGCGCGGCGAAACTGGCGTGCCGCACGCGCACCCGCGGATCGACCGCCGCCAGCGCCTGCGCCACCCCGATCGCCGCCGGGTCCTTGTCCATCACCAGCAACCGCCCGCTCGCGCCGAGGTGCGCGAGCACCGCGCGCGCATGGCCGCCGCGTCCGAAGGTGCCGTCGAGGTAGCGCCCGCCGGCACGCAGGTTCAACGCCTCGACGGCCTCATCCCGCATGACCGGGATGTGATCCGCCGGCATGGCCGGATAGCGACCACCCATCGGCCCTCTCGTCCTGCCCGGCCCGCCCCCTCCGACGATGCCCGGCTCAAAGCTTCAGGTTGTGCATCTCCGCGGTGAGTTGTTCCTCACCGATGCTCTGGCGGATCTTGGCCAGGTGCGCCTGCTCGCTCCACAGCTCGAACTTCGCGCCCATGCCCAGCAGTACCGCTCTTTTCTCGATGCCGGCCGCGGTGCGCTGCGACTGCGGCAACAACACCCGCCCGTTCCCATCGACTTCCACCGGTGCCGCCGCACCGACCAGCTTCATCTGCAGGTTCCGGTGCACCGTCTTGGCACTCGGCAACGCGATCACCTGGTCGCGCACCGCCTCCCACTCCTTCTCAGGAAACAACCACAGGCAGCCGGGCTCGAACGGGTTGTAGGTGACCACCAGCCGGTTCTGGCACGCGCGCGCGATCGCCTCTCGGTAGGCCGTCGGCACCGACAGCCTGCCCTTGTCGTCGATCGTGATTGCGGTCTCGCCCTGGAACATATGGTCCACGCAATGCCACTTTTTTCCCCGTTTTTACACCACGACCCACCTTAGTCTCAGGGTACGAGACTGTCAAGGAAGCCGCTGGAGAACGTGGGGCGAGGCGCGGGCGGCTCGCGGCCGGGGCGCTGACGGCTTGTTTGGCGCGGCGCGGAGGAGGCCGCGGCGAACCTGTGGCGGCGGCGCCGGGCGGGATCGGGGCGCCGGCTCAGACAGAGAAGCGAACTCGCCGTCACCCCGATCCCGCCCGCC
>CAZTNB010000072.1:0-9171 GCA_964614825.1 uncultured Gammaproteobacteria bacterium
CGCACGCCGAGGTCGTCGACGGGCAGCACGTCGGCGCGGCCGAGGCGGAAGATCAGCATCATCTCCACGGTCCAGCGGCCGATGCCGCGCACCGCGGTCAGGCGCTCGATGAGGGCGTCATCGTCGAGGTGCGGCAACTCGTCTACCGCCGGCACCACGCCGACGAGCGCCTTCTCGGCCAGGTCCTTGAGCGCGCGCTGCTTGTTGGCCGACACGCCGCAGGCGCGCAAGCCTTCGTGGCTGGCGTCGCGCAGGTCCTCCGCGTGCAGGCGCGGGCCGCGCGGCAGGTGCTTCTCGACCCGGCCGACGATGGTCGCGGCGGCCTTGCCGGCGAGCTGCTGGTAGAGGATCGCGCGCGCCAGCGCGTCGACCGGCTCGAATTCGCGGTCCCACTCGAATTGCAGGCGGCCGATGCGGCGCATCCACTCGCCCAGGGCGGGATCGACCCTGGCCAGGTGGCGCCGCGCGCGTTGCGTGTCGAAGCCGCGCGCGATGGGCCCGCCGCCGGCGGCAACCGGATTGTGCGCGGCCGCAGCGGCACGCCGCCTGCCTGCCGCCGCCGAGCGCTTGCTGATCCGGTTCGCCAAGTGTCGCGCCCGCGCCGCCGTGCAGGATCTGGAAACGACGCGCCGACCCTGCGGTCGGCGCGTCCCCTCGCCCGCCGCGCGGGCGGGCGCATCTTGCCATGGGTCCTACTGCCGCGGCACGAAGTCCAGCTGGGCCAGCGGGTTCTGCGTCGCCGTCGCCACGCTGATGTTGAGCGGCTTGTACTGGTTGGTCAGCCAGCGGCCGAGCTGGCTGGCGTAGCGCGGGTTGCCCAGCACGCCGCTCTGCCCGCCGGGCAGGATCTGCTGCAGCGTGGGCGTGGCGGTCATCTCGCCGATGAAGCGTCGCGCCGGGCCACTGCCGAACATGAAGCCGTTGAGCGAGTTGGCCCGCACGCTGTGGTCGGAATCGTCGACCACCTCGTAGCCGCCCGGCCGCGCCAGCCCGGGCAATTGCGGCGACAGGTTGGCGAAGCCGTAGGTCGCGTTCGCGTCCGGGATGTTGAACGGCCCGCCCAGCGGATGGTCGAACACGATGCGGTGCAGCTTGCCCCAGCGATAGTCGTCGACGTTGGTGGAGCCGCCGAAGGCCGGCGCGAAGGCCGGGCTCGCCAGCAGCTCGAGCCCGTCCTTGAGGCTCTTCACCAGCAGGTAGTCGCGCGCGGCCTCCGGCGAGGGCGCGCCCGTGACCGCGAAGAAGTTGAGGCCGCTGGCGCCGACGCCGCGCCGGGTGGCGAAATTGTCCAGCGCGTACTTGAGGCCGATGTAGGAGATGTCCGCCGCCGGCACGTAGTTGGTCAGGCCCACCCGGCCCAGCGTCGCGTCGATGGTGTTGCGGACGGCGAAGTTGCGGAACACCGCGAACAGCGTGGCCGCGGTCGAATTGGTGATCTGCTCGGCCGTGGGCTCGGGCAGCGCGGCCGGGTTGTCGCCCGGATCGTAACCCTCGCGGATGCCGGTGGGCGTGGACAGGTCCCACTGCTTGAGGCGCGCCAGCGCGGCGCTCACGCGCGGCTCGTTGACCAGCGCGCGGAGCTGGCTCCAGGCGCCACTGGCGTTGGCGTTGGTCTCCGCCGCCAGCAGGTACGGCAGCACCAGCTCGGCGTCGAGCGGCTGGTTGTTCGCCTGCAGGGCCTGCATGTCGGCCACCGTCAGCTTGGTGCCGGCGGCGAAGGCCTGCTGCAGCTTGCGGTCGACGCGGCCGTTGCGGTACGAGGCGTAGCCGAAGTTGAGGTAGTACAGGCCGCCGCCCGGGCGCAGCTGGTTGAGCGGGTTGTTGTCCAGCGTGTTGCCGACCGGGTCGTTGTTGCAGTTGACGATGTAGCCGCTGGCCGGATTGACCACGAACGGCATCTCGGTGGGCGGCATCACCTCGTAGGGCACGGCCTGGTTCGGGATCGGGTGCGCGACCGGCAGCCACTCGTTGCGGCGCGCGCCGGTGCCGTCGCGGATCAGCGAGGGCGGCGTGCCGTCGGGCGCGTTGAGGTTCTGCAGGTCGTCGCGGATCGGGTTCTCGGCCGAGGTGAAGTAGGCGATGTTGCCGTCCATGTCGGCGTAGGCGAAGTTCTGCGAGCCGACGTCGAAGTAGGTGACGGCCTGCTTGAACTGGTCGAGGTTCTGCGCCTTGTTGATGCGGCGGAACGCCTCCAGCTCGAAGGTGCCGCTCCAGCCGGTGTACTGCACCGAGATGCCGGTGTTGCCGGTGATGGAGAGCACCGGCCCGTTGTTGCGCCGGGGCACGATGATGGTGGCGGCGCCGTTGAGGTAGCCGATCGAGTTGTCGCGCGCGGCGTTGTCGGGCGTGCCGTCGAACCGGTTGACCACGTAGGACTGGAACAGCAGTTGCACCGGCTCCAGCTGGCCCTTGTAGATCGTGTGCGTGGGCAGGCCGTAGGTGTTGACCACGAACTGCTCCTGGTACGCGTCGCTCACGTCCAGCGGATTGGTGGTCAGGCCCCAGCAGAAGCGCTCGGTGCAGCCGAGGAGCACCACCGGCGTGCCGGGGAAGCTGGCGCCGACGACGTTCATGCCGCCGCCGGTGGAGACCACGTGCACTTCCTGGAAGATGGTCGGGGTGTCGAGGCCCAGGTGCGGGTCGTTGGACAGGATCGGGCGCCCGGACACGGTCTTGCTGCCGTCGACGATCCACCAGTTGCTGCCGCGGCGGCTGGCGCGGCGCTCGAGCGCGGGCGCGATCCACGGGTTGTTGCGCACCGAATCCTGCAGCGCCTGCGCCACCGCCATCAGCTCGGGCGAAACCACCGGCGCCGCGGCTTCGGCGGCCGCCTTGCCGTCGGCGGCGGCCTCACCGCCGCTGCCGGTGGGACGGAAGCCCGGGATCGAGACCCGGTTGTCGCCCGGCTGCGAGCGGTGCGTGTCCTCGAAGAACAGCGCGGTGCCGTTGAAGCCGGCGGCCTGCCCGGCCTGCTGGTAGGCGCCGAGCTTGATGGTGAAGTCGGTATCGAGGTCGAAGGAGAGCTGGAACGCCAGCAGCTTGCCCATCACCAGCGAATCCACCGGCGACCAGGCCAGCGCGCGCGTGGTTTCGATCGCGCCGTATTCCGGCGGCAGCGGGTTGGTGCTGAGCCAGAAGTTCACGCCGTCGGCGTAGGCCTTGAGGATGCCGCGCGGCTCGTCCGGCAGCAGGGTCCAGCCGGTGAAGGCGGCGCGGCGCAGGCCCAGCGTGCGCAGCTGCACGTCGTTGGCCAGCGCGGCGGGACCGAGCAGTTCGGCCAGGGTGCCGCTGGACACGCGCCGGAAGTAGTCCATCTGGAAGAAGCGGTCGCGCGCGTGCGCGTAGCCGAGCAGGTAGGCCGCGTCGTAGTCGTTGGCGGCCTGGATCACCGGCACGCCTTCCTGGTCGTAGGTGATGCTGCCCGGCGCGCGCAGGCCCGGCGCCACCACGCCGGCCTTGTCGATCGCGGCGGCCAGCGCGGCGTCGTACTGGATGTAGGTGCTGGTCTCGCCGGCCCTGGGATCGAAGCCGCGCGCGGCGTGGCCCGGCGCGGGCGCCAACAGCGCGGCGCCGATCACGAGGGACAGCAGGGCGGGCACGCGCCGGCCGGCGCGCGCAACATGGTTCGGTTGCATGGCGTGGTCTCCCTGATGGCGCCGCGGACGGGCCCGCGGGGATTATGCGCCGGCGCCGTGGAGCGGGAACGCTGCGTTGCGGCAAACCGGTACAAGCGTGCAAGCAGCGCTTCAGCGTCGCAGGGCGAGCCCCAGCGCCAGGCACAGCCATGCAGCGATGAGCGCGCCGCCGCCGTAGGGCGCGAGCCGGGTGGGCCAGCCGGCCAGCGCCGCGCCGGCGAGGCTGCCGCAGAACAGCAGGCTGCCGGCGACGAACAGCAGCGCTGCCGCGGACAGCCAGCGCCGGCGCGCGTGCGCGGCCAGCGGCGGCAGCGCGAGCAGGACCAGCGCGTGCAGGAAGAGGAACTGCAGCGCGCGCTGCAACTGCGCGGCTTGGCCGGGGTCGAGGCCTTGCGACCACGCGTGCGCGGCCAGCGCCGACAGCGCCACCGCGCAGGCGCCGAAGAGCGCGCCGGCGACGGCGCCCCAGCGTGGCAGGTCCATGCGCGCCATTGTAGGCACGATGCGGCCCGGTTCTGCGCGCCGCGCGCCGCCGGCGGCAGGCAACCCGGGCGCGCGGCGCGGCCCGGGCCGTGGACCGGCGCTACTTCGGCTCGAGCGGCTTGAGCAGCTCGTCGAGGGTCTTGTTCATGTTGGCGAACTTGTAATTCGGCAACACGAAGGTCCAGCCCTGGAAACGCGCGGCCAGGTCGGCCGCTTCCTTGCGCATTTCGGCCAGGCGTTGCTCGCGATGGGCGGCCGGGTCGCTCACGGCCAGCGGCGGTTGCGGCGCGGCCGGCGGTGCCGCGGGCGGCGCGCCCGCCGGATTGTTCGCCGCATCCTTCGCCGCATCCTTCGCCGCGGCCTCGGCGGCGGCCTTGGCCTGTGCCTCGGCGTCGGCCTTCTGCGCCGCGTAGGCGTCGCTCGCGGCGGCCTGTTCGCGCGCGATCGCGGCCGCGGCGGCGGCCTCGTCGAGGCTGGCGCTGAAGCGGGCGTAGTCCTTGCCTTCGGCCTCCCACGCCTGCGCTTCCACGCGCAGGCCATCGAAGCCGATGTACCGGATCGCATGCACCTTCGCCGCGCCCGGTTCGGCGCTGGCGGCCGGCAGCACGTCGTCGAAGCGCAGCCCCGACAGGACGGAGGCGAGGCCGTTGGCGGCGGCAGGCGAACTGAGCTCGCGGCCCTTGGGCACGTTGGCGACCTGGTAGTCGGGCGCGGACGGGTCGTCCTTGAACGCGCGCAGGGTCTTGCCGTCGGTGGTGATCTCCACCGCCGCGATGCGGCTCGACGGCAGGTCGACCAGGTCGCGGCGCAGCCAGTTGGCCGTGGCCTTGTCGACCACCAGGTTGCCCTTGGCCAGCCACGACTGCGCCTCGCCGGCGCGGCGCACGAACGTGCCCTCGCCGCCACGGCCGTTGAAATTGCCCACGATCAGCTTGACCGGCTCCTTCAGGCCCGAGATCGACACCTCGACGCCGGCCGCGTCCTTGGCCGCGACGTCCTGCACGCCCAGCTTGGCGTACGACTCCGGCAGCACGGTCTTGGCCTCGATCAGGGTGGCGTCGGCCAGCTTGAGCAGGAACTCGCGCACCTTGGCCACGTCCGCGGCGTAGCCGTTGCGCTCCGCCACCACCCAGCCGGATTCCCTGCGCTCGAGCGTGGCGATCGGCTTGGACTCGGCGCCGGTGAGCACGATCCGGTCGACCTGGTTGACGCCCTCGGCGAGGCCGGGGACCACCTCGTCCGACTGCGCCAGTGTTTCCTGCGGCTGGCGCGAGCGCCCGGCCCACACCGCGAGTCCCAGCGCGATCACCGCCACTACCGCCAGCCGCATGACCTTGTTGTGGATGTCCATGGTTGGGTCTCCGCGCCTCAGGCCGCCGACGCCGGGTTGCGGCGGCGGCGCATCCACCAGGTCAGCACCGCGGCGGCCAGGGTCAGCAGGATCGGCAGCAAGCCGATGGTGAGGATCTTGAGCTGGGTGCCGAGCGACTCGATCTCGGCGTCGAGCTGGCGCCGCACCTGGCGCAGGTCCTTGCGGATCTTGAGCTTCTGGTCCTGGAAGCGCTCGAGCTCGGCCTTCTGCTCCGGCGACAGGATCAGGGCCTGCTCGTCGGCCTTGCCGCGCTGCAGCTCGTTGAGCTTGCGCTCGGTCTCGGCCAGTTCCTCGTTGAGCTCCTGCTCCTTGGCGCGGAAGCGGTCGTCGGCGCTGCGGCGCAGGGCGTCGACCGTGGTGAACGGGCGCTGCGCGGTGGCGCGGCCGCGCACGCTGATCAGCGCGCCGGAGCCGGTGAGGTTGTCGACCGCGTTGACGACGAAATCGCCGTTGTTGGCGAAGGCGTTCATGACCTGCTGGCCGAAGAACTGCTGCACCTGCACCCACAGGCGGTCGGTGACGATGTCGGCGTCGGCCACCAGCATGATGTTGGCTTCGCCCTTGGACTCGGCCAGGTGGCCCTCTCCGGCGCGGTCGGCGAACGCGGTCTTGAGCTTGCCCTTGAGGCGGCCGGCGACCACGTAGTGCTGCTGGCTGGGCACGAAGCCCTGGAACAGGGTCGAGGGATCGGCCATGAACTTGATCCGCTCGGCCTCGACCAGCATCGAGTCGGCGCTGGACTGGATCAGGGGTTCGAGCACCAGCGGCGCCTTGTCCGCCATGCGGATCACGCCGGCGGTGGAGACGTTGACGCTGCCCAGTTGCGCGCTGACCACGTCCTCCTGGTTCATGCTCTTGGCGTCGAAGCCCAGGATCGCGAGGTGGCGCACCGGCTGGCCGCTGGGCGACTGCACCTGCAGCGCATGCTGCGCATCGAGCAGGACCCGCGCCGGGTCGTATTCCACGCCCCAGGCCTTGAACAGCTTCGGCAGGTCGGAACTGCGGTTGGCGAACATCGCCGCCTGCGGGTCGTTGGGGTCGGCGGCCGACTCGTCGGTCTCGGCGTTCGGATCGACGAAGGCGAGCAGGTTGCCGCCGCGCAGCACGAACTGGTCGATGGCGTACTGCAGGTCGTCCGAGAATCCCTTGGGGTGCACCAGCACCAGGGTCTGGATCTCCGGATCGATCTTGCTGGTGGCGGCGGCGTTGAGCTGGCGCACGTCGAACAGCTCGTTGAGCGAGGTGAAGATCGCCGCGCCGGGGCGCATCTGCCGCGTCGCCGGATCGAAGCCCGGCGCCAGGTTGAGCCCGCTGATCACGCCCACCACCGGCTTGGTGGTGGTGGCGAGCGAATGCAGCAGCTTGGCGATGTCGTACTCGAGGAAGGCTTCCTTGTCCGGCTGGAAGAACGGCACGATCATCTGGCCGTCGGTGGCGTTGGTGCCGGCCAGGCCGAAGTAGATGTTCTCGCCGCCCTGCCCCACCGGCACCGCCTGCAGGCCGAAGGCCGCGGCGCGATCCTCCTCGTCGGAGAATGGCAGCGGGTCGATCACCTGCAGCCGCACCTTGCCGTCGGACTTGGCCGCGATCTCCTCCAGCATCTCGCGCACGCGGGTGGCGTAATTGCGCAGTTGCGGGATGTCGCGCGTGGCGCGGTCGGAGAAGAACAGGTACAGGTTCACCGGCTCCTTGATCTCGCCGATCACCTGGCGGGTGCCCTCGGTCAGCGTGTACAGGCGGTTCTCGGTGAGGTCGAGGCGCGCGCCGCGGAACAGGGTGTTGGTGAGCACGATCGCGGCGACGAACAGCACCGCCAGGATGGCGAGCGTGCCGCCGGTGAGCGCGGAACGTTGCTTGGAGGAAGTCATGGTCAGTCGGCCTTCTTGAGGTCGATGACGACGGCGCTGGCGTAGAGCCAGAAGCCGATCATCAGCGCGAAGTAGATGAAGTCGCGCAGGTCGATCACGCCCTTGCTGATCGACTGGAAATGGGTGAGGAAGGACAGGCTGGCGACGGCGTCGACCAGGAACTGCGGCAGCAACGCGCCGGCCGCCTCCAGCACCAGCGGGAAGCCGGCCAGCAGCAGCAGGAAGCAGGCCACCACGGTGAGGATGAAGGCCACCACCTGGTTGCGGGTGGTCGCCGACAGGCAGGAACCGATGGCGAGGAACGACCCGGCCATGAGGAAGCTGCCGAGGTAGCCGGCCACGATCGCGCCGTTGTCCGGGTCGCCGAGGTAGTTGACCGTGATCCAGATCGGGAAGGTCAGCGCCAGCGCGATGCCGGCGAAGGCCCACGCCGCGAGGAACTTGCCCACCACCGCCTGCCACATGGTCACCGGCAGCGTCAGCAGCAGCTCGATGCTGCCGCTCTTGCGCTCCTCCGACCACAGGCGCATGGAGATCGCCGGGATCAGGAACAGGTACAGCCACGGGTGGAAGCTGAAGAACGGCAACAGGTCGGCCTGGTTCCGCTCGTAGAAACCGCCGAGGTAGAAGGTGAAGGCGGCCGACAGCACCAGGAAGATCAGGATGAACACGTACGCCACCGGGGTGGCGAAGTAGCTGGCGAGCTCGCGCCGGAAGATGATGCGGATCGGGTTCATGCCGCCTTCCCCTGGGCCTGGCCCTGCGTGATCGTGCGGAACACCTCGTCGAGGCGCCCGCGCTCGAGCTGGATCTCGCTGACCGCGATGCCCTGCGCCTTGAGCGCCTCGTTGACCGCGGCGAAGATCGACTTGCCCTGGCGCGGGAACGCGGTCACGCGCTGGTCCTGCGGGTCGATCGCGACCGACTCCACGTCGGCGATGCGGACCAGGGTCTCGCGCGCGACGGTGGGATTGGCGGCGGTCAGCGACACCGCGCCGTGGTAGCGCGAGCGCGCCTCCAGCGCGTCGGGCTTGTCGTCGGCGAGGATGCGGCCGCCGGCGATGATGATCGCGCGATTGCACACCGCGTGGACCTCCTCGAGGATGTGGGTCGACACCACGATGGTCTTGTCCCTGGCCATCGCGTTGATGAGGTTGCGCACCTCCTGCTTCTGGTTCGGGTCGAGGCCGTCGGTGGGCTCGTCGAGGATCAGCACCTTGGGGTCGTGCAGGATCGCCTGCGCGAGGCCGACGCGGCGGCGGAAGCCCTTGGACAGGGTCTCGATGGTCTGCGCCAGCACGCCGCCGAGCGACAGGCGCCCGATCACGTCGTCGAGGCGCTGGCGCCGCAGTTCGGCGCCGAGGCCGCGGATGTCGGCGACGAAATCGAGGAAGCCGCGCACCGTCATCTCGCCGTAGCTGGGCGCGCCTTCCGGCAGGTAGCCGATCAGGCGCTTGGCCTCGATCGGCTGCGCCTCGATGTCGTGGCCGCACACGCTGGCGCTGCCCGAGCTCGGGGCGAGGAAGCCCGCGATCATCTTCATGGTGGTCGACTTGCCGGCGCCGTTGGGGCCGAGGAAACCCAGCACCTGGCCGGGCTCGACCCGGAAGCTGATGCCGTCCACGGCGCGGATGGCGCCGTAGTGCTTGCTGAGTTCGCGTGTCTCGATCATCGCTCCAAGTCCTTGCTGGCCCGCTGGCGGAACGGCCGCTGCGCCACATCGGCGCCTGGTCGGGCGCCGTGCGCGGCCCCGGCCGCACAGCAGGATCGATGGGGGCCGAATGCGGCCCGACGCGGTTGGTGCCTTGCGGCA
>CAZTNB010000072.1:9271-14716 GCA_964614825.1 uncultured Gammaproteobacteria bacterium
TCGGTCAGCGTATCGGTGTTCTCTTCCTCGGTCGCGGGCAGCCAGTTCTCCCACAGGCCGGCGAGCTCGCGGTCGAAGTCGTAGCCATGGGTCAGCGCGTAGGCCTTGAGCATGTCGCGGCCCTTCTGCAGGCCGACGCGGTGTCCGCGGTACTGCGTGGTCAGCGCGCGGCCGCCGTACGACAGGCCCGCCTGGATGTTGCCGGAGACCGGGATCGCGTGCGGCGCCACCGGGACCGCGACGTTGAAGTCGTTGGTCTCCTCGCCCAGCACGTTGATGATGCGGCGGTCGGGGCCGGTGGCCGTGAGCTTGTTCTTCTCGATGAAGGCGTCGATCTCGTCCCAGCCCTTGCCCATGGCCTCGGCCGCGGCATCCCACTCGCGCGGCGCCGCCGGCGTGCTGACGCCGACGTAGAGCAGGTCGGTCGGGGTGACGTCGACCAAGGTGACCTCGACCTGGCTGTAGTCGACGTTCGGGACCGTGGCCATGATCGAGGCCAGGCGACCCAGGCCCTCGTTCATCAGCTCGCCCTGGCGGCCGTTGAGGTACAGGCCGGCGTAGCGGCCGAGGATGTCCCAGCCGTACTCGACGTCGATCGCCCACTTGACCGTCACCGCGTTGGTCTGGGTGCTCTGCTCGAGGTCGAAGGTCATGGTCTTGTTGTGACCGCGCCAGGGGTTGTCGAGGCTCATCACGATGCGTTCCTCGGGAACGCTCTCGGTGATCTCGACGCTGCCCTTGCCGACCTGCTTGTTGAGGATGCTGTTCCAGCCCACCTTCGCGCCGACGCCGAACTCGGCACCCTCGAGCGCGTACTCGGCGCGCGGATCGAGCGGGTACCAGGGCTGCCAGCTGTTGAAGCGCTTGAAGTGGTTGAGCGTGTCGTACACCTGCGTCATCGGGTTGCCGAGCTCGACCGAGCGCTCGACCCGCGCGTGGCTCGGCAGGAACACGCCGATCAACAGGAACAGCAGGACGGTGATGATCGCCGCGATGATGAATTCGAGGATTCTGTACATGGGCAGGGACGGGGCAGGCGGCGGGGCGGAAAGGCCGCAATGGTACCCAAGTCGGGGCCGGCGGGCCATTCGCCCCGCGGGGCGATCCGGCGCCCCCGGGACGCCGGGCCGCGGGCCGGGACCGGCCGGCCGGCAGCCCTGGGCGCCGCCGGGCCGGGTCCGGGACGGCGCCGGGGCCTAGGGAACCTCTGAACAAGTATCCGCACCCGCGTTGCTACTGTGCGCGTTCGCACCAAGGCGGACGCCGCAGGGCGTGGTGGTTCCACGGGCCAGGCGTCCAACGCGGGTGCGGATACTTGTTCAGAGGTTCCCTAGACGATGCCCAGCTCGAACGCCTTGAGCACCGCGCGCGTGCGGTCGCGCACGCCCAGCTTGGACAGGATGTTGGAGACGTGGTTCTTGACCGTGCCCTCGGCCACGCCCAGCGAATTCGCAATTTCCTTGTTGCTGTAGCCGCCCGCCATCAGGCGCAGGATCTCGGTCTCGCGCTCGGTCAGGGGGTCGGGGCGGTCGAGGCTGGCGAAGTCGTTCTGCATGTGGGTGAGGCCTGCCAGCAGGCGCTGGGTCACCACCGGCTGCACCAGCGAACCGCCGGCGGCGACGGTCTTGACCGCCTCGACCAGCTGTTCCAGCGACACGTCCTTGAGCAGGTAGCCGCGCGCGCCGGCCTTCATCCCGGCCAGCACCATCTGGTCGTCGTCGAAGGTGGTGAGGATGATGGTGGGCGGCAGCGCGTCCTTGGCGCGCAGGGCGTTGAGCACGTCCAGGCCCGACAGGTTCGGCATGCGCATGTCGAGCAGGACCACGTCGGGCTTGACCCGCGGGATCATCTCCACCGCCTGCGCGCCGTCGCTGGCCTCGGCCACCACGCGGATCGAGTCCGACAGCTCGAGCAGCGAGCGGATGCCCTGTCGCACCAGGGTCTGGTCGTCCACCAGGCACACCGAAATCATGTCGCCTCCCTCGGCATCCACGCCTCGAGCGAAAAACCGCGTCCGCGGCCGGTATCGATCGCCAGCCCCCCGCCGAACTGTGCCAGCCGCTCGCGCATGCCCGACAGGCCATTGCCGGGCGCCACCGCCTCGGCGCCCTGGCCGTCGTCGCGCGCCCGCACCCGCAGGGTGCCATCCGCGGCCGCCTCGAAGGCCAGCCAGAGGTTGCGCGCCCGCGCATGGCGGATCGTATTGGTGATGACCTCCTGCGCACAACGCAGCAGCACCTGGGCGCGGCGCGGGTCGTCGACGCTGAAGTCCGGCGCCATCTCGATGTGCACCGCCGGCTCCGGCAGGCCCTCGATCAGCGCATCCAGCGCCTTGCGCAGGTCGATCTCGTCGTCGGCACGCAGCTGGCTCACCACCTCGCGCACGTCCGACAGCAGCAGCCGCGCCAGCGACTGGGCCTGGCGCACGTGCTCCTGCGCCTTGTCGTGCACCAGGTGGCTGGCGACCTCGAGGTTGAGGCTCAGCGCCGTGAGGTGGTGGCCGAGCAGGTCGTGCAGCTCGCGCGAGATGCGCAGGCGCTCGCCCATGCGGCTGGACTCGGCCAGCAGCGCGCGGGTGGCGCGCAGTTCGGCATTGAGCCGGCGCTGGTCCTCGCGCGCCTCGGCCTGGTCCTTGGCCACCAGCGAGGTGATGAAGGTGAAGCTGGAGAAGCCGACGTAGAGGCCGCTCTGCAGCAGCGAGTCGAACCAGCCGTAGCCTTCGACGTGGGCCACGAACACCGGCACCATCGCCAGCGCCTCGCCCAGCAGCCAGGCGATGCCGTAGGCCACCGGCATGATCCACGGCAGCACGCCGGCGATGACCAGCAGCAGGATGCCGGCGAGGCCGGTGTGGCTGAAATAGCTGATCGCCACCGCCGAGGCGCTCATCAGCAGCAGCAGGATCCAGCGCGCGGGGCCGGCCCGCCGGCGGCCCAGGCCGCTGGTCAGGATCCAGTACGAGAGCCCGAAGCCGATGTACGACAGCACCCAGCCGACGTGGTCGGTGGTCGTGAGGTCGCCGACCGGCGACAGGGCTTCGACCAGCAGCGGGATGCCCACGCAGGCATAGGTGAACAGGCCCGCGTAGCGCAGGAGCTCGATGTGGTTGAGGCGCAGCAGTCGCACCGGACCATCCTACGCGCGACGGCCGGCACTGCAACCGGCCGATGGTCACGCGGCTGCCCGGGATTCGCCACGCCCTTCGGGAGTTCCTTAACCCTTTTCGAAGCATCGGCCGTGCGATAATTCGCCGCCCCGGCCCCGCGGCTGGCGCAACGCACAGGGAGGAAGGGCATGGCCGTGGCCATCCGCGACGCGCGCGAACAGGACCTGGACGCCCTGCTCGCGCTCAACAACAACGCCGGCCCCGCGATCCTGCCGATCGATGCCACCCGCCTGCGCCACCTCTACGAAGTCGGCTGCTACTTCCGCGTGGCGGAGGTCGACGGCACCATCGCCGGCTTCCTGGTCGCGCTGTCGCCGGCGGCCGACTACGACAGCCCGAACTTCCGCTGGTTCGTCCAGCGCTTCGACGATTTCGTCTACATCGACCGCATCGTGATCGCGAAGTCGATGCGCGGCCTCGGCCTCGGCCGCGTGTTCTATGCCGACGTGCAGAGCTACGCCGAGGTGCGCTCGCCGCGCCTGTGCTGCGAAGTGTTCCTCGACCCGCGCGACGACGTGTCGGTGCTGTTCCACGGCACCTACGGCTTCCGCGAGGAAGGCCAGCAGACGGTCCCGAGCGGCCAGCGCGTCAGCCTGCTGGCGAAGGACCTGTGCTCCTGGCCGTGGGTGCGCGACACGTACCTGCAGGGCCCCACCGGCGCGCTGCCCAACCTGCCCTGGCTGGCCGGGCGCCCGCTGGCGCGCAAGCCGCGCGCGCGGGCCGCCGGCGCCCACTGAACCGGCCATGCTGTTGCTGCGCGACGTGCCGGCCGCGGCCGTCGCCGACCTGCTGGCGCGCCATGGCCTGCGCCTCGCCCGGGTCGCGGACGGCGCGCCGATCCCGGGCAGCTACTGGGGCGAACCCGAGGCCGGCCTGATCGGGCACACGGTGTACGCGCGCGCCGACACCCCGCTGCACTCGCTGCTGCACGAGGCCAGCCACCTCATCGTCAAGCCCGTCGCCGAACGTGCGGCGGTGCACACCAACGCCAGCGACAGCGTGGCCGAGGAGGACGCGACCTGCTACCTGCAGATCCTGCTCGCCGATGCCGTGCCGGGCGCCGGGCGCGAGCGCCTGATGGCCGACATGGACGCCTGGGGCTACAGCTTCCGGCTCGGCTCCACCCGGGCCTGGTTCGAGCGCGATGCCGAGGACGCGCGCGACTGGCTGCGCGCGCGCGGCCTGTTGCCGGACCTGCCGGCGCAAGCTTGATCGGCGCCGCGCGCGCGCCTAGCCTCGGCCGCACACAGCCCGGAGTTGCCCCGTGTCCCATCGCCCGTTGCTGCCGCTCCTGCTCGCCGGCCTCGCCCTGGCCGCGTGCCAGCCCGCCGCTGCGCCCACGGCCGACCCATCGGCCCCTGCCGGCCCCACCCCGGCCGACGCCGATGCCTTCATCGCCGGCGTCAACGCCGAGATCCGCGCCCACTATGACGAGGGCGCGGCGGCCAGCTGGGTGTCGGAGACGTACATCAACGCCGACACCGAGCTGCTGGTCGCCAAGGCCAACGAGCGCTCGCTCGAGCGCCTGGGCGCCAACGTGGAGAAGTCGCGCGCCTACGAGGGCCTCGCGGACCTCGCGCCCGCGACCCGGCGCGCGCTCGCGCTGCTCAAGCTGCAGACTTCGATGCCGGCGCCGAAGGACCCGGCCAGGCGCGCGGAACTGACCCAGCTCGCCTCGCGGCTCAATGCCGCCTATGGCGCCGGCAAGGACTGCAAGGATCCGGCCGACCCTTCCAGCTGCCGCGACCTGGTGCAGCTCTCGGGCATCCTCGCCGGGAGCCGCGACTGGGATGCGCAACTCGAGGCGTGGACCGCGTGGCACGACGTCGCCCGCGGCATGCGCGGCGACTACCGCCGCTTCGCCGAGCTGCTGAACGAGGGCGCGCGCGAGATGGGCTTCGCCGACGCCGGCCAGATGTGGCGCGCCGGCTACGACATGTCGGCCGACGACCTGCGCGCCGAGACCGACCGCCTGTGGGCCCAGGTCGAGCCGCTGTACGGCCAGCTGCAGTGCTACGCGCGCGGCCGGCTGCAGGCGCGCTACGGCGCGCGCATGCCGGCCGACGGCACCATCCCCGCGCATCTGACCGGCAACATGTGGGCGCAGGACTGGTCGGCCCTGTACCCGCTGCTCGAGCCCTATCCGGGCGTGAGCAGCCTCGACGTGGACGCGGCGCTCGAGGCGCAGGGATACGACGCCGTGCGCATGACCCGGCAGGCCGAGGACTTCTACGTCTCGCTGGGCATGCCGAAACTGCCGGACTCGTTCTGGGCCAAGT
>CAZTNB010000073.1:0-1471 GCA_964614825.1 uncultured Gammaproteobacteria bacterium
AGCGTGGTCACGCGGCCGAACAGGTCCTGCAGCTCGCCCTTCGAGGGCACGTTGATGCGGCCCAGCACGTCGGCGAGGCGCTCGTTGACGTTGTGCTCGAACTGGCGCACGTTGCGCAGGGCGCTGCGGCGCAGCGGACCGACGTAGCCCTCGACCTGCTTGCGCGCGTCCAGCGCGGCGCGGCGCACGTCCTTGACCAGGGTCTGGGCCAGCTTGCCGGAACGCGCGCGGAACTGCTCGCCTTCGGTCACCAGCACGGTCACGAAGTCGCGGCTGCGCTTGCGGGCCAGCGAGAAGGCGCCGAGGCTGGCCAGCCACAGGGTGCGGGGAAGGTCCTGGCGCTGCGCGCGGGTGGACTTGCTCTGACGGGTTGCCATGGGTTCACCTCGTGCTCTTTGGGAGGGGGAGCGCAACCGGTGCGCCTGAATGCAGTCTGTGCGTCCAGGCTTGAGCATTCACACTAGCGTGATGCGCCGCCGCGACGGCTTGCATCGCGGGCACCGATTGGCGTTAGCTTGCGCGCAGGCAAGGGAGGATCCAGCGATGGCCAAGGGCAAGTGGGCGGCGTTCCCGTACGCCAGCAAGAACTTCGAGTATCCGGGCGAGAAGCTGCACAAGGCGTGGGCGAAGCTGCACGCCGGCGACCAGGAACCGTTCCCCGACGCCGAGCGCGTCGCGCGCCTGCTCAAGGCCAACCCGAAGCTGGGCAAGGCCGCGGACGCGGCCAGGCTGGCCACCAGGCTCGAGGAGGCCTGGCGCCTCTACCACGCCGGCGAGTTCCAGGCCGCCGACGAACTCGGCGACAGCCTGGGCGCGCTGGGTGCGGTGGTGGCCAACAAGGCCATGGGCATCCACGCCGCCTACCTGGTGCCCGACGAGAAGGAGCGCATGCAGCGCTTCCAGCGCGTCGCCGAGCGCGCCGAGGCCGCGATCGCCGCGCTGCCCAAGGAGGCGAACTCGCACTACTTCCGCGCCTTCGCCATCGGCCGCTACAGCCAGCTGCTGTCGATCGCCAAGGCCCTGGCGCAAGGCCTGGCCGGCAAGGTCAAGGAAAGCCTGGACGCGACGCTCAAGCTCGCGCCGAAGCACGCCGAGGCACACCTCGCGCTCGCGCTCTACCACGCCGAGATCGTGGGCAAGGTCGGCGGCATGCTGGCCACCCTGACCTACGGCGCCAAGGCCTCGACCGCCGAGGACCTGCTCAAGGCGGCGGCCAAGCTGACGCCGGACGCGCCGATCGTGTACGTGGAACTGGGCAACGCCCTGCTGCTGCTGCATGGCGACAAGCGCGAGGACGACGCGGCCGCGGCCTACGCCAAGGCGGCCAAGCTCAAGCCGATCGAGGCCATGCAGGCGCTCGACATCGCCTTCGCCAAGGACCAGATCGGCTGAATCGCTGCGCCGGAGCCGGCGGCCGCGCCACGCGCTCCGGAACCACGCCTCAGCGGTCGCGGCGAAAGCGCGCCAGCGC
>CAZTNB010000073.1:1481-14691 GCA_964614825.1 uncultured Gammaproteobacteria bacterium
GCCAAGCTCAAGCCGATCGAAGCCATGCAGGCGCTCGACATCGCCTTCGCCAAGGACCAGATCGGCTGAAGCGATCCGCCGGCGCCGGCGCCGGCGGCCGCGCGCTGCGGATCGACGCCTCAGCTGGCGTCGCGGAAGCGCGCCAGCGCGGCGCCGAAGGCGGTCGGCGTCGCCGCGGCGCCCGCGACCGGCGCGGCGCGCGGGCGCACCGCGGGCTTGCCGGCCTGGCCCGGCTGCGTCCGCTTGGCGCGCTGCGCTTGCGCGGCGGCCCGCGCCTTGCGCGCGCGGCGCGCCGGGGCCGCGGCCGGCTCCAGCAGCTCGGCCATGTGCCCGGTGTAGCGCTGCAGCGTGGCGGCGGCGTCGGCGGCGGTGATCTCGCCGCGCCAGTCCTCCATCAGCGTGATCAACAGCAGCTTCTCGAATTCGGGCGCGATGCGCTTGATGATCTCGGCCGGGTCCGGCACGCGCCGGGTGTCGGTGATCAGGCCGAAGTGCACGTGGCCGTCGTAGGAGAGGATGCTGATGCCCATGCCGATCGAACCGTTCTGCGGCACCCAGAACATGAGGTCGACGATGCGCGCGCCGGCCAGGTACAGCGGCATCTGCGGTCCCGGCACGTTGGTCGCGACCGCGCTGGCCTTGCGGCTGAACATCTCCAGCGCCGGGCGCTGCAGCACCGACGGTCCCATGCCCATCGCGGCCAGCAGGCCGAAGGCCACGATCGCCTGCCGCGAATCCTTGAGCTCGCGCATGCAGGCCGCCACGCGCTCCAGGCGCCGCAGCGGATTGGCTTCGCCGATCGGCAGCTCCAGGTACACCAGGCCGAAGTGGTTGCCGAGCTTCTTCGCGTGCTCCAGCGGGCGCAGGTTGACCGGCACCGTGGCGCGGATGGTGACGCCCTCGATGTCCTGGCCGAGGTCGAGCAGGTAGCTACGCAGCGCGCCCACGGCCGCCGCCATCAGCACGTCGTTGACCGTGCAGCCGAGGCCGCGGCCCACGGTCTTGACCTCCTCCAGGTCCAGCGGCTCGGCCCAGGCCACGCGCTTGGCCTCGCACAAGGGACCGCGGTACTGGGTCGGCGGATCGTCCGGCAGGGTCAGCACGTGGCGCAGTTCGCGCGCGATCTGCGCGCCCTCGCGCAACAGCGCGGCGGCGACCGCGGGATCGGCGATGAACTCGCGGCCCTTCTCCAGCGCCTTGCCGCCATAGCGCAGGGCCTGCGCCAGCCCGGCGCGCGCCGGTTCCAGCAGGCGCTGGATCACGCCGCCGCGGTCCTCGTGCAGCCAGGTCTTGGCCAGTTCGGCGGTCTGGCGCTTCGACACCCTGGCATCGGTCAGCGACAGCAGCACCTGGATCAGGGCGATGCCGTCGGCGTAGCAATGGTGGATGCGGCTGACCAGCGCGCTGCCTTTGCCGTAGCGCTCCACCACGTGGTACTGCCAGCGCGGCCGCGCCGGGTCCAGCGGGGTCGAGGCCAGCTCGCTGACGAAGCGCTCGAGGTCGGCCTTGCCGCCCCTGCCGGGCAGGCGCGCGCCCTGCACGTGCCACTCGAGGTCGAAATCGGGGTCGGTTTCCCAGTGCGCGCCGGCGGCCTCGTCCACCGCCTTCTGCCGGAAGCGGCGATAGGCGAGGAAGCGCTTCGAGATCAGCTCGCGCACGCGCGCCACCTCGAGCGGCCCGTCGAGCATCATCACGCCGGTGATCATCATCAGGTTGGTCGGACTCTCCATCCGCAACCAGGCCGTGTCGACCTTCGACATCGGCTCGATCGAACGCCGGGTGCGCCGGGTCATGGCGGAGGCTCCACAACGGGTGCCCGCATGGTGCGATGCGGCGCCGGCAGCGTCAACGCGCGCCGCGCCCGGCCACGCTCAGGCGGCGCGCATCCGCTCGTAGGCCGCCAGCGCGGCGGCGCGCGAGGCCGCGAGGTCGACGATGGGCTGCGCGTAGGGCGTGCCGGCGATGCCGGCCTCGGCCTGCTCCAGCGGACGCAGCGTCCACGGCGCCTGCAGCGCCGCGGCGGGCACGCGGGCCAGCTCCGGCAACCAGCGCCGCACGTAGCGGCCCTGCGGGTCGAAGCGCCCGCCCTGCGCCACCGGGTTGAAGATGCGGAAGTACGGCGCGGCGTCCGCGCCGCAGCCCGCCGACCATTGCCAGCCCTGGGTGTTGTTGGCGAGGTCGGCGTCGACCAGCGTGTCCCAGAACCAGCGCGCGCCGTGCCGCCAGTGCAGGCGCAGGTTCTTGCACAGGAACGAGGCCACCACCATGCGCACGCGGTTGTGCATCCAGCCCGTGGTCCAGAGCTCGCGCATGCCGGCGTCGACCAGCGGCACGCCGGTCCGTCCCCGCTGCCAGGCCGACAGCCGGGCCGCGTCCACCGCCGCCCAGGGGAAATGCGCGAAACGCGGATTGAGCGGCGCGTCGGTGGTGTCGGGATGGTGGAACAGCAGGTGGTGCGAGAACTCGCGCCAGCCCAGCTCGCGCACGTAGGGCTCGCCTCGCGCCAGCAGACCGCGCGCGGCGATGGCCTGCACCACCTGGCGCGGGGAAACCTCGCCGAAATGCAGGTGCGGCGACAGGCGCGAGGTGCCCGCGTGGTCGGGCCGGTCGCGCTCGCCGGCGTAGTCGGCGAGCGCGGCATCGAGGAATTGCGCCAGCGCCTCCTGCGCGCCGGCCTCGCCGGGCGTCCACGCCTGCGCCAGCCCGGCGTCCCAGCGGACCCGCGGCAGCAGGCCCAGTTGCCCGATCGCGAGCGTGGGCAGGTCCACGCGTCCGCGCAGTCGCGCCGGCGCCGGCAGCGCCCCGCCCGTGTCGAGGCGGGCGCGCGCGGCGCGCCAGTATGGCGTGAACACCCGATACGGGCCGCCGGTGCCGGTCTCGAGTTCCCAGGGCTCGAACAGCAGCGCGGCCTTGCAACTCTCCACCTCCAGCCCGGCGGCGCGCAGGCGCGCCTTCACCGCGGCATCGCGCGCGACCAGCGCCGGCTCGTACAGGCGGTTCCAGGCCACGCGGCCGGCGCCGCATTCGGCGGCCAGCGCCAGCAGCGCCTCGGCGCTCGGGCCGGCGCGCAGCAGCAGCACGGCGCCGCGGCGCCGCAACTCGGCGTCGAGCGCGAGCAGCGAGTGATGCAGCCACCAGTCGCTGGCCGCGCCGGGCCGCCAGGCGCCCTCCTCCTCGGGCGCATGCACGTACACGCAGACCACCGGTTCGCCGCTGGCGACCGCAGCCGCCAGTGCCGGGTTGTCGGCCAGGCGCAGGTCGCGGCGCAGCCAGACGATCGTGGTGGCCATCGCCTCAGCCCGCGGCACGGACCAGGGGGCGCACGGCCGAGAATCCGCCGTCCAGGGCCAGGACCTGCCCGCTGATCCAGCCCGCTTCATCCGACAGCAGCCAGGCCGCGGCGGTGGCCGCTTCGGAGGCCTCGCCGTGGCGGCCCAGCGGGTACTGCGCCGCGATCTGGCGCGCCGAGGACTCCGTGGCCAGCAGCCGCGCCGTCATCGGCGAGCGCAGCAGGCCCGGCGCGATGGCGTTGACGCGGATGCCCTGCCCCGCGTGGTCCGCGGCCAACGCTCGCACCAGCGACTCGACGCCGCCCTTGGCGGCCGCGATCGCGGCATGGTTGGCGACGCCGATGCCCGCCACCACCGAGCTGAAGAACACCGCCGCGCCAGGGCGCCGTGCCGCGGCCAGCGCACCGAGCCACGCCTGCGCGGTGTAGAACGCCGAGTCGAGATTGGCGGCGAGGACCGCGCGATATTGCTCGGCGCGGGTGCGCGCGATCGGCGCGATCAGCGTGCTGCCCACGCAATGCGCCAGCGCCGCCGGCGCCCCGCCCAGGATCGCGGCGGCTTCCTCCAGCGCGCGTGCGGCGCCCTCGGGCGTGGAGACGTCGGCCTCGATCCACGACGCATCCGATCCGTCCCGCGCGGACGCGTCGCGGCTCACCAGGGCCAAGCGCCAGCCCCGCGCCGAAAGCAGCTGCGCCAGCGCGCGGCCGACGCCGCCACTGGCGCCGGTGATGAGGGCACTGCGATCCATGGACGATCCTGCGGCGGGAAGGACGCGCACGCTACTGCAGGCGGGCGTGCGCCGCGCGTGAACCCGCGCGGCGCGAGCCATGCGGGGCGTCGGCGCGACCGCGTCGCCGACGCCGCCTCCGCGCCAGCAATTCGCCCCGGGTCGGCCCCGGGGGCGGCGCGACGCTGGCCTATACTGGTCGCGTCCCCGCCGGAGTGACCCCATGCGCCGCATTCCCGTGCCCGGTACGGTCGTGTTGCTCGTGCTTGCGCTGCTGGGAGCCTGCCGCCAGGCGCCGGCACCCGAAGCCGCCGCGCCCGCGGCGGTGGCGCCGCCGGCGGCGGCCAAGGCGCTGTCGATCGTGTCGGCGGCTACCGATCCGGAATCCGACCGCCCCGCCGCCCTGCTCGGCTTCGACCGGCCGCTGGCGCAGGGCCAGCCCTTCGACGAACTGCTCGCCATCACGGTCAAGGACGGCGCCGCGCCCGAGGGCAGTTGGGTCCTCGCCGACGACGGCCAGCACCTGCGCTTCCCCTACCTCGCCGCCAACACCCGTTACGTGGTCACGCTGCGCGGTGCGCTGGCCGCGGCCGACGGCACCACGCTCGGGCAGGACGCCACGCGCGAGCTCTACACCGGCCCGCTGCAACCGCTGGTCGGATTCGCCAGCCAGGGTTCGGTGCTGCCCGCGCACGAGTCGCGCGGGCTGCCCGTGGTCACCGTCAACGTGGCCGAGGTCGACCTCGAGTTCCTGCGCGTGCGCGAGCGCGCGCTGTCGGCGTTCCTGGCCGAGTACCAGAAGAACGGGCGCCAGAGCTACTATTCGCTCGACAAGCTGTCGCGGCTCGCCGAGCCGGTCTACGCCAACCGCTTCGCGCTGGAATCGCGGCCCAACGAGCGCACGCTGACCTACATCCCGGTGCGCGACATCGACGAGCTGCGCCAGCCCGGCCTGTACTTCGCCGTGCTCAAGCGCCCGGGGAGCTACTCCTACCAGTTCGACACCGCGATGTTCTTCGTCAGCGACCTCGGCGTGCACGTGCGCACCTACGGCCCGCGCATGCTGGTGCACGTGGCCTCGCTGGCCAGCGGCCGGCCGCGCGCCGGCGTCGAGCTGTCGCTGCGCGGCAAGGACGCGGCGGTGATCGCCAGCGCGACCACCGATGCCGAGGGGATCGCCACGCTGGAGGCGCGACCGGACGCGGCGCAGGTGCTGCTGGCCAGTTTCGGCCGCGACCTCAGCCTGCTGTCGTTCCGCCAGCCGGCGCTGGACCTGTCGGAGTTCGCGGTCAGCGGTCGTCCGCATCGCGAGGTCGAGGTCTTCCCATGGTCGGGCCGCGACCTGTACCGGCCGGGCGAGACCCTGCGGGTGGCCGCGCTGCTGCGCGATGGCGATGGCAAGGCCCTGCCGCCGCAGCCGCTGGTCGCCACCCTGCGCCAGCCCGACGGCCGCGCGGTGGTGCAGGCGCAACTCGAACCGGCGGCGCTGGGCTACTACGAGTGGAGCCGCGACATCCCGGCCGACGCGCCGACCGGCCGCTGGTCGGTGGACTTCGCCAGCGATCCCGCGCAGAGCGATCCGGCCTTCGCGTTCCGCTTCCGGGTCGAGGAGTTCCTGCCCGAGCGCCTCAAGCTCGACCTCGCCGCCGAGCCGCCGATGCTGGCGCCCGGAGCGCCCCTGCCGCTGGCGGTGGACGCCGCCTACCTGTACGGCGCGCCGGCGGCCGGCAACCGCTTCACCGCGAAGCTCGCGCTCGCGGTGGAGCAGCATCCGGTCGCGAGCCTGCCCGACTTCGTGTTCGGCGACGCGCTGGCCGAACTGCCGAAGGCGCCACAGGACGTGATCGACGCCACGCTCGACGAGCACGGCCGGCTGCGCCAGGACGTGGCGCTGCCCGAGGGCACCGGCAAGGCCACGCCGGTGCGGGCGGTGCTGGCCGGCAGCGTGTACGAGACCGGCGGCCGCGCGGTATCGCGTTCGCTCACGCGCACGGTGTGGCCGGCGCCGGCGCTGGTCGGCGTGCGCCCGTTGTTCGACCTCGCCGATGGCGCCGCCCCCGCCGGCAATGCCGGCTTCGAGGTGGTCAAGGCCGATGCCGACGGCAAGCTGCTCGCGGCCGAGGGCCTCAAGGCACGGCTGGTGCGCGAGATCCGCGACTGGAACTGGAGCTGGGACGACGACGAGGGCTGGCGCACCGACTACACGCAGCGCTTCGAAACGGTGGACGAGCGCACGCTGGCGGTCGCCGCGGGCGGGCGGGCGCAGCTGGCGCTGCCGGTGGACTGGGGCGGTTACCGGCTCGAGATCGACGATCCCGCCACCGGCCTCACCCTGCGCCTGCCGTTCCAGGCCGGCTGGGGCGCGGACGACGCCAACCGCGGCAGCGAGGCGCGGCCGGACAAGGTCAAGCTCGCGCTCGACAAGGCGGCGTACCGCGGCGGCGACACGCTCGCGGTCACGCTCACGCCGCCGCACGCGGGCCCGGCCTTGCTGCTGCTCGAAGGCGACTCGCTGCTGTGGCATCGCGCGCTCGACGTGCGCGCCGGCACGGTGGTCGAGATCCCGCTGGATCCCTCGTGGCAGCGCCATGACCTGTACCTGAGCGCGCTGGTGTTCCGCCCCGGATCGGAATCGGCGCGGATCACGCCCAAGCGCGCCGTCGGCGTGGTCCACGTGCCGCTGGACCGCGGCGAGCGCCGCATCGCGGCCACGGTGGCGGCGCCCGAGACCATGCGTCCGGGCAAGCCGATCGAGATCGAGGTCTCGGCGCCGGCCCTGGCCGGCCGGACGGCCGCGGTGCGCGTCACCGCCGTCGACCTCGGCGTGCTCAACATCACCCGCTTCCCGTTGCCCGACGCCGGCGACTGGTTCTACGCCCAGCGGCGCCTGGGCGTGGATTCCTACGACCTCTACGGGCGCGTGATCGAGAGCCTCGACGGCGGCAAGGCGCGCCTGCGCTACGGCGGCGACGCCGCGTTGCTGGCGCTGCCGCAGGCGCGGCGTCCGGACGCGGGCGTGCGCACCGTCGACCTGTTCCATGCGCCGGTGGCCCTGGACGCGCAGGGCAAGGCGCGGGTGTCGGTGCCGGTGCCGGACTTCAACGGCACCCTGCGCGTGCGTGCGCTGGTCTACGGCGAGGACCGCTACGGCGCCGCCGAGCGCGACACCGTGGTGCGCGCGCCGCTGGTGGCGGAGGCGAGCCTGCCGCGCGTGCTCGCGCCCGGCGACCGCGCGCAGCTGACCCTGGACCTGACCAACCTCGGCGGCGCCGACGGCGAATTCACCGTGGAGCTGCGCGCCGACGGCCCGCTCGCGCTGGAGCGCGACCAGGCGCGCGTCGCGCTGGCCGATGGCGCCCGCCGCACGCTCGACTTCGGGCTGCGCGCGCGCGAGGCCTTCGGCAGCGCCGCGATCGTCGCCCGCATCAGCGGCCCCGGGGTCGCGCTCGAACGCCGCTTCCCGACCGTGGTGCGCCCGGCGTGGCCTGCGGTGGCGCGCTCGGTCGCGAGCGTGCAGGAGGTGCCCGCGCCGCTGTCCTTCGACCGCGCGCTGCTGGACGGCCTGTATCCGGAATCGGTGTCGGCACGCCTGACCCTGAGCACCCTGCCGCCGCTGCCCTTCGCCGCGGCCGGCGCGGCGCTGCTCGACTATCCCTATGGCTGCGTCGAGCAGACCACCAGCAAGGCCTGGGCGCTGGTGCTGCTGGACGCCACGCGCAGCGAACGCCTCGGCCTCCCGCCGCCGGTCGACCGCGAGCGCGCCGGGCGCTTCGACGGCGCGATGGCGCGACTGGCGGCGATGCAGGCCGACAACGGCCACTTCGCCATGTGGCCGGGCAGCGAATGGATCGCCACCCAGCTCACGCCCTACGTCGTCGACCTGTTGCTGGGCGCGCGCGACGCCGGATTCGCGGTGCCCGAGCCCATGCTCGAGCGCGCGCTCGCGCGCATCAACGAGGACCTGCTCGCCGGCGGCAACGCCCACTACGAGTACGACCATGCCGAGCACCTGCGCCTGGCCGAAATGGCGTACGGCGGCTACGTGCTGGCGCGGGTGCAGCGCGCGCCGGTCGGCAGCCTGCGCGCGATCCACGACAACGAGCGTGCCAGGTTCGAATCCGGCCTGCCGCTGGTGCAACTGGGCGCGGCGCTGGCCCTCATGGGCGACAAGGCGCGCGGCGAGCAGGCCGTGGCCGAGGCCTTCGGCAAGGACTGGAGCCGTCCCGACTGGCTCGGCGACTACGGCAGCCGGCTGCGCGACCTGGCGCTGATGCTCGCCATCGCGCAACAACATGGCCTCGCCAGGCCCGAACATGCCGCGCAGGCCACCACGCTCGCGCGCGAGCTGCTGGGCCGCGCCGGCGACGCGTCCGCCGAGCGCTGGATCTCGACCCAGGAGTACGCCGCGATCCTGCGCCTGGGCGCGACCCTGCTCGACGGCGCGCCGCGCAGCTTCGCCGCCACCTGGGACGTGGCCGGCGCGCGCGACGTGCGCACCGGCCAGGCCCTGGTCTCGCGAAGCTTCGACGCCGCTGCCCTCGCCGGCGGCGTGCGCCTGCTGCCCGAGGGCCAGGGCCCGCTCTACGTCGTGCAGGACGTCAGCGGCGTGCCGCGCGCCTGGGCCGCGACCCGCCGCGAGGACCTGCGCATCCAGCGCCGCTGGTACCGCACCGACGGCAGTGCCTACGGCGGCGACACCCTGCACGAAGGCGAGGTGCTGGTCGCCGCGCTGCAGGTCGACTCTGCCGAGGAGATGCACGACGCGCTGGTCTCCGACCTGGTGCCGGGCGGGCTCGAACTGGAGAACCTCGATCTCACCGACGCCAGCCAGTGGGACAACGTCACCATCGACGGCGTCACGCTGTCCGACCGCGACAGCGCCGCCGACACCCGCTACGAGGAGTATCGCGACGACCGCTACGTGGCCGCGCTGCACCTCTACGGCGGCTCGACCGCCCGCCTGTACTACCTCGTGCGCGCGGTCTCGCCCGGCAGCTTCGTGGTGCCGCCGCCGCTGGTCGAGGACATGTACCGGCCGGCGCTGCGCGCGACCGGCGTCGCGCAGCCGGGCCGGCTCACGGTGGCGCCGCCGGCGCCGCGATGACGGTACCCCGGGCCAGCGCATGAACATCGCGCGCCGCCTCGCGACTTCGCGCCCGCCTCGCTGGCTGCGCTGGCTGGGCGCGCCCGTCGCCGTCGTGCTGGCCCTGCTGGCGCTGGACCGCGCGTTCCCGCCGCCCATTCCCGACCTCGCGCGCGAAGGCAGCACGCTGGTGCTGGCGCGCGACGGCACGCCGCTGCGCGCCTACGCCGGCGGCGACGGCGTGTGGCGCTACCCGGTGGCGCCGGACGCGGTCTCGCCGCTCTACCTCGAGGCGCTGGTCGCCTACGAGGACCGGCGCTTCCGCCGGCATGCCGGCGTGGACCCGCTGGCGCTGGCGCGCGCCGCCTGGCAGGCCCTGCGCCATGGCGAGGTGGTCTCCGGCGGCTCCACGCTCACCATGCAGGTGGCGCGCATGATCGAGCCGATGCCGCGCACCGCGCTGGGCAAGCTGCGGCAGATCGCGCGCGCGCTGCAATTGGAGCGGCGCCTGTCCAAGGACCAAATCCTGGCCCTGTACCTGGCGCTGGCGCCGTTCGGCGGCAACGTCGAGGGCGTGGAGGCGGCGAGCTGGGCGTACCTGGGCAAGTCGGCACGCCAGCTCTCGCACGCCGAGGCCGCGCTGCTCGCGGTGCTGCCGCAGGCGCCGAGCCGCCTGCGCCCGGACCGGCATCCGCAGGCCGCGCGCGCGGCACGCGACAAGGTGCTGGCGCGGCTGGCCGGGTTCGGCGTGTGGCCGGCGCAACGGCTGCGCGAGGCGGCGCTCGAGCCGGTGGTGGCGCGGCGCCTGCAGCCGCCGCTGCGCGCCGCGCTGCTGGCCGAGCGCCTGGTGCAGGGCGATGGCGACGCGCGCCTGATCCGCAGCACGCTCGACGCCGCGCTGCAGTCGATGGCCGAACGGCGCGTCGCGATGCACGTGGCGGCGCTGCCGCCCCGCACCTCGGCCGCGGTGCTGGTGCTGGAGAACGACACGCTGCAGGCGCGCGCCTACGTCGGCTCGGCCGTATTCGCCGATCCCGGGCGCCTCGGCCATGTCGACATGGTCGCGGCGACGCGCTCGCCGGGCTCGACCCTAAAGCCGTTCCTCTACGGCCTCGCGCTCGACGACGGCCTGATCCACTCGGAGAGCCTGCTGGTCGATGCGCCGCGCGACTTCGACGGCTACCGCCCGGCCAACTTCGGCGACCGCTTCAACGGTCCGGTGGCGGCGGCCGATGCGCTGCGACTCTCGCTCAACGTGCCGGCGGTCGACCTGCTCGACCAGCTCGGCCCGGCCCGCTTCAGCGCGCGCCTGCAACATGCCGGCGTGCGCCTGCAGTTCCCGCGCGCCGCGCAACCCAATCTGGCCCTGATCCTCGGCGGCACCGGCACCTCGCTGGAGGAGCTGGCCGGCGCCTATGCGGCGCTGGCACGCGGCGGCATGGCCGGCAGCGTGCGCCTGCGCGAGGACGACCCCTACGTGCAGCGGCGCCTGCTGTCGCCGGGCGCAGCCTGGATCGTCCGCGCGGTGCTGGAAGCGCCCGGCCGACCCGGCGAGCCGTCCTATGGCATCGATCGCGGCGGCCGCGCGCGCGTGGCCTGGAAAACCGGCACCAGCTACGGCTACCGCGATGCCTGGGCCTTCGGCGTGACCTCGCGCCATACGGTCGGCGTCTGGATCGGGCGCCCCGACGGCACGCCCATGCCGGGCCAGTTCGGTGCGCAGACCGCGCTGCCGCTGCTGTTCGCGCTGGTCGACGCGCTGCCGCGCGGCGCGGCCGATGCCAGCCCGGCGCCGATGCCGGCCAGCGTGTCCACGGCCACGATCTGCTGGCCGCTGGGCACCGCCTTCGAGCCCGCGCAACCGCAGTTGTGCGCGCGCCGGCGCGAAGCCTGGGTACTCGACGGCCGCATCCCGCCGACCCTTGCCGACCGCAGCCGCGGCGGCAGCCTCGCAATGCGCCAGGCGGTGCTGGTCGATCCGCGCGACGGCCGCCGCGTGCTGCCCGGTTGCGCGCCGGCGGATGCGGTGACCGAGGTGCGGGCGAGCTGGCCGGTCCTGGCCACGCCTTGGCTCGATCCCGCCGAACGTCGCGACGCCCGCCTGCCGCCGCTGTCGCCGGCCTGCGGCCCGGGCGCGCCCGCGCGCGACGGCAGCGTGCGCATCACCGGCGTGGCCGATGGCGCGCGCGTGCGGCGCGCGCCCGGCAGCGTGCGCGCGCCGACGCTGGAACTGCACGCGCTGGGCGCCGATGGCGAGGTCGCCTGGCTGGTCAACGGTCGCCTCGCCGGGCGTGGCGCACCGGCGCGGCCGCTGCGCTGGACCCTGCGGCAGCCCGGCACCGTCACCGTGGTCGCGCTCGATGCGCGGGGACACTACGACCGCATCGCCTTCGAGGTGCTGCCATGAGCCGGACCTCACCGCGCGGTTCCGCCGCCCTGCAGCGCTGGCACGCCTCCGGCACGCGCTTCCGCTTCGGCGTGCACGAGATCTTCGTGCGCGAGGCCGGGCCGGCGCAGGCGCCGGTCCTGCTGCTGCTCCACGGCTTTCCCACCGCCTCGTGGGACTGGCACCGGCTGTGGGACGCGCTGTCGGCCGACTTCCGCCTGGTGGCGCCCGACCTGATCGGCTTCGGCTACTCCGCCAAGCCGCGCAGCCACGCGTACTCCGTGTTCGAACAGGCGGCGATGGTGGAGGCGCTGCTGGCCGACCGTGGCGTCGCCGAGATGCACGTGCTCGCGCACGATTACGGCGACACCGTGGCGCAGGAACTGCTGGCGCGGCATGAGGGCCGCGCGGCCGGCGGCGAGCCTGGCCTGTGGCTGCGTTCGGTGGTGTGGCTCAACGGCGGCCTGTTTCCCGAGCTGCACCGGCCGCGGCCGGTGCAGCGCCTGCTGGCCGGGCCCTTCGGCGCGCTGGCCTCGCTGCTGATGACGCGGCGCAGCTTCGGCGCCAGCTTCAGCGCCGTGTTCGCCCCGCAGTCCCGGCCGAGCCCCGCCGAACTCGACGACTTCTGGGCGCTGCTGGCTTTCGACGGCGGGCACCGGCTCGGCCACCGCTTGATCGGCTACATCGCCGAACGCGAGCGCCATCGCGAGCGCTGGGTCGGCGCCACCCAGACCTCGCGCGTGCCGCGGCGCTTCATCGACGGCCTGGTCGATCCGGTGTCGGGCGCGCACATGGTCGCGCGCTACCGCGAGCTGGTGGTGGCGGCCGACGTGGTGGAACTGGCCGGCGTCGGCCACTACCCGCAGGTCGAGGCGCCCGACCGCGTGCTGCAGGCCTGCCGCGAATTCTGGCGCCGCATCGGCGCGCTGCGCTGAGTCGCGCGGCGCGGCTACAGGCGCAGGCTGAAGTCGTCGGCGTCGAGCTGGAACGGGAAGCGCTCGCGGTGCGCGGCCAGCGCCGCGGCCGACAGCGTGGTGGTGACGACCTGGGTCTGGTCGCCGCACTCCACCAGCGGCAGCCCGAGCGGGCCGAGCACGACGCTGCCGCCCAGGTACTGCAACTGGTTGCCGTCGACGCCCGTGCGGTTCACGCCGGCCGCGTAGCACAGGTTCTCGATCGCGCGCGCGCGCAACAGGGTCTGCCAGGCGTGGTGGCGCGGCGAGGGCCAGTTGGCCACGAACAGCAGCAGGTCGTAGTCGAAGCCGCGCCGCGCGTCCCAGCGGTTGCGCAGGTAGACCGGGAAGCGCAGGTCGTAGCAGACCAGCGGGCACACCTTCCAGCCGCCGAGCTCCACCACCAGGCGCTCGCCGCCGGCGGCGTAGCGCAGGTGTTCGCCGGCGTAGCGGAACAGGTGGCGCTTGTCGTAGCTGGCGTGGCTGCCGTCGGGCCGCATCCAGTAGAGGCGGTTGTAGTAGCGATCGCCGTCGCGCGTGACCATGCTGCCGGTCAGGACCGCGCCGGTCTCCATCGCCAGCGCGCGGAACCAGCGCACGCTCTCGCCGTCGGGCCCCTCCGCATTGCCCAGGGTCTCGTTGGTGAAGCCCGAGGTCAGCGTCTCCGGCAGCACCACGAGGTCGCTGCGCCCGGCGACCGTGCGCACCAGCTCGCCGTACAGCGCGCGGTTGGCGGCCGGGTCGTGCCAGCGCGTGTCGGACTGCACCAGG
>CAZTNB010000074.1:0-1418 GCA_964614825.1 uncultured Gammaproteobacteria bacterium
CGGCGGCGAAGAAGGCCGCGCCGCGCAAGCGCGCGGCCAAGGCCGAGGCCAAGCCGGCCGAACCGGCGCCCTGAGTCGCGCGGCCGGCCCGCGGCGGCGGCGGGCTTGAGCCGCCGCGCCGCTTGGGCCACGCTAGGCCGAACCAGTACGGAACCGGGGCGGGGAGCCCCCGCGATGTCGTCGATCCGCGATCCGCGCGCGGCCGCGCCTGCCGTGGCCCTGCCGCTGCTGCACGCCGCCGATTCCGACCGCGTCGTGCTCTGGCGTGCCCACCAGCCCGTGCGCGCGCGCCAGTTCCTGGCCGAGGTCGACGCCGTCGCCGCGCGCCTGCCGCCGCGGCGCCAGCTGCTCAACCTGTGCGAGCAGCGCGACCGCTTCCTGGTCGCCTTCTGCGCCGGCCTGCAACGCGGGCAGGGCAACCTGCTGCCGCCCTCGCGCGCGCCGCAGGTGCTGGCCGAGCTGGCCGCAGCCTGGCCCGACCATCACGCCTGCGACGACGAGTTCGTCGCCTACGCCAGCGGCCACGCCGGCGCGGGGCCGGAGTCGGCGCCGCGGGTCGACGGCGACCACGTCGCCGCGATCGGCTTCACCTCCGGCAGCACCGGCCATCCGCGCCAGCACCGCAAGACCTGGGCCAGTTTCGCCGCCAGCAGCGCGCGCAACGCGCAGGCCATCGCGGCGGCGCTGGGCACCGAGGGCCTGCGCGGCGATCCCGCCATCGTGGCCACCGTGCCGCCGCAGCACATGTACGGCATGGAGCTGTCGGTGCTGCTGCCGCTGCTGGCCGGCTTCGCCGTGCATGCGAGCCGCCCGCTGCTGCCCGCCGACATCGTCCAGGCGCTGTCGGAGGTGCCGGCGCCGCGCGTGCTGGTGAGCACGCCGGTGCACCTGCGCGCGCTGCTCGCCGCGGCGATCGACCTGCCCACGCTGGGCCTGGTGGTCTGCGCCACCGCGCCGCTCGACGCCGCGCTGGCGGCGGCGGTGGAGCGCCGCTTCGGCGCGCCGCTGCTGGAGATGTTCGGTTCCACCGAGACCTGCGTGATCGCGCAGCGGCGCACCGCCACCGCCGAGGCCTGGTCGCTGTACGAGGGCGTGAGCCTGCACGCGGAACCCGACGGCACCCGGGTCGAGGCGCCCTGGTTCGTCGAAGCGAACACCCTGCAGGACGTGGTCGAGCAGCTGCCCGGCCAGCGCTTCCTGCTGCGCGGCCGCAACACCGACCTGATCGAGATCGCGGGCAAGCGCGCCTCGCTGGCCGAACTCACGCGCCGCGTGCTGGCCCTGCCCGGCGTCACCGACGCCGTGGTCCTGCAGCCCGAGGCCGAAGCCGGCGCCGGCGTGCGCCGCCTCGCCGCGCTGGTGGTCGCCCCCGGCGCCACCGCCGCCGGCCTGCTGGCGCAGTTGCGCGACACCGTCGA
>CAZTNB010000074.1:1518-14677 GCA_964614825.1 uncultured Gammaproteobacteria bacterium
GGTTCGACTACATCGCGCCGCTCAGGGCTGGCACACCGTCCCGTCGATCTCCACCAGCAGGTCGCTGCGGCAGATGTCGCCGGCAAGCACCAGGTAGGGCGTGCCGGCGGGCAATCGCTCGCGCAGGCGCGCCTCGACCGCGGCCACCGCCCGCGGCTCGCGCAGGTACACCTTGAGCGGGCTGTGGGCGCCGAACAACGCCGGCACCGCATCCTGGCGCGCGGCATGTCCGAGCAGGTGCTCGAGGTTGTGCAGGGTCTCGTCGAGCTGGGCGAGCAGGTCGCCGGGGTGGCGGGTCTCGTGGCCGACCACGCTGGCGGTGCCCGACACGTAGAGCGTGCCGCCGGGGCCGCGCATGGCGCGGGCGAAGCTGGGCGGGGTGGGACCGTACTGGCGCGGGTAGCGATAGGCGCTGACCTGGCGCGGGTTCTCGTGCGAGCGACCGGCATCGCGCGCCGCCAGCCACAGCACCTGCAGCAGCGGCACGCCGTCGCGACGCCCGATGGCGGTGGCGGCGGCGTGGGTGGCGTCGGGGTCGAGCGCGAGGCCGGCGGCACGGCCGACGCAGAAGCGCCGGTAGCGCTCGGCATCGCCGCTGCCCTCGTTGATGGCGTCGATGAAGTTCCACAGGCGCAGCAGGTGCGGGTGCGCGCTGCCGGCGGTGCGGGCGCGGATGCGCGCGTAGGCCTCGCGCGCGGCCGCCTCGATGCCGCCGCATTCGCGTTCGTCGATCTCGACCACGCCGAACAGGTGGCTGTCGTCGGCGGCCCAGCGCAGGCCGTCGGCGCGCCCCAGCCGCACCGCGCCGCGCGCATGCCAGCACTCCACCCGCGGTGCGCCGGCCAGCGGCGCCAGGTTCACCCGCACCGCGCGCGGGTCGTCGGGCAATGCGACGCCGCCGAAGCCGACCAGCGCCAGCGTGCGCGCATCGGGCGCGGCCGGCGCCGGCACGTACGCCACCCGCGGCGCGGCGGCGAGGTCCAGGCGGCTCGCGGGCTCAGACATGGTCCTGGCCCGTGGTGCCGCCGGCGAAGGCCACGCCGGCCTCGCGCCGGCGTTGCCACCAGTCGCGCGCCTGCGCCGGCAGCAGGCGCAGCGCGGTGAGCGCGTGGATCGCCTTGAACAGCGCCAGCCGCCGGCGCACCGGCCCGCCGTGCACGTCGCCGGCCAGCATCGAGATCAGCGCCTGTTCCAGCTGCCAGTGGTTGCGCGGCCGCGCGAACAGGTGCCGCAGCGCGGGACTGGTGAAGCGGGTGATGAACCAGGCGAAGGTGCCGAGGCCGCGCCGCAGCTCGCGCGCATAGGCGCGCTGCAGCGCCGCCTCGCGCGCCGGCTCGGCCAGCGCGCCCGCCACCACCGCGGCCGCGCGCTCGGCGCCGTGCATGGCGAGGAACACGCCGCTGGAGAAGATCGGATCGAGGAAGGCGTAGGCGTCGCCGGCCAGGATCCAGCGCGGACCGGCCGCGCGCGTGCAGGCATAGGAGTAGTTGCCCGTCGCGTGCAGGTTGCCGGCGAGGCGCGCGCCGCGCATGCGCGCCGCGGCGTCGGGGATGCCGTCGAGCGTGCGTTGCAGGAACCCGGCGTTGTCGCCCTGGCGCTGCCGCAGGTACGCCGGCGTGCACACCGCGCCCACGCTCATGCGCCCGTCCGGCAAGGGGATCATCCACACCCAGCCGTGCGCGAAGCGGTAGATGCTGATGTTGCCGGCGTCCGCGCCCGGGCGCCGCGCGACGCCCTCGTAGTGGCCGAACAGGGCCGCGCTCTGGTGGCGCGGGTCGCGGCGCTTGAGCCGCAGGCGATTCCCGACCAGGGTGTCGCGGCCGCTGGCGTCGACCAGGTAGCGCGCGCGCAGGGCCCGCGGCGCGCCGTCTGCGGCGACCAGCGTGGCGGCCACGCCCTCGGCGTCGAAAGCCAGCGCCTCCACCCGCGTGGCCTCGAAGGCCTGCGCGCCGCACGCGCGCGCGTGGTCGAACAGCAGCGCGTCGAACTGGTCGCGCCGCACGTGCACCGAGTACGCCGGCGTGCGGTTGAGCGCGCGACGGAAGTCGAAGGTCAGGTAGCCGGGCGGCGCGCCATCGGGCGCCGGGAAGTCGGCGCCGTGCTTGCGCACCCCGATCGCCTCCACCGCCGCGCGCAGGCCCGGGCCCAGGCGCTCGAAGATCGGCATGTTCATCGGCAGCAGCGACTCGCCGATGTGGAAGCGCGGGTGGCGCTCCTTCTCGCACAGCACCACCGAGAATCCGCGCGCGGCCAGCAGCGCCGCCGCCGTCGAGCCGGCCGGACCGCCGCCCGCGACCAGCACGTCGCAGGTCCGGGGCAGGGCGTTCGCAGGCGGATTCACGGCATCGGCAAGGGGGTGCGTCGGGTCGCGCATGATACACTGCGACCCGCATCTGCCCGACGTTCCAGGCCCGTTTTCCTCCCCATGTCCGCGACCCAGACCCCCGCCGAGCGCGAGCTCGCCGAACTCATCGTCACGTCCCTCAACCTCGAGGGCGTCAGCGCCGAGCAGATCGAGCCCGAGCAGCCCCTGTTCGGCACCGACCTCGGCCTCGATTCGATCGATGCCCTGGAGATCGCCCTCGCGGTCAGCAAGCGCTACGGCTTCCAGCTCAAGAGCGAGGGCGAGGACAACCGCCGCGTGTTCGGCTCGCTGCGCGCGCTCTCGGCCCACATCGAGCAGCAGCGCCCGCGGTGAAGGCGCTGGCCGTGGCGCTGGCGCTCGGCTATCCCTTGCTGGCGCACGCCGCGAGCCACTTCCACAGCGCGCCACTGGCCCTGGCCGCCGGCGCGGTGCTGGTCCTGCTGGTGGCGTTGCCGGGCATCGCCCGCCGGCGCCCCGGCGCCTGGATGGTGCTCGCCGCCGGAATCGCCGCCCTCGGCGCCCTGGCCGCGCTCGGCAACGCGCAGCTGCCGCTGTTCCTGCCGCCGGTGGCGATCAACGCCTTCCTCGCCTGGCTGTTCGGCCACACCCTGCGTGCCGGCCGCATGCCGCTGATCGAGCGCCTGGTGCGCCTGCTGCATCCGCCGGCGGAGCCGCTCGACGCGCGGGTGCCGGCCTACACGCGTCGCCTCACCGCGGTGTGGGCGGGCCTGTTCGCCGTCATGGCGCTGCTCGCCGCGGTGCTGGCGGCCCTGGCCGTGCCGGGCGGGCTGCTCGACGCGGCCGGCATCGCGCCGCCCGTGCCGGTGGCGCTCTCGACCTGGTCGCTGTGGTCGAACCTCGTGGGCTACCTCGTCGCGGGCCTGCTGTTCGTGGCCGAGTACGCCTGGCGCCGTCGCGTCTTCCCGCAGCAGCCCTACCGCGACTTCGCCGACTTCACCCGCCAGGTGGCCGCCGCCGGGCCGCGCCTGTGGCGGGCGCTGCGCGCGCCGGCCTGAGGCGCGGCCGCGGTTTATGCTGCGCCAGTCGATGGATACCGCCGAACACCGCGCGCAGTTCCGCATACCGGCCGGCCATCCGGCCCTGCCCGGGCATTTCCCCGGCGCGCCGGTGGTGCCCGGCGTGGTCGTGCTCGACGAGGTGCGCGCGATCGCCGAGCGCTGGCTCGGCGCACCGCTGGCGCTCGCGGGACTGCCGCAGGTGAAGTTCAGCGCGCCGCTGCTGCCGGAGCGCGACGCGCTGGTGCGGCTCGATCGCGCCGGCAACCGCCTGCGCTTCGTGGTCAGCGACGCGGGCGGCGCGCCGCTCGCCAGCGGCGTGCTGGCGCTGGCGGAGGCCCCGCCTTGAGCGCCGACTGGACCCGGCGCCCCGAAGGCGGCGGCCGCTTCGCGATCTGGCTCCTGCGCGGCGTCGCCCTGCGCATCGGGCGTGCGCCGGCGCGCCTGCTGCTGTATCCGATCACGCTCTACTTCCTGCTGCGGCGCGGTCCCGAGCGGCGCGCGGCGCGCGCGTACCTCACGCGCGTGCTCGGCCGCCCCGCGCGCCTGGGCGACGTGGCGCGCCTGATCCACCGCTTCGCCGGCACCGTGCTCGACCGCGTGTACCTGCTGGGCGAGCAGTTCCGCCGCTTCACGGTCACCACCCACGGCCTCGAGGCGCTGCATGCGGCGATGGACCACGGCCGCGGCGTGCTGCTGCTGGGCTCGCACCTGGGCAGCTTCGAGGCGCTGCGCGTGCTCAGCCTGCAGCGGCCCGACGTGCGCGTGCGGGCGGTGCTGGACGTGGGCCAGAACGCCGCGATCACCGAGCTCCTGGGCGCGCTCAATCCCGCCATCGCCGCGTCCGTGATCGACGCCCGCCAGGACGGCACCGCGGTGGTGCTGGCGATCAAGGAGGCGCTGGACGCGCAGGCCCTGGTCACCCTGCTCGCCGACCGCGCCCGTCCCGGCGAAGCCGCGCTGCGCGCGAACTTCCTCGGCGCGCCGGCGCCGTTTCCCGCCGCGCCGTGGCTGATCGCCGCCGCGCTCAGGGTGCCGGTGGTGCTGTGCTTCGGCCTCTATCGCGGCGGCGACCGCTACGAGCTGCACTTCGAGAGCTTCGCCGACGAGCTGGCCATCGACCGGCGCGACCGCGCGGCGGCGCTGGGCGCGATCCTGGCCCGCTACGCGGCGCGCCTGGAGCACTACACCCGCTACGAGCCCTGGAACTGGTTCAATTTCTATGACTTCTGGCAAAGCGAGGCCGTGGTTGCTGGCGCTGCTGGCGAGCCTGCCGGCGGGCGCGCCGTGCGCCGCGCCTGAGCTCGACGCGCTGCTGGCGCGGATCGCGCGGCCGCCGCCCGAGCGCACGGCCTTCGTCGAATGGCGCGAGTCGGCGCTGCTGGCGACGCCGCTGCGCGTCGCCGGCGAGCTCGAGTACCGCGGCCCCGCGGCGCTGTCGCGTCGCGTCGACGCGCCGTGGCGCGAGACCACCACCCTCGACGGCGACCGGGTCACGGTGGCGCGCGAGGGCGAGCGCACGCGCCGCTTCTCGCTGCGCCGCGCGCCCGAGCTGCGCGGGCTGCTCGGCGGCTTCGCCGCGCTGCTGGCCGGCGACCGCGCGGCGCTGGAGCGCGCCTTCGAGGTGCGCCTCGACGCCAACGGCGCGGACTGGCGGCTCACCCTGGTGCCGCGCGACGCCGCGTTGCGCCGGCAGCTCGCGAGCCTGGTGGTCGAAGGCCGCGATGCCGCGCCGCGCTGCTTCCTCAGCACCGAGGCCGACGGCGACCGGAGCCTGATGCGGGTGGGCGCCGCCGCCGCGTGGACCGATCCGCCGGACGCCGGCCTGGCGGCGCTGGCCGCGCGCTGCACGACGGCGGACTGAGCGCGCATGGGGCCGCACGCGCGCACGGGCCTGCTGCTGGGATGGATCGTCGCGCTGGCCGCGCTCGGCCTCGCGGCCGCCCGCGACCTGCGCATCGGCACCGACCTGCGCCTGTTCATGCCCACGCCGCAGACGCCGGCGCAGCGCCTGCTGCTCGACCAGGTGGGCGAGGGCCCGGCCTCGCGGCTGCTGCTGCTGTCGATCGGCGGCGACGAGCCGGCGGCGCTGGCGCGCACCTCGCGCGCGCTGGCGGCGGCGCTGCGCGCGGAGCCCGCGTTCCGCGCCGTGGCCAACGGCGAGCCCGATGCGCAGGCGATACCGGAGCGCCTGTTGCCGTATCGATACCTGCTGAGCGAGCGCTTCGACGCCGCGCCGCTCGATGCGGCGCGCCTGCGCGCCGCCTTGCGCGCGCGCCTGGCCGACCTCGCGTCGCCCGCGGCCAGCCTGGTCGAGCCCTGGGTGGCGCGCGATCCCACCCTCGAGGTCCTGGCGCTGGCCGAGGCCTGGGCCCCGGCGTGGGAGCCCGCGAGCATCGACGAGGTGTGGTTCGACCGTGCCGGCGAACGCGCGCTGCTGGTGGCCGGGACCCGCGCCGCCGGCTTCGATCCCGACGGCCAGCGCGCCGCGCTCGATCGCCTGCAGGCGCTGTTCGCCGCCCATCGCGGCGCGGCGACGCAGGTGCTGGAGGTGAGCGGCCCGGGCCGCTTCTCGGTGCTGATGCGCGAGCGCACGCAGGGCGAGGCGCAGCGCCTGGGCGGTTTCGCCAGCGCGGGCATGCTGGTGCTGCTGCTCGCCGCCTACCGGCGCGTGCGCACCGTGCTGCTGGGCGCGCTGCCGCTCGCGAGCGCGGCGCTGGCCGGCCTCGCCGCGGTCGGCCTCGCATTCGACGCCGTGCACGGCATCACCCTGGCCTTCGGCTTCACCCTGATCGGCGTGGCGCAGGACTACCCGCTGCACCTGATGAGCCACCAGCACGCCGGCATCGCGCCGCTGGCCAACGCACGCCGGCTGTGGCCCACCCTCGCGACCGGCGTGGCCAGCACCTGCATCGCCTACCTCGCCTTCCTGGCCTCGGGCGTGGTCGGGCTGGCGCAGCTGGCCACCTTCACCATCGCCGGGCTCGCGGCGGCGGGCATCTCCACCCGCTACCTGTTGCCGCACCTGGTCGAGCCGCGCCCGCGCGATTGCGCCGACTCGCCCTGGCTCGCGCGCCTCGACGACGCGCTCGCGCGCCTGCCGCGGCCGCGCGCGGCGGTGCCGCTGCTGGCGCTGGCCGCGCTGGCGGTGCTCGTGCTGCGCCCGGGCCCGTACTGGGAACACAGCCTCGCCACGCTCACGCCGGTGCCACCGGCGCTGCTGGCGCGCGATGCCACGCTGCGGGCGGAACTGGGCGCGCCCGACGTGCGCCACCTGCTGGTGCTCGAGGGCGCCACCGCCGATGCGGTGCTGGCGGCCGGCGAGCGCCTGCGACCGGCGCTGGACGCGTTGGTCGCGGACGGCGTCATCGATGGCTACGACCTCGCCGCGCGCTACCTGCCCAGCGCCGCGACCCAGCTGCGCCGCCGCGCCGCGCTGCCCGACGCCGCGAGCCTCGAGGCCGCGCTGGCGCAGGCCCAGGCCGGCACGCCGTTCCGCCCCGCGGCCTTCGCGCCGTTCCTCGCCGACGTGGCCAGCGCCCGCGCGCTGCCGGCGCTGACCCCGGCGCTGCTGGCCGATACCGCGCTGGCGCCGCGGCTCGAGGCCCTGCTGGCGCCGCGCGAGGGCCGCTGGACCGGGCTCGTGAGCCTGAGCGGCGTGCACGACCCGGAGGCGCTCGCGCGTTTCGCCGCCGAGCCGCGCAACCAGGCCACGCTGCTCGATCTCAAGGACGCCACCGAGGAACTGGTCGCCGCCTATCGCCAGCGCATCCTGGCCTGCCTCGGCATCGCCGCCGTGCTGCTGCTGGTCGTGGTGCGCCTCGCGCTGGGGTCGTGGCCGCGCACGCGCCGCGTGCTGCTGCCGATGGCGCTGGGCACGCTGCTGATCGTGGCCGTGCTGCACGGCGCCGGCGTGGCCCTGGGCCTGTTCCACCTGATCGCGCTGGTGCTGGCGGCGGGCCTCGGCCTCGACTACGCGCTGTTCTTCGAACACGCCGCGGACGCACCCGCCGAGCAGCGCCGCACCCTGCACGCCGTGCTCGTCTGCGCCGCCTCCACCCTGATGGTGTTCGCGTTGCTGGCGCTGTCGAGCCTGCCCGTGCTGCGCGCGATCGGCGTCACCGTCACCCTCGGCGTGGTCTTCAACTTCCTCCTCGCCCTGGTCCTGGCCCGCCCCGGCCGCGCGGCAGTGGCCGGGTCAGGGGGCCGGGCGCAGGCGAGCCCCGCGGGCGAGCCCGGGTCCGCGCCGGGCGACGGCCACCCCGGCGCCGTGTCCTTCGCCGCGCTGATCCCGCACGCGGGCGCGATGTGCCTCAACGAGCGGGTGCTGGCATGGGACGCGGAGCGCATCGCGCTCGCCACCGCCAGCCATCGCGATCCGGCCAATCCGCTGCGTCGCGACGGCGCGCTGCACGCGCTGCACCTGTGCGAGTACGGCGCGCAGGCCATGGCCATCCACGGCGGCCTGTGCGCGCAGGCCGCCGGGACCCGCGCCGCGCCGGGCTTCCTCGTCTCGCTGCGCGACGTCGTGCTGCACGCGCAGCGGATCGACACGCTGCCGGGCGAGTTGCGCATCGAGGCCGAGCGCCTGCTCGAAGCCGCCGGCAGCTGGCAGTACGCGTTCCGCGCCTGGCACCAGGGCCAACTGCTGGCCGAGGGCCGCGCCGCCGTCATCGCGCGCCCTGCCGGCGCGGCCTCGCGCTAGCATCGCCGCACCGAAGCCGCGAGCGCCGTCGTCATGGCCAACCCACCACAGCGCGCCCTCGTCACCGGCGGCAGCGGCGACATCGGCGGCGCCATCTGTCGCGCGCTGGCGCAGGACGGCATCGAGGTGCTGGTCCACGCCAACGCCGGCCTCGAGCGCGCGCAGGCCGTCGCCGCCGCGATCGTCGCCGCCGGGGGCCGCGCCAGCGCGCTCGCCTTCGACGTGAGCGACGCCGGCGCCACCCACGCCGCCGTGCAGGCGCTGCTCGCCAGCGGCCCGATCGGCATCGTGGTCAACAATGCCGGCATCCACGACGACGCGCCGCTCGCCGGCATGGGCGAGGCGCAGTGGCGCCGGGTGATCGACGTCTCGCTGCACGGCTTCTTCCACGTGACCCAGCCGCTGCTGCTGCCCATGGCGCGGCAGAAGTGGGGCCGCGTGGTCAGCGTGTCCTCGGTCGCCGCCGTCACCGGCAACCGCGGCCAGGCCAACTACGCCGCCGCGAAGGCCGCGCTGCACGGCGCCACCTTCTCCCTGGCCCGCGAGATGGCCTCGCGCGGCATCACCGCCAACGTGGTCGCCCCCGGCCTCATCGCCGGGCGCATGAGCGAGGGCGCCTTCGCGCCGGAACTGGTGAAGCAGATCGTCCCCGCCGGCCGCGCCGGCACCCCGGACGAAGTGGCGGCGGTGGTGCGCTTCCTCTGCTCGGACGCCGCCTCCTACGTCAACGGCCAGGTGATCGGCGTCAACGGCGGCATGGCCTGAAGCGCGTGAAAACCGGGGTCAGAGTACATTTCTCGCCGACCCGCATCGCATCCACAAGAACCTCCGCCGAGAAATGTACTCTGACCCCGGTTTTCCGCACCCCGGTTCTCAGGCGGCGCGACCGAACAACAGCGCCCCTTCGGGCGTCGCGCCCCGCGCCAGGGCCTCGACCTCGACCGCGTCGATCTGCGGCGCATCGGCGCGCGCGCGACCGACGATCTCGAGCGCCAGCGCCTTGAGCAGCTGCACGTTGCCGCGCAGCCGCGCGCGGTAGGCCGCGTCGTCGAGTGGCGGGTCCAGCAGCGAGCGGTTGAGCTCGGCGAACCACGGCAGCGACGCCTGGTCGAGCATCTGCACGCTCTCGCGCTTGCCGCTCACCAGGCTCCAGGCGCGCAGCAGGCGCTGCACGGCGAAGTTGAGCGCCTTGGCCTGCGCCAGTTCGGCGCGCAGGCGGCTGAGCGAATTGAGGTCGGTCAGGCGCCGCTGGTACCAGATCTGCGCCAGCACGCCCCAGTAGTACGTGTAGTCCCACAGCACCTTCACCGGCATCACTTCCGGATCGCCGAAGATGCGGTACTGGTCGGTGTAGAGCGCGAGCGTCGACTCGTAGAACGAGAAGTAGACCTGCTCGTAGGCGCGCGCGTACGGCGCGAACTCCTCGCCCGCGCGGTCCTTGGCGATGAGCTCGGTGATGTACGTGTTGCCCATCGCGATGAAGTCGCTGCCCGGCGAGTAGAACGGGTCGAGGAACACCCCGGCCTCGCCGGTGAGCGCCCAGCGCTGGCCCGAGTACACCTGCTTGCAGCCGTAGGAGAAGCCGCGCAGGAAGCGGAAGTCCTGCAGCAGCCCGCGCTTGCCGTCGAGGTCGTCGTACAGGCGCGGCTGGAACTTCGCGAACCACTCCATCGCGCGCTCGAAGGTGTTCATGGTCTCGAGCGGATGCAGCCTGGCGTCGCACACGATGCCGACCGAATGCGAGCCGGACGACAGCGGGATCAGCCACACCCAGTAGCCCTCGCCGCACAGGTGGATGGTGGAGAGCCAGCGCAGCGGCGGATCGCAGCGCGACAGCCACGCCGGGTCCTGCGACCACTGGTCGACGTCCACCCGGGTGCCGACGCGGAACCAGACCGCGTTGGCATCGTGCGCGTTGTCCTGCGCCAGGCCGAGCTGGCGCTTGAGCAGCCCGGCGCGGCCCGAGGCATCCACCACCCAGCGCGCCTGCACGCGATGGCGCGCGCCGGCGTGCTCGAAGCCGACCGCGTGCGCGGCGTCGCCGGTCGCCAGCGCCACGTCGGTCACCCGCGCGCCGTCGAGGAAGCGGATGCCGCGCTCGCGCGCCAGCTCGCCGAGGTGGTTCTCGAGGATGCCGCGGTCGAGCTGGTAGCTCGGCGCCGACAGGTAGCGGCTGGCGCCGAGCTCGGTGGTGCGGTCGAGGTCGCGGCGGCCCTCGCTCCAGAAGAAGCGGAAGCCGAACTTCTTCAGCTGCCGCGCCATCAGGTGCGGCTTCAACCCCAGCACCGTGTCGAAGTAGTGCGCGCCGATCTCGACCGAGGACTCGCCCACCTTGTGCGTGGCCTCCGGCACCGGATGCCCGCGCCGCTCCAGCACCCGCACGTCGAGGTCGGCGAAGCGCTGGCGCAACTGCAGCGCCAGGGTGAGGCCGGCGAGTCCGCCGCCGAGGATCACCACGTCGGATTGGGGGGTCTGGTCCATGCCGCCGTCCACGCGCCCGGGATCGATCAGGGATGCCTAGCGTACCGCCGCCGGCGTGATCAGACCGTGGCTTCGCGCACCGGCCGCGTCAGCGAGCGCCACAGGCCGAGCGGCGACAGCCCGCGCCGGAGCAGCTTGCCGGCGATCATGCGCGTGATCCGCCACACGTCGAGCAGGGGCCGGAAGTGGCTGGCGCGCCGGTCGGGCGCATAACGCGCCTCGATCGGCAGCGACAGGATCGGCGTGCCGCGCCGGGCCGCCTCGATCAGGATCTCGCTCTCGAAGGCGAAGCCCCCGGCCACGTCCGCGGGCAGCGCTTCGAGCAGCGCGCGCGGATACAGCCGCTGCCCGCACTGCGAATCGCGGATCGGCTGCGCGGCGGCCCACGAGACCCAGAAATCGGCGAAGCGGTTGGCGAAGTGGCGCAGGCCGGGCTGGCGCTCGCGGCCGAGGTTGCGCGCGCACAGCAGGTACGCCTGCGGCGCGCGCCGATGCGCGGCCACCAGGCGCGGGATGTCCGCGGCCGAGTGCTGGCCGTCGCCATCCATGCTGATCGCGGCGCTGCAGCCGCGCGCCAGCGCGGCGCGGAAGCCGTCGACCAGGCTCTCGCCCTTGCCCAGGCGCCGCGGATGCACCAGCAGCGTGACCGGCAGGCCCGCCAGCGCCGCGCCGGTGCCGTCGCTGGAGCCGTCGTCGACCACGATCACGTCGACGTCGTGCGCCAGCACGGAATCCACCACCGCGCGGATCGTCAATGCCTCGTTGAGCGCGGGGATGACCACCGCGATGCGCCCCTGCGCGCCGCTCATGGCTGCAGCTCGACCTCGAGCAGGCTGGCCGGGCCCGCGTCGAGCGCCACCCGCGCGGGCAGCGCCGACGCCAGCGCCTCGAACAGCGGCAGCGCCGCGGCCAGCGCGTTGCCCGCCACCAGCGCGGCATTCGCCTCGCGCGCGCTGCTCGGGGCCCGCCCCGCCGCCGCTCCGAAGCGCAGCGCCAGCCGCGGCGCCCCGGCGCGGCCCGCGTCCGGCCCCAGCACCAGCGCCACCCCGAACAGTCCGCGACTGTGCGTCACCGTCGCCATCGGCCCGCGCGCCTCGATGTCGTAGGCCACCAGCAGCACCGGCGCGCCCTCGGCCAGCACCTGCGTCGCCGCTTCCAGCAGGCCCATGGCGAAGGTCGCATGCCAGGCCGTGAGCGCGGTGGAGGGCGCCATGCAGCCGGTGCCGATGGTCCAGTAGCCCGCGCCCGCGTTGTGCACCGAATTGTGGAACCGGGTCGGCGAGATCGCCGGCTGCGGCAGCGCCAGCTCGGCGCACATGTAGTCGCTGATGGCGAGGTCGCCGTGGGTGCTGGCGAACACGCTGGGCAGCGCCTTCGGATCGCGCCCCGCCGCCGTGCAGGCTGCGTGCGCCACCTCCAGCGCCAGCGCCACCGTGTCGGGCGCGCGGCGCCGCTCGGTGGGCGCCAGCAGCGTGGGCGCGGGCCGCGGCAGCGGCGTGTCCGGCGCCGGCGCCTCGCCGCGCAGGATCGCGCGCGCCGCCTCCCAGCCCGGCAGCCGCGGCGCCCACAGCGCGATGCCCTCGATCGCGATCGTCGGCAGCGCGCTCATGCGCCGCTCCCGAACAGCAGCACGCAGTTGTTGCCGCCGAAACCGAAGGAGAAGCTCAGCGCGTGGCGCACCGGCCCGGTGGTGTTGTCGAGGCGGATCTGCGGCCCGCAGGCCGGGTCGAGGCCCTGCGCGTTGAGCGTGCCCGGCGCGAAGCCGTGCTCGATCGCCAGCAGCGCGACCACGGCTTCCACGATGCCCGCGGCACCCAGCGTGTGCCCGGTCCAGCCCTTGGTCGAGCTCGCGCGCGTCGTCGCCGGGAAGCGGTCGGCCACCACCGCGGCCTCGACCTCGTCGTTCTTGAGGCTGGCGGTGCCGTGCAGGTTGATGTAGTCGATGTCGGCCGCGCGCCGCGCGCCGCGCGCGAGCGCATCGTCGAGCGCGCGCCGCGCGCCCTCGCCCTGCGGGTGCGGCGTGGACATGTGGTGCGCGTCGCTGGATTCGCCGTAGCCCAGCAGGCGCGGGCCCGGCTCGGCATCGTCGCGCTCGAGCAGCGCGAAGCCCGCCGCCTCGCCGATGCTGATCCCGCGCCGCGCCGGATCGAAGGGCCGGCACGGCTCGGGCGACACCAGCTCCAGGGCGTGGAAGCCGTACAGCACGCTGCCGCACAGCGTGTCCACGCCGCCCACGATCGCGGCATCGGCCAGGCCCGCGCGGATCAGCCGCTCGGCCTGCGCGAACACCTTCGCGCTCGACGAGCACGCCGTCGCCACCGTCATGCACGGCCCCTCGAGGCCCAGCGCATGCTGCACGTAGTCGCCCAGCGAATGCGGCGTGTGCACGATGGGCCGCCGCAGCTCGGGCGGATACAGGCCCTCGGGCGTGAGCCGCGCATAGGCCTCCTCGCTGGCGCCGATGCTCGAGGTCGAGGTGCCCAGCACCAGCGCGATGCGCGCCGCGCCGTGGTTCGCGCGCGCAGCGCGCGCGGCCTCGAGGAAGCCGTCGGCATTGAGGCCCATCCACGCCAGGCGATTGTTGCGGCACTC
>CAZTNB010000075.1:0-8793 GCA_964614825.1 uncultured Gammaproteobacteria bacterium
CCCACGTTGCCCTGCGGGCCCTGCGCGCCGACGGGACCTTGCGGCCCGACCTGGTTGTTCAATGCCCACTGGGAGACGGGGGCGGTCGATATCGGCTGCCGCGGCAGCGGCACGCCGTTGACCACGACCTGCAGCCAGCGCTGCTGCCCGACGAATGCGTTCGGGAAGTCGAGGTTGATGGTGAACACGCCATTCACCACCGGATAGTTCGGCGCGGTGATGGTGCTGCCGATCTGCAGGCCGCCGGTCTCGGAGTCCCACAACGAGAAGCTGAGGTTCACCGGGCCATTGACCGCGGTTCCGTTGTCCTCCAGCCGGCCCTGGTACGTGAAGTCGGGCAACTGCGGCGCGAGCGTTTCGGCTTGCAGGGGCGCCGGAGCCAGCGAAAACAGGCCCAGCGCAACGGAAACGGCGCCGCACAGCGGCTTGAGGTTCATGTCGGTTCCCCTACGGATCCTCGAAACTGTCCCTGAACAGTCCATCCACCACCGGCGCCGGCGTGCCGATGGTCGCGGGGTAGCCGCTGACCAGCCGGTAGGGTGGATTGGAAGTGGCGCCCTGCGCGGGCTCGCCAATGGTGCCGATCAGCGTGTAGGGCGGCGCCGTGCTGATGCCGCCACCGGCGGCCACGGTGCCATTGCGGACCGCGTACTGCGCTCCAGCGCCGGGGATGATCGCGAGCAAGGCAAGGCCGCACAGCGTGGCGCGGAGGCGAGCCCGGCGCCGCGTGCCGTAAACGACCCAGCCACCGGCCGCGGCGTGCGCGCTCCGGTCGTCGATCGCATCCCCCGGCACCTGCCTCCCCTGCACCGCGACCGCCTTCGATTCAGCGCCCCCGCGCGACGAAGCCAGAGTTTATCGATCGGAATGCAATGCGCAAGCCGGGCCGGCGTCGCGCAGGACACGGACGGGATGCATCGCGGCACCAGGCTACCGCTGGTCGCGAATCAGGCGGGTTTCGTCGGCAAGGGCGCCGCCAACGACTGCGCTTCGGCCGGGGTCAATTCGCGCCAGGCCCCCTTTTCCAGCGTGCCCAGGCGCAAGGGACCGATCGCGACCCGGACCAGGCGCAGCACGCCCGTGTCGAGCGCCTGCAGGAGGCGGCGGATGTGGCGGTTGCGTCCCTCGTCGAGCACCACCTCGAGCCAGCCGTGGCGCGCGCCCGCGCGCAGCACGCGCGCCGACTTCGCCCGCAGCGATTCGCCATCGTCGACCCGGCCGGCTTCGAGCGCGCGCACGAGGGCGGCGTCCGGCACCCGGTCGACCTGCACGTGGTAGGTCTTGTCGGGGCCCGACGTCGGGTCGGTGATGCGCGCGGCCCATTCCGGGTCGTTGCACATCAGCAGCAGGCCCTCGCTGGCGCGGTCGAGCCGGCCCACCGGCGCCAGCCACGGCAGTCCGGCGCCGTCGAGGCAGCGGTACACGGTGTCGCGGCCCCGCTCGTCGCGCGCCGTGGTGACCAGGCCGCGCGGCTTGTTGAGCATCAGGTAACGGCGCGCCGGCGGCGCGAGTTCGGCGCCATCGATGCGGATGCGCTCGCGTGCGCCGTCGGTGGCTCGCTCGGGATCGGTCACGACGCGGCCGTCGATGCTGACCCGGCCCGCGCGGATGCGCGCCTCGGCTTCGCTGCGCGAGCACCAGCCCAGCTTGGAGATGACGCGCGCGAGCCCGTGGCGCGGCCGCGACCGCGTCGCCCCGGCTACACTGCGCATCTTGCCCCCGGGAGTCCTGCCCATGTCCCTGCACACGATCCGCTTGTCGTGGTCGCGCGGCGACGCGCCGTTCGAGCGCAACAACTATGTCCGCGACCACGGCGTGCAGTTCCCCGGCGGCCAACGCCTCGCCGCCTCGGCGGCGGCGGACTACGGCGGCAACCCGGCGCACGCGGATCCGGAGCAGCTGCTGCTCTCGGCGCTGTCATCCTGCCACATGCTGACCTTCCTGGCGGTGGCCGCCAACCGCGGCTACGTGGTCGAGAGCTACGCCGACGATGCCGAGGCCGAACTGGGCAAGGACGCCGAGGGCCGCACCGCGGTGACCCGCGCGCTGCTGCGCCCGCGGGTCCGCTTCGGTGCCGGCAACGTGCCCGCCGCGGAGGACTACCAGCGGCTGCACGAGCGCGCGCACAAGGCCTGTTTCGTCGCCAATTCGCTGCGCACCGAGGTGCGCATCGAGCCGGTGTTGGAATAGTCCCCGCGCGACGCCGGCGGCGACTTCACCGCCCGCTCACCTCGGGTCGGCAGAATCGCCGTCCCGTGACACCGTCTCCCGCCGATCCCGATTCGTTGCCGGCGCGCGCCGCCAGCAGCGCGCGCCGCGCGCTGGTCGCGCTCGCGCGCTGGTTCGATTCCAGCCGTCCCGACGCCGGCGATGCGGCCGGTGACCGCGTCGACTGGCTGCGCGTGGTGCCGTTCATCGGCATGCACCTGGCCTGCCTCGGCGTGTTCTGGGTCGGCTTCTCCTGGTTCGCGCTGTGGACCGCGCTGTTCCTCTACGCGGCCCGCATGTTCGCCATCACCGGCTTCTACCACCGCTATTTCTCCCACCGCGCGTTCCGCACCTCGCGCCCGCTGCAGTTCCTGTTCGCGGCGCTGGGCGCCAGCAGCGTGCAGCGCGGGCCGTTGTGGTGGGCCGCGCACCATCGCAGCCACCATCGCCATTCCGACACCGAACTCGATCCGCACTCGCCGGTGCAGCACGGCTTCCTGTGGAGCCACATGGGCTGGTTCCTCACCGCGCGCGGCTTCCGCACCGACCACGCCGCCGTCGCCGACCTGGCCCGGTTTCCGGAACTGCGCTGGCTGGACCGCTACGACGTGCTGGTGCCGGTGCTGCTGGCGACCGCGCTGTTCCTCGGCGGCGGCTGGCTGGAGACCCACGCGCCGTCGCTGCGCACCAACGGGCCGCAACTGCTGGTCTGGGGCTTCTTCGTCTCCACGGTGGTGCTGTTCCATGCCACGGTGACGATCAACTCGCTGGCGCACCGCTTCGGGCGCCGCCGCTACGCGACCCGCGACCACAGCCGCAACAACTGGCTGCTGGCGCTGATCACCTTCGGCGAGGGCTGGCACAACAACCACCACCACTACCCCGGCGCGGCCCGCCAGGGCTTCTACTGGTGGGAGCTGGACCTGACCTGGTACCTGTTGCGCGCCATGGCCCTGCTCGGCCTGGTCTGGGACCTCAAGCAGGTGCCGGCCGAGTTGCGGCGCGGCCGCTGACCCGCCGCCGCGCCGTGCGCATCGCCGTCGTCGGATCGGGCATCTCGGGCCTCGCCGCCGCGTGGCTGCTCGCCCGCGAGCACGAGGTCGTGGTGTACGAGTCCGACCGGCGCCTCGGCGGCCACACCGACACCCACGACCTCGAGGTCGAGGGACGGCGGTTCGCCGTGGATACCGGCTTCATCGTGTGCAATCCGGCCCACTATCCGCTGTTCTTCCGCTTCCTCGCCGAACTCGGCGTGGGCACCCGGCCGACCACGATGAGCTTCGCCGTGCGCAACGAGCGCAGCGGCCTCGAGTACAACGCCACTACGCTCGACACCCTGTTCGTGCAGCGCCGACGCCTGTTCTCGCCGCGGCACTGGCGCATGGTGCGCGACATCCTGCGCTTCTACCGCGAGGCACCCGCCCTGGCGCGGGCCCAGGACGCGGGACCGGAGCTCGGCGAATGGCTGGCGCGCGAGCGCTACTCCGAGGCCTTTCGCGACGACCACCTGGTGCCGATGGCATCGGCGCTGTGGTCGTCGTCATCGCGGCAGGTGCTGCGCTTTCCCCTGCACACGCTGGTCGGCTTCATGGCCAACCACCACATGCTGCAGGTCGATGGGCGGCCGCAATGGCGCGTGGTCGAGGGCGGCTCGAGCGCCTACGTGCGCGCGCTCTCGCGGCGCTGGAAGGCGGCGGTGCGGCTCGGGGAGCCCGTGCAATCGCTTCGGCGCGACGCGGACGGCGTCGCCGTCGCCAGCCGCACCGGCACCGAGCGCTACGACCACGTCGTGCTCGCCTGCCACGCCGACCAGGCGCTGGCGCTGCTGGCCGACGCCAGCTCCCGCGAGACCGAGATCCTGTCGGCGTTCGGCTTCCAGGCCAACGAGACCGTGCTGCATACCGACGCCAGCCAGCTGCCGCGCGACCGCCGCGCCTGGGCGGCGTGGAACGCGCTGGTCCCGCGCCAGCCGGAAGACGCGTGCACCGTCAGCTACTGCATGAACATCCTGCAATCGCTGGACGCGCCGGTGCCGCTGGTGGTGACGCTCAACCGCACGGCGGCGATCGATCCATCGCGGATCCTGCGCCGCATGACCTACCATCACCCCGTCTACACCCGGGCCAGCGTCGCCGCCCAGCGGCGCCGCGCGGAGATCGATGGCGTGAACCGCACCTGGTTCTGCGGCGCCTGGTGGGGCTACGGCTTCCACGAGGACGGCATGCGCAGCGGCGTGGACGTCGCCGCGGCGCTCGGCGCGCGCTGGCCGTGACCGCGCCGCTCGCCAGCGCGATCTATGGCGGCTGGGTGCGCCACCGGCGCTCCGCGCCGCACGCGCACGCGTTCCGCTATCGCATGTTCATGCTCTACCTCGACCTCGGCGAGCTCGAACGCGTGTTCTCCCGGCGCTGGCTGTGGTCGCTGGAACGGCCGAACCTGGCCAGCTTCCGTCGCGCCGACTACCTGGGCGACCCGGCCACCCCGCTCGCGGACGCGGTGCGCGAACGCGTGCGCGCGGCCACCGGCGCGGCGCCGGCGGGCCCGATCCGGCTGCTGGCGCACCTGCGCTACTTCGGCCACTGCTTCAATCCGGTGGTGTTCTACTACTGCTACGAGGCCGACGGCACCACCCTGCACTCGATCGTGGCCGAGGTCACCAACACGCCGTGGCGGGAACGGCATGCCTATGTGCTGCCGCTGGATCGCGCCGCGCGCCATGGCGCCGCGCACGAGTGGCACTTCGACAAGGCACTGCACGTTTCGCCGTTCCTGCCGATGCAGCGGCAGTACCGCTGGCGCTTCACCGAGCCCGCGGCTTCACTGCGCGTGCACATGGACGTGCTCGAGGGCGAGCGGACGGAGCTCGATGCCACCCTGGTGCTGGAGCGGCGTCCGCTGGACGGCCGCGGCCTCGCCGCATGCCTGCTGCGCTTCCCCTTGATGACCCTGCGCGTGGTCGGTGCGATCCACTGGCAGGCCTTGTTGATCTGGCTGCGACGCAACCCGGTCTACGATCACCCCTCGAAGACCCCTGGCTGAACCACGATGAGCGCCGATACCAGTCCCGAATCCGCGGTACCGCTGCCTGCGCCGGAGGCGCTGGGCGGCGGCCTGTTCCGGCGCCGCATGCTGGCCCTGCTGGCGCAACTCGAGGGTTGCGAGATCGTGCTGCAGGAGGGTGCCGACCGTTACCGGCTCGGGCGCCCGCTCGCGGGCGTGGAGCCGCTGCGGGTCGCGGTCACGGTGCACGATCCGGCGCTGTACCGCCTGGCCGCGCTGGGCGGCACCGTGGGCGTGGGCGAAGCGTGGATGGACGGCCTGTGGGACGCCAGCGACCTGACCACGCTGGTGCGCATCTTCGTCCGCAACCGCGACCTGCTCGACCGCATGGAGTCCGGGCTGGCGCGCCTGGGAGGCGTGATGCTGCGCGCGCTGCATGCGCTGCGGCGCAATTCCCGCGGCGGCAGCCGGCGCAACATCGCCGCGCACTACGACCTCGGCAACGAGCTCTTCGAGGTCTTCCTCGATCGCAACCTGATGTACTCCTCGGCCATCTTCCGCCACGAGTCCGAGTCGCTGGAGGTCGCCTCCGAGCGCAAGCTGGAGCGCATCTGCGCCAAGCTCGGCCTGCGCCCGGGCATGCGCGTGGTCGAGATCGGCACCGGCTGGGGCGGCTTCGCGCTGCACGCGGCGCGCCACCACGGCGTGCATGTCACCACCACGACCATCTCGCGCGAACAGCATGCGCTGGCCGCCGCCCGCATCCGCGAGGCCGGCCTGGAGGACCGGGTCACCCTGCTGCTGCGCGACTACCGCGACCTCGAGGGCCGCTACGACCGCCTGGTGTCGATCGAGATGATCGAGGCGATCGGTCCGCAGTTCCTCGAGACCTACTTCGCCAAGGCCTCGTCCCTGCTGCAGGCCGACGGCATGGCCCTGATCCAGGCCATCACCATCGAGGACCATCGCTACGAGCAGGCGTTGCGCAACGTCGACTTCATCCAGCGCTTCATCTTCCCGGGCAGCTTCATCCCCTCGGTCTCGGCGATGCTGGGCGCGCTGCCGCGCCGCACCGACCTGCGCCCGTTCCACCTGGAGGACATCGGGCCGAGCTACGCGATCACGCTGCGGCGCTGGCGCGAGCGCTTCAACGCCGGCCTCGCCCGCGTGCGCGAACTGGGCTACCCGGAGCGCTTCGTGCGCATGTGGAACTACTACCTGTGCTACTGCGAGGGCGGCTTCCTCGAGCGCTCGATCGGCAACGTGCAGATGCTGCTGGTCAAGCCGGGCGCGCGACCGCCGCAGTTCCTGCCGGACCTGGCATGAGCCTGGTCGCCAACGCCCTGCTGTTCCAGGCGTGCTGGCTGGGCTTCGTCGCCGGCGCCGCGCACGGCCGCTGGTGGATCGGGTTCGTGCTGCTGCTCGGCTTCGCCGCATGGCAGCTGCGGCGCAGCCTCGCGCCGCGCGCGGACCTGGCCCTGGTCGGGCTCGCCGCGGTGCTCGGCTTCGCGGTGGACTCGGCCTTCGTCCAGGGCGGATTGATGCGCTACGTCGAGCCGGTGCCCTGGGCCGGATTCGCCCCGGTGTGGATCGTCGGGCTGTGGATGGCCTTCGCCCTCACGCTCAACCACTCGATGCGCTTCCTGCGCGACCGTCCGCTGCTGGGCATCGCGCTGGGCGCGCTGGCCGGCCCGCTGGCCTACTGGGCGGCGGAGCGGGCGTGGCACGCGGTGGTGCTGCTGCGGCCGTGGCCGGCACTGGTCGCACTGGCCCTGGCGTGGGGCGTGCTCACGCCGGCCCTGGTCGCGCTGGCGCGACGCTGCGCCATGCGCGAAGCCGGCGCCGCGGGTTGACGCCGCCATGGCGTCGATCGTCCTGGTCGCCGTGCTCGCCGTGGTGGTGATGCTCGCCGTCTGGCAGGTGCAGCAGCAGACCCGCAACGCCGGCTGGGTCGACGTGGCCTGGTCGTGGCTGATGGCCGCGGCGGCGCTGATCCACGCCGTGGGCGGCGGCGGCGCGGCGCTGCCGCGCATCGTGGTGGGCGTGCTCGGCGCGACCTGGGGCATTCGCCTCGGCGCGCACCTGGCGCGGCGGGTCGCGCGCGAGCCCGAGGACGGCCGCTACCGCCACCTGCGTGGCACGATCGGCGACCACGCCGGCAAGTGGCTGGCGTTCTTCATGTTCCAGGCCGGGCTGACCGTGCTGTTCTCGCTGCCGTTCTGGGCGGTGGCGCAGAATCCGGTGCCGGGGGTGACGCCGTGGATCGTGCTGGGCATCGCGATCTTCGTCGTGGCGGTGGCCGGCGAGACCATCGCCGACCGGCAGTTGGCGCGCTTCCGCGAGGATCCCTCCAACCGCGGTCGCGTGTGCGACACCGGCCTGTGGCGCTACTCGCGCCACCCGAACTACTTCTTCGAGTGGCTGCACTGGTTCGCCTACGTCGCGCTGGGCGTCGGCGCCGCGGCGTGGTGGATCACGCCGCTCGGCGCGCTGCTCATGGGCGCCTCGCTGGCCTGGGTCACCGGCATCCCCTTCGTCGAGGCGCAGTCGCTGCGCTCGCGCGGCGACGCCTACCGCGACTACCAGCGCCGCACCAGCGCGTTCTTCCCCTGGTTCCCGCGGCGCGCCGCCTGAGCGCGGCGCGCCGTCACGTCTCCCACGCAGGACCGCCATGAACCCGATCGAACTGTGCGAGCGCGGCTGGGTGCCGGATGCGATCACCCGCATCGGCATCCGCCGCCTGTGCCGCGCGCGACTGCGCGAGGAGCAGGCCACCGACCCCGCGCGCGCGCGGCAGCGCTACCGCGACCTGCTGGCCGGGCTGCGCGCCAGTCCGGTCGCGATCCACACCGACGCCGCCAACGCGCAGCACTACGAACTGCCGCCGCGCTTCTTCGAGCTGTGCCTGGGCCGCCGGCTCAAGTATTCCTGCTGCCTGTACCCGCGCGGCGACGAAAGCCTGGACGAGGCGGAGGAACTGATGCTGCGGCTCTACGGCGAGCGCGCAGGACTGGACGACGGCCAGGACATCCTCGAACTCGGCTGCGGCTGGGGCTCGCTCACCCTGTGGATGGCGCAGCGCTACCCGGGCGCGCGCATCGTCGCGGTGTCCAATTCGGCGCCGCAGCGCGAGTTCATCGAGCGGCAATGCCGCGAGCGCGGGCTGGGCAACGTCGAGGTGCTGACCCGCGACGTCAACCAGCTGGCGCTGGAACGGCGCTTCGACCGCGTGGTGTCGATCGAGATGTTCGAGCACATGCGCAACTACGAGACGCTGCTCGGCCGCATCGCCGGCTGGTTGCGGCCCGGCGGCAAGCTCTTCGTGCACATCTTCTGCCACCGCGAACTCATGTACCCGTACCAGGCCGAGGGCGAGGACAACTGGATGGGACGCCATTTCTTCACCGGCGGCCTGATGCCGGCGGCCGATACGCTGCTGCAGTTCCAGCGCGACCTGCGCATCGAGGAGCAGTGGCTACTGCCGGGCACCCACTACCAGCGGACGGCGGAACACTGGCTGCAGAACCAGGACCGGCATCGCGACGCGGTGCTCGAGGTGCTGGCCGCCGCCTACGGGCGCGGCGA
>CAZTNB010000075.1:8893-14582 GCA_964614825.1 uncultured Gammaproteobacteria bacterium
ACCGGCATCGCGACGCGGTGCTCGAGGTGCTGGCCGCCGCCTACGGGCGCGGCGAAGCCAGGCTCTGGAACCAGCGCTGGCGCATGTTCTGGATGGCCTGCGCCGAACTGTTCGGCTACCGCCACGGGACCGAGTGGATGGTCGCGCACTACCGGTTCGCGCGCCCCTGAGGACGCCGGCCCGCTTCCACGGCAGCCGCGCTCAGAGCTGGTCCTCGATCGGCAGTGCCCGCAGCAGCGAGGCCTGCGTGCGCTTCCACAGGCCGGCCTCCGGCTCCTTGTCGTAGGTGACCGGCTTGCCGTCGACCTTGGCGTGCCACCGCAGGCTGCCGGAATCGTCGAGCGTGACCCGGTAGCTGGAGGCCGGCGACGTTCCGCGCCGGTAGTAGTCGAGCACGGCCTGCGCGAGCTCGGGGCTTTGCACGACCACGCCCATCTCGGTGTTGAGCAGCGCCGAGCGCGGGTCCATGTTGAAGGAACCGACGAAGACGACTTCGCCATCGACCACGAAGGCCTTGGCGTGCAGGCTCGCGCCGCCCGACGATCCGGACCCGGAGGAGCCGCCGTTGGTCGATCCCCCACCCGATCCGAAGCCCGAACCCGACGCGCCTCCTGGCGCCGGGCGCAACTCGTGGATCTCGACGCCCCCGGCCAGCAGGCGCTTGCGGTACCTGGCGTAGCCGCTGTGCACCGCCACGACGTCGTTGGCCGCCAGCGAATTGGTCAGCAGCAGCACCTCGACGCCGCGCGCCTCCAGCGCCAACAGCAGTTCGGTGAACTTCGGGCCGGGCACGAAATAGGGCGAGATCAGCACCAGTTGCCTGCGCGACGCCTCGACCAGCGGGCGCAGGCGGGGCGACATCCGCACCGCGGCCGAGTCCGCCATCGCGGGATCGCCCTTCTCCGGCAGGTCGGACTCCAGCTCGGCCTTGCCCCAGTACATCGTCAGGGTGCCGGTCTGGACCTGCCGGATGAAGTCGACCTTGAGCGCCGCGCGCACGTAGTCCGACTCGGCGAACTGCCGCACGTCGCTGCGCAGGCGCGCGCGGGCCGCGTCCAGTTGGGCGGGGCCCGCCTGCACGGCCTGGAAGGCGGCGATCGGGTAGGCCTGCGCGCTGTTCCAGAAGCGGTCGAAGTTGCTCGCGACGTCCGCGACCACCGGGCCGACCGCGGCCAGGTCGAGGTCGCGGAAGTTGAACTCCTCCTTGGCCCCGAAGTACTCGTCGCCGATGTTGCGCCCGCCCACCACCGCGACCTGGCCGTCGACGATGAAGGCCTTGTTGTGCATGCGCCGGTTCAGGCGCTTGGCATCGCCGGCGAACTGGCGGCCCATCGACGCGTTGCGCGCCATGAAGGGATTGAACACCCGCACTTCGATCAGGGGATGCGCGTCGATCGCCGCGACGCTCGCGTCATTGCCCAGCACGTACATGTCGTCGAGCAGCGCGCGCACGCGCACGCCGCGGTCGGCGGCCGCGAGCAGCCGTTGCGTCAGCAGCCGTCCGGTCGGGTCGCCGCGGTAGATGTAGTACTGCAGGTCGATCGAGCTTTCCGCGCGGTCGGCCAGCATCACCCGGGCCAGCAGCGCGACGACGTTGTCGTCGAGCATCACGAAACCGGAGTCGCCCGGGTGGTTCGCCAGCACCGGCGCGAATGCCCGGCCGATCGAGGTCGCCTCGCCGCCAGCCAGCGACGTCGAGGTCGTGCGCTCGAAGTCCGGCCGCAACGAGGACCTGGCGCAGCCTGCAAGCGTGGTGGCGACCAGCGCCACCGCGAGACCGATTCCGATTCGCCGCATGTGCCGCCTCCGACCCGCGCTGGAACCCGACCCGCACCCCAAACGAAAAGGGCCCGGCAAGCCGGGCCCTTCTCGTCACGCGTTGCCTGCAGCGATCAGCGCTGAGCCTTGAGCTCGGTGCGACGATTGCGCTGGCGGCCTTCCTTGGTGTCGTTGGTGTCGATCGGCTGCAACTCGCCGAAGCCCACCGGACCGACCAGGCGACCGGCATCGATGCCGTTGCTCACCAGGTAGTCGTAGACCACCTTCGAACGACGCTCGGACAGGCTCTGGTTGTACTCCTCGGTACCGATCGAGTCGGTGTGGCCGCCCACTTCGACGCGCATGTTCGGGTAGCGCTTGAGCACGTCCACCGCCTGGGCGAGGATTTCCGCCGAACCCGGCAGCAGGCCGGCCGTGTCGACGGAGGTCTCCTGACCCGGACGCGGACGATCGAAGTAGAACTCGACGCCACGCAGGTCGATCACGACTTCCTGCGCGCAACCATCCGGACCCACCGTCTCGCCGGGGGCGCTCGCCGGGCACTTGTCGTCGCAGTTGTTCACGCCGTCCTTGTCGTCGTCCAGGTCGGCGCACGACGGCGCCGGAGCCGGGGCCGGGGCCGGGGCGGGCGGCGGCGGAGCGGCCGGCAGGTCGCCGATCATCATCACGACGCCCAGGTTCACGAACCAGTCGCCGAAGTTGTCTTCACCAGGGATGGTGTCGTCGTCCCACAGGTAGCGGTAACCCGCTTCCGCGCGGAACTTGACGTTGTCGGTCATCGCGGTCTGCAGACCGCCGCCGAGCTGCGCGGCCGGGCCCCAGCCGTCCTGGGCGCCGCCACGATGGTTGTCGGCCGACAGGCCGGCCATGATGAACGGCGCGAAGCCGTCCTGCGGGCCGAAGTAGAAGCGGCCGGACAAGCCGATGTTCAGGTCGGACGCGTTGCTGCACAGGTCGAGGAACGCGCAGGCTTCGTCGGTGTTGAAGCTGCGGGTGGTGCGGTCGATGAACAACTCGACCGAGGCATTCGGCGCGACATAGCGGCCGATGCCACCGCCGATCAACAGCGAACCGCTGTCGGTGAGGCGGGAATCGTCATTGTTGTAGTAACCGAGGTACGGTGCGAAGTACCAGCGGTCGTCGTAGTCCTGCGCCTGGACCGTCGTGGCCGCCCCCAAGGCAAGGGCAATCAGGGCACTCAAGCTCTTGCGATTCATCGGCATCTCCTTATTTTCTGAACGGCGCGGACCGGAACGGCCGGAACTCGCGGCAGCAGCAAGTATAAAGGAATTCGGTTAACAAGTCTTTTACGAACGACCCATTCAGCCCGCGGCAAGGATAACGCAGGACTGGCCGGCTGGGGACCCCCCGCCGGGTGGCGGATTCGCCCCGTGCCGGCCCTGGCCGGGCGCTGGCCAAGTCGGCTCAGACGGCCAGTAAGTCCATGAATTCATGGATGGGAGTGGCCTCGAAGCGGGTCACGTCGTTGACCAGGTCGAGGATCTGCGCGACCCGGCGCCGGGAGAACTGCCCGGCCAGCGCGTCCTCGAACTTGCGCACCAGCACCGGGATGCCCTCGGCGCGCCGCTGCCTATGCCCGATGGGGAAGTCGACCGCGACCCGCTCGGTCGCGGTGCCGTCGGTGAAATGGACCTGCACGGCGTTGCCGATGTAGCGCTTGTCCGGATCGAAGTAGTCGCGGGTGAACTGCGGGTTCTCGCGCACCTCCATCTTGTCGCGCAGGGCGTCGATGCGCGGGTCGCGCGCGACCTCGTCCTCGTAGTCGGCCGCGGTGAGGCGCCCGTGCACCAGCGGCACCGCCACCATGTACTGGATGCAGTGGTCGCGGTCGGCCGGATTGGCCAGCGGGCCGGTCTTGTCGATGATGCGGACGCCGGCCTCCTGGGTTTCGATGCTGATCCGGGCGATGCGGTCGAGCTTGCCGGCCACCAGCGGATGCAGCTTCAGCGCGCACTCCACCGCGGTCTGGGCGTGGAACTCGGCCGGGAAGCTGATCTTGAACAGCACGTTCTCCATCACGTAGCTGCCGAAGGGGCGCTCGAACTCGAAGGCCTTGCCCTTGAACAGCACGTCGTAGAAGCCCCAGGTCTTGGCCGTCAGCGCCGACGGGTAGCCCATCTCGCCCTTGATCGCATGCAGGGCATGGATCACCGCGCGCCGGCAGGCGTCGCCCGCGGCCCAGCTCTTGCGCGAGCCGGTGTTCGGCGCATGGCGGTAGGTGCGCAACGCGCCGCCGTCGATCCAGCTGTTGGAGACCGCGTTGATCACGTCGTCCTTGCTGCCGCCCAGCATCGCGGTGGCCACCGCGGTCGAGGCCAGCCGCACCAGGATCACGTGGTCGAGGCCGACCCGGTTGAAGCTGTTGCGCAACGCATAGCCGCCCTGGATCTCGTGCGCCTTGATCGCCCAGCGCAGGATCTCGCGCACGCTGACCGGCTTGCCGCCACTGCGTGCCGCCGTTCGCGACAGGTAGTCGCCCACGGCCAGGATCGCGCCCAGGTTGTCGGACGGGTGGCCCCACTCGGCAGCGAGCCAGGTGTCGTTGAAATCGAGCCAGCGCACCTGCGCGCCGATGTTGAACGCCGCCTGCACCGGGTCGAGCTCGTGCGAGGTGCCCGGCACCTTGACGCCGCCGGGCATGCCCGCGCCGGGCACGACCGGCCCCAGCATCTTCACGCACTCCGGGAAGCGCATCGCCAGCATCGCGCACGCGATCGAGTCCAGCAGGCAGTAGCGCGCGGTCTGGAACGCCTCGGCCGAGCCGATGTGGAAGTCGGCGACGTAGTTGGCGATATCGACCAGCGGCTGGTCGGGGTCTGGCCGCTTGGCCGAACGGATGTCGAGATGCGCCATGGGGATCCTCGGGCTGGACGGGGCGCCGCGCGACGCGGGCCCCGGAAAAACGGGGCGCCGATTGTGCCAGAAGGCCGCGCGCCGCGGTCGGCTCAGCGGCGCTTGCGGCGGGTTCGCGGCGCCTTGCCCGCGGGAGCAACCGGCGGCTGCGGATCGGGGTGCAGACGTGGCTCCGCAGCCAGCCGCTGCGCCAGGTAGGCCATGCACGCCTTGATTCGCGCCACGTGGCGCAGGTCCGGGTGGGTCAGCAACCACAGCTGGCCGCGGAACGGCGGATCGACCGCGAACAATTCGACCAGTCCGGGATGCGCCTGGTCCCGCGGCAGCATGGCGAGGCCGATGCCGGCGAGCGCCAGCGCGCGCATCGTGTTGAGGTCGTTGGCGCGCGCCACGAATTGCGACTCGGCATAGTGCCGACGTTGCCAGGCGAACACCGGCAAGCGCAGCAGGCTGTCGTCGGCACCGACGAGCGGCAACCCGGCAAGGTCGGGCATGGCAAGCGGCGCCGGATGCTCCCGCAGCCAGGCGCGCCCGGCGTAGACCAGCCACGGCAGCTCCGCCACCTGGCGCCCGACCAGGAACTCGGGCGGCTGGCTGGTGGCGCGCAGGGCGATGTCGGCCTCGCGCCGCGCGAGGTCGTAGTCGTGGTCGCCCGCGGCGATCTCCACCACGATGTCGGGGTAGCTGTGGCGAAAGTCGGCGACATAGGTCGCGAGGTACTCGATCGCGAGGTTCGGCGCGGTGGTGATGCGGACGCGGCCGGCCAGTCGATAGTCCTTGCCCGCCGCCTGCCGCTCCAGCGCGAGGATCGCCGCTTCGGCCGCCTCGGCGTGGGGCCGGATCGCCTCGCCTTCGACCGTCGCCGCGTAGCCACTGGGCAGGCGCTCGAACAGCCGCGCGCCGATGCGCTCCTCGAAGGCGTTGAGGCGCCGGAACACGGTCGAATGATTGACCGCCAGCGCACGGGCCGCGCCGGCCAGGGACCCGCTGCGGAAGATGGCCAGGACGACCCGCAGGTCGTTCCAATCCGGGGCCG
>CAZTNB010000076.1:0-1470 GCA_964614825.1 uncultured Gammaproteobacteria bacterium
CGGTCATCGCCTTCGACACCAGGCCGGTCTTGCTGCCCTTGATGTCGAAGTAGCGGATCTCGCGGAAGCCGAACAGGCGCTCGTAGTAGTCGGCCCAGCGCTCCATGTTGCCGAAGTGCAGGTTGTGGGTGAGGTGGTCGATGAAGGTGAGCCCGTAGCCCACCGGGTCCGGATCCACGCCGGCGATGGGCGCGAATCCGGCAAAGGGATCGCTGCCGTCGGTGACCAGGTACAGCATGCAGTCGCCGATGCCCTTGATGACCGGCGCCGGCACCGCGCGCGTGGCGGCGTGCGCGGTCATCGCCTCGGCGCCGCGCGCGGTGACCTCGCGCAGGGCGCGCTCGCCGTCGGCCACGCGGATCGCGAAGCCGCAGGCGCAGGGGCCATGCTGGGCGGCGAAGGCCGCGGCGAAGGAGCCGGGCTCCTCGTTGACCAGGAAATCGACGCCGCCCTGGCGGTAGCGGGTGATGGCGCGGCTGCGGTGGCGCGCCACCGCGGTGAAACCCATGCGCCGGAACAGCGCGTGCAGGCCGGCCGCGTCGGGCGCGGCGAACTCCACGAAGGCGAAGCCGTTGATGCCCAGCGGATTGGCGAAAGTGGTCGGCTGCATGCCGAGTTGCGGTTGCGCGGCCATCACGGGTTCCTTTGCATCTGCCTGCACGGATTGCGCCGGCGCGCACCGCCCCCGCGGGAGCGTCCTGCGCCACGACCGGCAAGCGCGGCGTTGCCCGCTGCCGGTGCGCGCTTTATAGTTACACTTGAAACCATTTGCAAGCCGGGCCATGAACGACCACCCCGTGCTGGAGCTGGAGCGCTTCCTGCCGTACCGGCTCTCGGTGCTGTCCAACAACGTCTCGCAGGCCATCGCGCGCCAGTACGCCGAGCGCTTCGAGCTGTCGGTGAACGAATGGCGCGCCATGGCGATCCTGGGCCGCTACCCGGGCGTGTCCGCCAACGAGGTGGCCGAGCGCACGGCCATGGACAAGGTCGCGGTGAGCCGCGCGCTGGCGCGCCTGATCGACGCGGGCCGCGTGCGCCGCACCACCCACGGCGACGACCGCCGGCGCTCGGTGCTCGAACTCACCGCCCGCGGGCGCAGGGTCTACGAGCAGGTGGCGCCGATGGCATTGCGCCACGAGCAGCGCTTGCTGGCCCATCTCGACGCGCAGGAGCGCGACTGGCTGGACCGGATCCTGACCAAGCTGGATCGGGTCGAGGCGCAGCACCTGGCGGATTGAGGGGCGCGAGGCACACGGAATGGATTCGGGCCTGCGCGGGAGCGACGCCAGACATGCGCGTGCGCTTCCGCGTCGGACGTCATCCCGGCGAAAGCCGGGATCCGGTCAGGTACTCATCGATGCGCTGGGCCGTGGGTCAGGGGCCGTCAATGCCGGCCCGCACTGACCGAATCTTGTCGCAACTGGACCCCGGGTCAGCGGCCATCCATGGCCTGCCCGGGGTGACGGCATC
>CAZTNB010000076.1:1570-14560 GCA_964614825.1 uncultured Gammaproteobacteria bacterium
GCGGCCATCCATGGCCTGCCCGGGGTGACGGCATCCTGCCGTCACTTGACCCCATGCATGAGCTTGTTGATCAACGGGGCGAACAGGAAATAGATCCCGCCGACGATCAAGCCGGCCCAGATCAGCATGGTGAAGGTCTGCGAGTACTGCGCCAGCGAACTCGCGGCCTCGCCGTGGCCACCACCGCCGGAGGCGATGGCGGAGATGCGGCCGGCGAGGTAGTTCGCCACCGCGGTGGCGAGGAACCAGCCGCCCATCGACAGGCCGACGTTCTTGGGCGCCGCGAGCTTGGTCACCATCGACAGGCCGATCGGCGACAGGCACAGCTCGGCCATGGTGTGGATCAGGTAGAGGCCGGCCAGCCAGTACCAGGCGATGCGGTCGTCCGGGCCGAGGAAGTTCTTGAGCGCGAACACCAGCAGGGCGAAACCGGCCGCCATGCCGATCAGGGCGATGGCGAACTTGCGCGGGATCGACGGGTTGAGGTTCATCTTGTCCAGCCACGGCCACATCATCGCGAACAGCGGCGCCAGCAGCACGATGAACATCGGATTGGCGGACTGGAACAGCGTGAAGTGGAACGGCGCGTTGACGTGGTCCTGGGCGAGGAAGTTGAGCGAGGCGCCGGCCTGCTCGAACAGGGCCCAGAACAGGATGTTGGCCGTGAACAGCAGGAACATCGCGATGTACTTCTGGCCCTGCACCGAGGTCTCGGTGTAGCCGCTCCAGATCAGGTAGACGGCCAGCGCCCCGAACAGGCCCAGCAGCACGAGGCCAAGGATCTCGCTCTGGCTGAGCAGGAAGTAGATCACCGGCACCAGCAGGATCGCGCCGACCAGCACGTTGACGACCGGGCCCCAGCCCTCGCGCCCGGCCGGCGACTTGCCGACGTGGCCGAGCATGCCCTTGCGGACCTGGAACACCGCGATGCCGAAGATCATGCCGATGGCGGCGGCGAGGAAGCCGTACTTGTAGCCGTAGGTGGCGCCGATCCACACCGAGGTGATCAGCGGCGCGACGAAGGCGCCGGCGTTGATGCCCATGTAGAAGATGGTGAAGCCCGAGTCGCGGCGCACGTCGTTGGGCGCGTACAGCTTGCCCACCATGGTCGAGATGTTGGGCTTGAACAGCCCGTTGCCGGCGACGATGACCGCGAGGCCGACCAGGAACAGGTGGATCTCCGGCGACAGCAGCAGGAAGCAGCCCACCGCCATCAGCAGGCCGCCGAGGATGATCGAGCGCTGGTAGCCGAGGTAGCGGTCGGCGATCATGCCGCCGAGGATGCCGGTGGCGTACACCAGCGAGGTGTAGCCGCCGTAGGTCAGCGAGGCCTGCGCCTTGGCCTCGCCGGCGGGCAGGTGCGAGAAGAACTGCGCGGCGACGTACACCGCCAGCAGCGCGCGCATGCCGTAGTAGCAGAAGCGCTCCCAGAACTCGGCGCCGAACAGCATCCACAGTGCCTTGGGATGGCCCAGCTTCTCGCCGGGCGGCGGCGGGATGAATTCCTTCGTGTCGAGGACGGCGCCGCTCATGCGTATTGCTCCTGGATCGATGCGGAATGACGGGAAGCGGCGCGCCGGGCGGGCCGCAGGGCCGGCAAGGTGTAACCGCTCGCCGGGGGCGAGTCAAACGGCAGTGCGGCGCGACACGCGGGAGCGCGCAGGATCCGGCTCGATCCCGCACGCGGGAAGGGCTGCCCGGCCCTATTCGAAGCCGTTGGCGAACAGGGCGTCGGGCCGCGGCGGCGCCGGGGCGAGCCCGGGCCAGAAACCGCCCGTGATCTCGTACACGCCGCCAGTGGACGGCTGCAGTGGATCGGCGTCGGGCTGGCCGATGGTGCCCCGGATCTCGAAAGCGCCGCCGCTGGAAGTGCCGCCGCCGCCGTCCACGGTGTGGCGGTCGACGGAAAACGTGGTGCCTTGCCCGGCGTCGATGGTGGTTGCGGATGCCGTCGGCGCGGCACCCGCGACCGCCGCGCTTGCGAATGGCACACAGGCGAGCAGCGGCAAGGTCGCGAGGAATACCCGTACGGCGACACTGCGGCGAACCATCACCATCAACGCCAGGCGCGACTTCCGCACGTGAGCACCTCGAGCCTTTCCACCGACATGCTCTGGTAGCTGATCACCGGCAGCCCGTCGGCGCCGATCGCGATCGAATCGCACCTGCATGGCATGCGATCCGCCCTCGCGTCGCCTGCAGCGACGCATTGGCCGGATGGCACCGGCCGGTTCGCGTCAATATAGCGCCGCCCGCGCGCCCTCTGGCAACCGGCGATCCCTTGCGCAGCGAACTCGTTGCGGGGCCGCGCCCGCTATACGCCTTGCCCCAGCACCGTGCGCACCTCGAACAGCTCCGGGAAGAACGTGAGCTCCAGCGCCTTCTTGAGGAAATCCACGCCCGAGGACCCGCCGGTGCCGCGCTTGTGGCCGATGATGCGTTCCACCGTCTTCATGTGGCGGAAACGCCAGAGCTGGAAGCTCTCCTCGACGTCGACCAGCTGCTCGCACAGGTGGTATTCGGTCCAGTACGTCTCGGTCTGCTCGTAGATGCGCTTGAACATCGGCACCAGGGCCGGCGTGGACACGTGCGGCTCGGAGAAGTCGCGCTGGACGCATTGCGGCGGGATGGCGTGGCCGTGGCGGGCGAGGAAGCGCAGGAATTCGTCGTACAGGCTCGGCGCCTCGAGCACGCGCCGCAGCGCGGCCTGCGCCGGCGGGTCGTAGCCGAAGACCTTCACCGCGTCGGCGTTCTTGTTGCCGAGCAGGAACTCGATGGTGCGGTACTGCAGCGACTGGAAGCCCGAGGCCGGGCCCAGCACGTGGCGGAACTCCATGTACTCGCTCGGCGTGAGGGTTTCCAGCACTCCCCACTGCTCGAACAGCTGGCGCTGGACCTGCTTGACCCGGGCGAGGATCTTCAGGCACGGATCGACGTCGTCGGCGGCCAGGTGCGCGATCGCGGCCGTGAGCTCGTGCACGATCAGCTTCATCCACAGCTCCGAGACGTGGTGCTGGACGATGAACAGCATCTCGTCGTGGTGCTGCGGCCGGGACAGGGGCTGCTGCGCCGACAGCAGGCGGTCGAGGTGCAGGTAGCCGGCGTAGGTCAGGCGGTCGCGCAGGTCGGTGTGGATCCCGGCCTCGAGGTCGCGCTTGTTCTGGTCGGTGCTCATACGGGCGTTCGTCCGGCGCGCCGGAAGGCACGCGCAGGCTGCGCATGCTACAGCGGGTGCGCCGCTACGCCGCAATGCGGCTTGCCAATCGCGACGGCGACCGGCACCCTTGCTGCCCTCCTGGGAGGGAGCCCATACGCGTGACGACGGTCGCGACGTTCGACATCGAGTACGTGCAGTACCTCGACCCCGAGGGCAAGCTGGTGCGCGAGGACCTGCCCGAGTTCGCGCAGGATCCGGCGCGGGTGGTCGAGGTGTACAAGCAGATGAGCTTCCTGCGCGTGTTCGACGGCAAGGCCGTCAACCTGCAGCGCACCGGCAAGCTCGGCACCTACGCCTCCTGCCTGGGCCACGAGGCGGCGCACGTGTCGATCGGCACCGCCATGCACGAGGACGACTGCTTCGCGCCGATGTACCGCGAGTACGGGGCGCAGTTCGCGCGCGGGGTCAAGCCGCGCGAGGTGCTGATGTACTGGGGCGGCGACGAGCGCGGCAACGACTTCTCCGGCCCGGCCCACGACTTCGCCTGGTGCGTGCCGATCGCCACCCAGTGCCTGCACGCGGCCGGCGCCGCGCTGGCGTACAAGATCCGCAAGGAGCCGCGGGTGGCGGTGAGCGTGGTCGGCGACGGCGGTTCCTCCAAGGGCGACTTCTACGGCGCCATCAACGTGGCCGGCGCGATGCAGCTGCCGCTGGTGACCGTGATCGTCAACAACCAGTGGGCGATCTCGGTGCCGCGGCGCATGCAGACCGGGGCGCAGACCCTGGCGCAGAAGGGCATCGCCGCCGGCATCGAGTGCGTGCAGGTGGACGGCAACGACCTCATCGCCATGCGCGCGGTGCTCGACCACGCGCTCAAGCGCGCCCGCCACGGCCACGGCGCCACCCTGGTCGAGGCCGTGACCTATCGCCTGTCCGACCACACCACCGCCGACGACGCGCGTCGTTACCGCGCCGAGGACGAGGTCAAGGCCGCCTGGGCGCGCGAGCCGCTGGCGCGGTTGCGCAAGTACCTGGTCGCCATCGGCGCCTGGGACGACGCCCGCGAGGAGGCCTGGAAGGCCGAGTGCGGCCTGCGCGTGGACGAGGAGATCAACGCCTACCTGGCGACCAAACCGCAGCCGCTGGAGTCCATGTTCGACTACATGTACGCGGAACTGCCGCACGACCTGCGCGCGCAGCGCGAGCAGGCGCTGGATTGGGAGCAGCGTGGTGGCTGATCGACTCGATGAACCCCTCTCCCCCCGGGAGAGGGGCAGGGGTGAGGGTACGGCAAGCGCGGTGTCGCCTCGCCTTGCCCGGACCCTCATCCGGCGCTGCGCGCCACCTTCTCCCGGGGGGAGAAGGAATGCTTGGCATCGCGATCGGGCGGGACGCTGAGGCATGGCCCAGATCACGCTGATCGAAGCGGTGACGATGGCCCTCGCGCACGAGATGGCGCGCGACCCGTCGGTGATCGTGCTCGGCGAGGACGTGGGCGTGAACGGCGGCGTGTTCCGCGCCACCGCCGGCCTGCAGGAGAAGTTCGGCGCCGAGCGCGTGATCGACACGCCGCTCGACGAGACCAGCATCGCCGGCCTCACGGTGGGCATGGCCGCGCAGGGCATGCGGCCGGTGGCCGAGGCGCAGTTCGACGGCTTCGTCTACCCGATGGTGGACCACATCGTGTGCCACGCGGCGCGCATGCGTTCGCGCACGCGCGGGCGCCTGAGCTGCCCGCTGGTGCTGCGCATCCCCTGGGGCGGCGGCATCCGCGCCCCGGAGCATCATTCCGAGGCCAACGAGGCGATCTTCACCAACGTGCCCGGCCTGCGCGTGGTGATGCCGTCCTCGCCCGGCCGGGCCTACGGCCTGCTGCTGGCCGCGATCCGCGATCCCGACCCGGTGGTCTGGTTCGAGCCCAAGCGCATCTACCGCCAGTACAAGGAAGAGGTGGCCGACGACGGCGAGGCCCTGCCCCTGGACGTGTGCTTCGTGCTGCGCGACGGCAGCGACGTCACCCTGGTGACCTGGGGCGCGCAGGTGAAGGAGACCCTGGAGGCGGCCGAGGCGCTGGCGGCGCAGGGCATCAGCGCCGAAGTGATCGACGTGGCCACGCTCAAGCCGCTGGACATGGACACCATCCTCGAGTCGGTGCGCAAGACCGGCCGCTGCGTGGTGGTGCACGAGGCGCCGCGCACCGCCGGCTTCGGCGCCGAGGTCGCGGCGCAACTGGCCGAACGCGCGCTCTACGACCTGCACGCGCCGGTCGAGCGCGTCACCGGCTACGACACCCACATCCCGCTGTTCCGCCTCGAGATGAAGTACCTGCCCTCGGTGGCGAAGATCGTGGCGGCGGCGAAGCGTACCCTTGGCGCATGACGACCCCGCGGCCCCGGCGTGCGCCGGGGTGACGACAGGAAACGGAGCGTAGCCGCGACCATGGCCAACAAGACCTTCCACCTCCCCGACCTCGGCGAAGGCCTGCCCGACGCCGAGATCGTGCAGTGGCACGTGCAGGTCGGCGAGCGCGCCGAACTCGACCAGCCGCTGGTGTCGATGGAGACCGCCAAGGCCGTGGTCGAGGTGCCGTCGCCCTTCACCGGCACCGTGCTCAGGCTCTACGGCGCCGCCGGCGACGTGATCGAGACCGGCGCGCCGCTGGCCGAATTCGAACTCGATCCCAACGCCGCGCAACGCGCCGAAGCCGAGCCCACCGGTCACCACCACGCACCCAAGAAAGCCAGCCCGCCCGCCTCCACGTCCCCTGCAGCCCCTTCGAGCGCGACCGCGGCAACGAGCGCGAAGCCTTCCGATGCGCAAGCGGCTGCGGCCGCGACCGCGAAACCGTCCGCAGTCGCCACGGCCTCCGCTTCCGCGGCACCCGCGGCGAGCGCCAGCGCCCCGGCCCGCGCCGACTCCGGCACCGTGGTCGGCGCGATGGAAGCCAGCGACCGCGTGGCGGGCGACGCCTTGACCCACGTGGGCGGCGTGCGCGCGCTGCCCGCCGTGCGCGCGCTGGCGAAGAAGCTGGGCGTGGACCTCGCGCGGGTCGCGGGCACCGGCGCCGATGGCGTGGTGACGATGCAGGACGTGAAGCAAGCCGCGGCGGCCGGAACCGCAATCCTCCCCTCTCCCACCGGGAGAGGGGCTGGGGGTGAGGGTACTGGGCTTGCGCAGCGCAACGCTTCGGTCGAACCCTCGCCGGCCGCGCTGCGCGCGGCACCCTCTCACGGGGGGAGAGGGGAAGGCACTGGCGGCCCGGGGCGCTTCGACGCCGACCCGCGCTCCGCCGCGGGCAAGCCCATGCGCACCGTGCCGCCCACGGTCGAAGCCCAGGGCCAGCCCGAACCGATCCGCGGCGTGCGCCGCAACATGGCGCGGGTGATGGCCGAAGCGCACGCGCAGGTGGTGCCGACCACGCTGTGCGACGACGCCGACCTGCATGCCTGGACGCCCGGCAACGACATCACCGTGCGCCTGGTGCGCGCGATCGTGGCCGGCGCGCGCGCCGTGCCGGCGCTCAACGCATGGTTCGATGCGGCCGCGGGCACGCGCACGCTGCACCGGCGCGTCGACATCGGCATCGCGGTCGACACCGACGACGGCCTGTTCGTGCCGGCGTTGCGCAACGCCGACGTGCTCGACGCGGCCGGCGTGCGCGCCGCCGTCAACCGCATCCGCGACCAGGTACGCGACCGCTCCATCCCGGCCGAGGAACTCAAGGGCTACACGATCTCGCTGAGCAATTTCGGCGTGTTCGCCGGCCGCTATGCCACGCCGATCGTGGTGCCGCCCTGCGTCGCCATCGTGGCCGCCGGCAAGCTGCGCCACGAGCTGGTGCCGGTGATGGGCGGCGTCGAGACCCATCGCCTGCTGCCCTTGTCGCTGACCTTCGACCATCGCGCCGCCACCGGCGGCGAGGCCGCGCGCTTCCTGCGGGCGATGCTCGAAGACCTCGCCAGTCCCGGCTGACGGGCAATGACGTGACGCGCGCCGCGGGCGCGCGGCGAAGCGCAAGCTGCGTCGAGTCCAGTGCGCGACGCCGGTCGCGCACAAGGTGTGCTGCTACGGAGTCGCCGGAGTCCGGTCGGGCACGCCGGCGGACGCGGGGTCCAGCAGTGCCGTGCGCAGGGCCTCCGCGCGCGCGTTCGAGGCCGCCGCGGCCGCGACCTCGCCTTCGGCCTGCTGCACCTGCGCGAGCAGCCGCCACAGGCGCGCCGATTCGAGGTCGCCGGCGGGCAGGCGGCGGCGCTGCATTTCCAGCGCGACCTCGAGCCAGGCCCGGGCCCCGTGCGGCTGGTTCCGCGCCAGCTCCGCCTCGGCAGAGCGCCGCAGCACCTCGACCGCGAGCTGCCGGCGCGGGCACCAGTTGGCCGGGCACAAGGTACGCGCGCGATCGAGGGCCGCGGCGGCGCCGGCCGCGTCGCCGCGTGCCAACAGGATGCCGGCGCGCTCGACCAGGGGCGCCGCCAGGCGCCAGTCGTCGGCGCCCCACAGCCGGGTCATGCGCTGCTCGGCCTCGGCCAGCTCGTCCGCCGCCTCGTCGAGGCGCCCCGCCGCCAGCAGCACGCGCGCGCGGGCGGCCAGCATCGCGGCGGATTCCTCCGACAGCTGCGCCACCTCGCCCTGCTGCAGGGCTTGCGCCTCGTCGACGGCCGCGATCGCCTCGGCGTGCGCCTCGACCGCCGACGCCGCCAGCCCCCGCTGCACCAGGCCGGCGGCGCGCGCGAGCGGCGCGCCGCGCAGCAGGCGCTGGCGCTCCACCGCCTCGCGCGCGGCATCGAGCGCGCGCAGCGGTTGCCCCGCGGCGGCGAGCACCTGCGCGCGCAGGGTCAGCAGCTGCGCCTCCAGCACCGTGGGTTCCACCGCCGTCCGGGCCAACCCCAGCGCCTCGGCGACGTGGCGTTCGGCGACGTCGAAGGCGTCGAGCTGCCACTCCACCTGGGCCAGCTGTTGCAGGCGGGTGGCGAGCTGCAACGGCGTGGAGGCGGCATCCGCGCGGGTGGCGTCGACCAGGCGCGACAGCGTGCGCTGCGCGCGATCGAGCTCGCCCAGGCTGAGGTAGCTGGCGCCGATGGTCTCGAGCATCGACAGGCGCGAGCGCGGCTCCTGCGCCAGTTCGCGGTCGAGCCGCGCGCTGGCCTGGTCGAGCAGCTCGCGCACGGTCATGGTCCGGCCCTGGTTGTGGGCCGGGCTGGCGCCGCGGATCAGGCTCTGCACGTACTCGGCGGTGAGCTGCGCGCGGCGCGCCTCGATGCCGGCGCGCAGCGCTTCGCTCTCCGCGCGGTCGCGCTCCTGCGCCAGGCGCAGGATGAAGGCCAGGGTGAGGCCAACGATCGCGAGCAGGCCGGCCACGCCGAGCAGCGCCGCCAGCCAGTGCAGCTGCAGCCACTTGCCCAGGCGGTACAGCGCGCCGCCGCCGCGCGCCACCACCGGCTGGCCGCGCAGCCACGCGCGCACGTCGGCGGCGAGGTCGGCGACCGTGGGATAGCGCGAGTCGGGGTCCTCGGCCATCGCCATGCGCACGATCGCCAGCAGGTCGGGGTCGACGCGGCGGGCCTGCGGGGCGCCGCGCGGCGAGGGCGGGCGCGATGGTCGTGGCTCGGTCAGGCCCGGGTCGAGGCCGGGGTCGGGCGCCAGCAGCACTTCCAGCAGGCGTCCCAACTGCCAGATGTCGGAGGCGGTGCCGACGTGGCGACCGGCCACCTGCTCCGGACTGGCGAAGCGCGGCGTGTGCGCGCCAGGGGCCGGGCCGTCGCCCTCCTGCGTCATCAGCTTGGCGATGCCGAAGTCGAGCAGGCGCGCGCTGCCCTGCGGCGTGACCAGGATGTTGGAGGGCTTGATGTCGCGATGGATCAGCAGGCGCGCGTGCGCGAACTGCACCGCCTCGCAGACGTCGAGGTACAGGTCCATGCGCGCCGGCAACGACAGGCGCCGTCGCGCGCACCAAGCGTCGATCGGCTCGCCCTCGATGTACTCCATGGCGAACCACAGCGCGCCCTCGGGCGTGCGCCCGCCGTCGAGCAGGCGGCCGATGTGCGGGTGCGCGAGGTGGGCCAGCACCTGGCGCTCGTGGCGGAACAGCTCCTCGGCCACGCCGTCGAGGGCGTCGGCGCGCACCAGCTTGAGCGCCACCTGCTGCTCGAACTCGCCGTCGGCGCGGCGGCCGAGGTAGACCACGGCCATGCCGCCGCGGCCGAGTTCGCGCACCACCGCGAACGGCCCGATGCGCTCGCCCGGCGCGTACTCGCGCGTGGCGAGCGACATGCGGCGCACGAAGCCGTCGAACAGCGGTCCATCGAGGGCGCCGGCAGGTCGCAGGAAGGCGGGATCGATCGGCATCGCAGTCCCGGCAGGGTCCTAGACCTGGGTCGAGAGCCAGGTCCTCGCTTCGCTCCAATCGCGCTGCACGCTGCGCTCGGAAATCCCCAGCGCCTCGGCGGTCTCGGCCTCGGTCAACCCGGCGAAGAAGCGGCACTCGACCACGCGGGCCTGGCGCTCGTTCTCCGCCATGAGCTTGGTGAGCAGGTCGTCCAGCTCGATCAGCTGCATCGCCTGCTTGACCTCCGCCACCTCGATCTCTTCCAACGGAATCCCGCGCTCCCCGGCGCCACGCTTCTGCGCCATGCGCTCGCGGGCGTAGTCGCAGATCACCTGGCGCATCACGCGCGCGGCCAGGGCGAAGAAGTGCCCGCGGTCGTTGACGCTGCGCTCGGCGCCGGCCAGCCGCAGGTAGCACTCGTGGACCAGGCCGGTGGTGTCGAGCGTATTGTCGCCGCGGCCGCGCCCGGCCAGCTGGCGGTGCGCCAGGCGACGCAGGTCCGAATAGACCAGCGCCACGGCGCGGTCCCAGGCGGCGCGCTCGCCGTTGCGCGCCTGCTCCAGCAACTGGGTAATGTCGGTACCTTCGACCATGCGGCGCTTCTCCCCCGGCCCCGGGCCGATTCTGCGCGGAATCAGGCGCTCTGGAAAGTTGCCGCGTGAACGACGTCGCACACGCCATCGCGCCCCTGGCGTCCCGCGGGTTCAGCGCAGCAGCGGCGAATCCAGCGTCGTGGACTTCGCGCCGATGACGTCCTGCGCGGCGGCGCGCAGGTCGTCCAGCGAGACCTTGCCGATGCGCATGAGCTTGCGCACCACGTCGTCGAGGTTGCGGCGGTCGTCGCTGCGGCTGCGGATCTCGCGGTCCAGGTCCTGCAGCAGGACCACCGCGCGCGCGGTCACCGGCCCGGTGGAGCGATCCAGGCGCAGCGACTTGACGTCCTTGCCCCAGGCCTGCAGCCAGCGCCGCTGCCGGTCGTGCCGCTCGTCGCTCATGCCGCCGGCGCGGTACAGCAACTCGCCGGCGTAGAACTCGGCGATGCCCTCGGCGATCCAGTCGTCCTTGGGCTGGCCGCGCACCCGGGTCACGATGTGGGTGAGCTCGTGCAGCAGCGCACTGGTGCCGTTCTCGCTCACCAGCGGGCGGTCGGCATGCAGGAACATGGAATTGGGCGACGACAGGCCGCCGCGCCACATCGGATCGCCGGCACCCACCACCAGCAGCTTGGGCGGCACCTTGTCGAAGGCGCCCTCCATCTCCGGCCACACGAAATTGAGGAAGGTGAGCACGTCCATGCGGTGCAGGCCGGAGCCCTTGGGCGCGCCGACCGCCAGTTCGGTGGCGCCGACCTGGTCGCGGCGCGTGCCCACTTCGCCGGCGATCATCCAGCCGACCGGGCGGTCGAAGGCGCGCTGCGGATTGTCGATGATGAAGCGCCCGTCCTCGCCCTTGGGCCAGCCGGTGTCGACGTTGGTCCAGCCCGGCGGCAGGGTGAAGCGCAGGTGCGCGCGCGAGGTGGCGCCCTTGGCCAGGCGTGCCTTCGCCGCCGGGATCACGTCGTCGCCGCGGAAGATCGCCCAGGCGCGGTTGATGTGGGCGTCGTAATCGCCCTTCCTGCGCTGGTGGTTGATCTTCGCGTGCAGGGTCAGGGTGCCGCCCTTGGGCGGCGGCTGCCAGATCGCGCGGCTGCCCTCGATCGCGAGTTCGCCGTCGGCGCGCAACTGCGTGTGGCGCCTGGGGTCGATGCGGAAGTTCAGGCGCCGCACGTGTTCGGCGCCCCGGCCGATGCGGATCGTGACCACGGCCTCGTCGACGCCGGGCGTGAGCGCGATGCCGTAGTCGACCTGGAAGACCTTGGGTGCCGGCGCGGGCGCTGCGGCAACGAGGCCGCCGATGGCGAGCAACAGCACGGCGAGCGTGCCGCGGGCGTACGTGGCTGGCGACATGGGGATCCTCCGGAGCCGCGCACCGTACTGGCGCGCAGCGGCCGGCGCAACGCGGCCGCGGTGCGCCGGTGGGTCGCGGTTCAGCCGCGGCGGTGCTGGCGCCAGAACTCGGCGGCGACCACGCCGACCGCGGTCGCGATGTTGAGGCTCTCGACCGCGCCGGTGCCGGGAATGCGCACGCGGCGGCGGATCGCCTTGAGCAGGGCGGCGGAGAGGCCGCCGCCCTCGGCGCCGAACACGAACACGCCGCGGCGCGGCAGCTCGGCGGCATACAGGTCGGTGCCCTGGCGCACCACGGTCGCGACGGCGTCGTAGCCGGCCCGCGCCAGCGCCGGCAGCGCCCCGGCCAGGTCGCCGGTGGCCACCAGCGGCACCGCCTCGGCGCCGCCTTCGGCCACGCGGCAGGCGGCACCGCTCAAGGCCAGGGTGGAGCCGGGCGGCAGCAGCACGGCGTCGGCGCCGAAATGGGCCGCGATGCGCAGCACCGCGCCGAAGTTGTGCGGATTGCCGACCCCGTCGAGCAGCACCAGCCACGAGGCGCTGGCCGGCTTGACCCCGCGCAGGAAGGCCGCCAGCGGCTGCGGCGGCCGCCGCAGCACCTCGAGGCAGATGCCCTCGTGGTGCTGCGATTGGGTCAGGCGCTCGAGGTCGTCCTCGGCCACGATCGTGTAGCCGACCCGCTCGCGCGCCAGCCACGCCAGCATCGGCTTGACCTCCGCCACGCGCCGCTCGCTCAGCCATGCCTTGCGTATCTCCTGCGGCCGGCGCTCGAACACGGCGCGGCAGGCGTTGAGGCCGAAGACGCGCAATTCCTCGTCGCGCGAGGGGCGCGGGGGCTTGCGCGCGTCCGGCCCCGGGCCGCGGGGCGATGCCGGCTGCGGCGGGGAGCGTCCAGGTCCGTCTCGCGTACTCATCGATGCTCCGTGCTCTGCGCCCTTCCCACTGGAGGGGGAAGGGTCGGGGAAGGGGGTGGCGGGCGAAGCGATACGGTCCTAGGGGTTCAAGGCGACAGGATGATCGAGGCTGCGGCGCACGACCGAGTACACGTGCAGGTCGAGCAACTCGCCGTGCTTGACCACGGCGCAGGGCAACACCGCGTCGCGGCGGAAGCCGAGCCGTTCGAGCAGCCGCATGGAGGCGGGATTGCTCGAGTAGACGCCGGCGTGGACGCGATGGAGGCGGTAGTGCGCCATCGCCGCCGGCACCGCCACGCGCAACGCGGCCGCGACCAGGCCGCGACCCCACCAGGCCTCGCCCAGCCAGTAGCCGACTTCGGCGTCGTGCCGGTGCACGTCCTCGCCCGGGTGGAAGCCCAGGCCGCCGACCGCCGCGCCCTCGACCGTCAGCGCGAAGCGCCAGTCCTCGTGCGCGGCCGCGCAGCCGGCCAGGAAGGCGCTGGCGTCGGCCGCGGTGTAGGGATTGGGAAAGCGGTCGCGCAGCGCGCGCGACACGCGCGGGTTGTCGGCGTGTCGCTGCAGCGAGACGGCGTCGTCGGCGCGCCACGGGCGCAGCACGCAGGGGCCGCAATCGAGGGTGGGCTCGGGGGCGGGCATGGCGGGATTGTA
>CAZTNB010000077.1:0-1452 GCA_964614825.1 uncultured Gammaproteobacteria bacterium
GCCGCCGCCGCCGGAGCCCGCGCCGGCAGCGCCGGCCGCAGGCGAGACGGCGGCCGAGGTGGCGCCCGCCGCGGGCGGCTAGCTGCGTCGCCGGTCGCGCGCCGCCGCCGGTGGGTGGCGGCGCGCTGCCCCTCAGCGGCTCGAGTAGCGGTCGATCACGTCCTCGATCGAGCGCGCGCACACGCGGCAGTAGCGCTCGGCGCGGGTGAACATGAGGCAGTTCATCTCGGCGCGGTAATAGCCCGTGGCCTCGTAGTTGGCGCCCTCGAAGGCGCCCACCCGGTCGCGGTACGGCGCCGGCGAGAACAGGCCCTCGACGTGCGCCTGTTCGCGCCGGAACAGCGCGTTGATCTCGGCCTCGGGACGACCGGCTTCGCGCAGCGCCTTGCGCTCGGCCTGGATCCCGCGCTGGAAGGCCTCGAACCCGGCCTTGGGCCACGGCGTCGGCAGCGGCGTGTCGGCCTCGACCAGCGCCCGCCACTTGAGCGTGGCGCGGTCGGTGCTGGCGGTGACGTTGGTCTCCCACGGTTCGCGGCGGCCGCTGGCGGCGGCGTAGCTCACCGGCGAGGTGTAGTACTCGTCGGCCAGCGCGGCGAAGTGGTGGCCGAACTCGTGCACCACCAGGTACGGCGCCCACGCGCTGCCGGCGGCGGCGGTGCTGAACTGGCCATGGATGCCGCCGCCGCCGTAGGTCTCGCCGTTGACCAGGATCTCGATGAACTCGTAGGGCGCGTGCTGGGCGATGTCGCGCAGCGCGCGGTTGTCGAGCGCGAGCACGTAGCGCTCGCTGCCGAAGATGTCGTAGCGGGTGCCCAGCGCCGAGGCGCGGTGCTGGCCGGTGGAGGGCCGGGAGACGCCGGATTCCGGCGTCGCCACCATCAGGGCGCGCACGTTGAAGTCGCCGGCGCGCTCGCGGAACGGGCTCACCGCGAACAGCGTGTCGCTCAGGCGGCGCGCGTCGGCGAGGAAGCGCCCGCGCTCGGCCTCGGTGTAGCCATCGCCCAGGACCAGCAGGTCCACCTTGCGCTCGGGCGGGCCGTTGTCGCGGATCGCGACCGGCCCCGTGCCCAGCGGCAGCGGCTTGCGCACCACGTCGGGCGCGGCCGGGTCGATGTCCACCGACCACGCCATCGAGAACCGGTTGCGGTCGTCGCGCGCGTACACGCGCACGCGCACCGGATGGCCGGGGTCGGGGAAGCGCAGCGACTCGCCGAAGGCGCGGTCGCGCCGCTGCGCCTCCTCGGTCGTGCGCCACTCGCCGAACACCGAGCTGAATCCGCGCGAGTAGAGCACGCGGCCGGAGGCGGGCTCGACCACGTCGTAGAAGTAGGCGCCCAGTTCGAGCGTGTCGATCGCCTGCGACAGCGCGCCGGGCCAGGGCAGCGCCTCGACCACCACGCGGTCCAGCGCATAGTGGTCGTGCAGGGCGTTGCCGGAGTGGACGTAGTCCAC
>CAZTNB010000077.1:1552-14307 GCA_964614825.1 uncultured Gammaproteobacteria bacterium
CGCGGTCCAGCGCATAGTGGTCGTGCAGGGCGTTGCCGGAGTGGACGTAGTCCACGCGCAGCGTGGCCGGCTGCGCCGCCAGCGCGCCCGCCGTCCAGCACAGGCAGGCCAGCAGCAGGGTTCGGGTGCGGAGCGGCATGCGCGGCTCAGGGCGGCTGCAGGCCGGGCTTCTCGCCGGGGGCACAGTCGCGCGCGCGGCGCCACTCCTCGGTGGTGTTCATCGCGGGAGCCATCTGCTGGATCATGCGGCCGCCGCCGCTGATCGTGGTCTTGATCGTCATGTGGTCGGCGCCGGCGCTGCCGGACATCGCCAGGCGGAAGTTGCCCAGGTTGGGGTCGGCGTTGGTGCAGGCGTACACGACCTCGAAGGCGGCGCCGGTGATCGTCTCGCTGTCCGGCTTGCAGCCCATCTGCGCGAAGGCATCGGCGGTGGCCTGCACGCCGTTGAGCCGCACCGCATCGGTGATGCAGTAGCGCCGCGTCGGCGCGGGGTTGCCGGCCGAGTAGGCTTCCCACAGGCCGTTGCGCTGCAGCGCGAACAGCGCGTCGAGGCTGGATGCATGGACGGGCAGGGCGGTGGCGGCCAGGACCAGGAGGATCGGGCGGCGCATCGGCGGGCTCCTGCATCGGGGCGGTGGAGCCGCATTCTAGCCGGCACGCGACCCGGCGGCAGTCCGGGCGGGCAGCAACCGCCGCCGCCGACGCGCGGCGATATCATGCGCGAACCTGGAACCGGCGAACGCCACCATGACCGACATCCTGCCCGATCGCCTGTGCGCCAACCCGCGCAGCAAGTTCTACAACGAAGAGCTGCTCGAACGCGGCATCGGCATCCGCTTCAACGGCCGCGAGCGCCACGACGTCGAGGAGTACTGCATCAGCGAGGGCTGGATCCGCGTGCCGGCGGGCAAGGCGCTCGATCGCAGCGGCAATCCGCTCACCTTCAAGCTCACCGGCACGGTCGAGGCCTGGCTGAAGAATCCGGGCTGAGGCCGCGCGCCGGCGCGGCGCCGGCCGGCCCGCGCCGCGACGGCAGCGGGCAGGAACGCGGCCGCTCTGGCAACATGCGTGTTCCGCCCGCGGTGCGCGCAGGGCGCCCGGAGCGTCGAATCCGGGCTCTTCGGGAGATCCGCCGTGACCAGTAATGCCGAACTGCTCCAGCGCCGCAATGCGGCGGTGCCGCGCGGGGTCGCCACCGCGACCACCGCGTACGTCGACCGGGCCGAGAATGCCGAGCTCTGGGACGTCGAGGGCCGTCGCTACGTCGACTTCGCCTCCGGCATCGCCGTGCTCAACACCGGCCATCGCCATCCGCGCGTGATGGCGGCGGCCAGGGCGCAGCTCGACCGCTGCACCCACGCCGCCTTCCAGGTCACCGCCTACGAGTGCTACGTGGCGCTGTGCGAGCGGCTCAACGCGCTGGCGCCGATCGAGGGCCCGGCCAAGTCGATCCTGTTCACCACCGGCGCCGAGGCGGTGGAGAACGCGATCAAGATCGCGCGCGCGGCGACCCGGCGCAGCGCGGTGATCGCCTTCGCCGGCGGCTTCCACGGCCGCAGCTTCATGGCCATGTCGCTCACCGGCAAGACCGCGCCGTACAAGCGCAGCTTCGGGCCGATGCCGGGCGAGGTCTACCACGTGCCGTTCCCGGTGCCGCATTTCGGCGTCGGCGTCGACGACAGCCTGCACGCCATCGAGCAGGTGTTCAAGGCCGACGTCGCGGCCACCGAGGTGGCCGCGATCATCCTCGAGCCGGTGCAGGGCGAGGGCGGCTTCCACCAGGCGCCGGCCGAGCTGCTGCGCGGCCTGCGCGCGTTGTGCGACCAGCACGGCATCGTGCTCATCGCCGACGAGGTGCAGGCCGGCATCGGCCGCACCGGGCGCTGGTTCGGCATCGAGCACGCCGGGGTCAAGCCCGACCTGATCACGGTGGCGAAATCGCTGGGCGGCGGCTTCCCGCTCGCGGGCGTGATCGGGCGCGCGGCGCTGATGGACGCGGTCGACCCGGGCGGCCTGGGCGGCACCTATGCCGGTTCGCCGGTCGCCTGCGCCGCGGCGCTCGCGGTGCTGGACGTGATCGCGCAGGAACGGCTGCTCGAGCGCGCCGAGGCGCTGGGCCGGGCCACGCGGCAACGCCTGGCGGAGTTCGCCGCCGACCGCGCCCTGCGGCCCATCGGGCACGTGCGCGGCCCGGGCGCGATGGTGGCCTTCGACCTGCTCAAGGCGCACGGCAGCGACGAACCCGATCCCGCCGCCACGCAGGCGGTGATCAAGCGCGCCCACCAGCTCGGCCTCGTCGTGCTCGGCTGCGGCACCTACGGCGAGGCGATCCGCCTGCTGTATCCGCTGACCATCCCGGATGCCGTGCTGGGCGAGGGCTTCGACCTGCTGCGCGAGGCGCTCAAGCCCGGCTGAGGCGCAGCGTCCGCGGCGGCGCGGCGCGCCACCGGCTCAGTGCCGCGCCAGGGCCGCGAAGGCGTTGATGCCGGGCAGGAAGAAGTAGTCGCCGCCGCGGTTGCGCACGAACTGCTTGAGGTCGGCGCAGACCACGGGTGGCCGGCTGCCGTCGCCCGGCACCAGCAGGCGGCCGCCGTCGAGCTGCAGGCCCACGATCGGATCGCGGTCGTTGCCCTGGTCCTGGTCGTTGCCGTAGTTGATCCACTGCTGGACCACGAACTCGTACTGGCGCGAGAAGCTGGCGTTGAAGCACACGAACATCAGGCCCTGGCCCGCCTCGCCGTTGACCTCGCGCTGGCGCTGGCCGCGCGCCACCGGCTTGCCGTAGGTGATGCCGTTGCGCAGCACGCGGTGGCGGTCGACCAGCACGGTGCCGAAGCCCATGCTGGCGCGCGGATTGGCGCGGCGCATGTGCGCGCCCAGCGGGCAACGGCGGCCCTGCGGGTCGTCGGCGTAGTCGAAGTCGTTGAGGGTGGACGAATCGGGCAGCGGGGTGCCGTCGCGGCGGCGGCCGAACATGCGCGCGGCCAGGTCGTCGGCGCCGACGCCGCCCCGCGCCGCCTGCGCGGCCACGTACTCGCGGAACAGGTCGACGTCCTGCTCGAGCTTGCGCAGCACCATGAAGCTGCCGTTGAGCGCCAGCCACTCCGGCTCCGGCGCGTTGGGGATCTCGCCGTCGGCGTCGACATGGCCGAGCAGGAACTCGCCGGTGGCCAGCGGCTGCCACGAGCCGTCCTCGGCCCGGCGCCCGGCGCCTTCCACCTCCATGTCGGGCATGCCGGCGACGGGCGGATTGCTCACGCCGTCGCGGAAGCCGAAGTGTTCCAGCACCACCGGCTTGCGCGGGTTGGAGGCCGGATCGTCGATGTGCATGGGGCGGTCGGGATCGGCGTAGAAGCGCGCCACGTCCTGCGTGTCGAGCAGCTTCACCCCCGGCTCCTGCCCCGACCAGTCGCGGAACGCCCGGTCCCAGTCGGCGAGCGCGGCCTCGGAGCGCGCGTAGACGCCGATCCAGAGGTGGATCGGCGCCGCGCGCCAGATCGGGTCCCAGTGCTCGGGCGCGTTGACGCCGACGTCGCCGTTGAGATGCGCGCGCTTGCGCATGCCCTGCTGGAACTCCGGCGGGAAGGTCGCGAGCACGGTGGGATCGAGCTCGAGCGCGCGCAGCCCGGCGTGGGTGAAGGCCGCGTTCACCGCGACGGCGTGGTGCCCGGCCTTGCGGTGCCGGCAATCGGCCAGCGGCAGCAGGCGCTGCAGCAGGCGCCGGCCGGCGGCGGGGCTCTCGTAGCGGCAGTAGTAGAAGCGCCCGACGGGCCAGTGGCGGTCGAAGCCGCCGAACTGGGCCTGGATGTCGGCGAGGTCGAGGCCGGTGCTGGTCGTGGTCATCGCATGCGCCTCAGAGCGAGCCGGGCCGCGGCGGTTTCGGCTGCAGCAGCGCGCGGCGTTGCGCGTGCCACGCCTTCTGCAGGGCCGCGTCGTCGAGCGCGCTCGCATCGGCCACCCAGTCGGCCAGGCTTTCCTTGCGCACCAGCAGTCGCAGCACCTCCGGCACGGTGGCGGCGAATGCCGCGTAGGGCAGCGGATCGGCGATCAGGCAGCGCCGCACGTACTGGCGGAAGAACACCGCGCCGGCGTAGCGCGGATAGCCCTCGCAGCGGCCCCACACGCTCGCGACGAAATCGGGGTCGACGCGGTAGAGGCAGTCGAGGAAGTCGTCGATCCCGCCGTCGAGCTCGGCCACGAACAGCAGGTAGCTCGATTGCAGCGGCGGCGCCGTGTAGTCGCCCATCGCCGGGCGCAGCGTGTCGAGCACCTGCAGGCGCACCATGTGCGCCATCGGGCAGTCGCGGAACGGGCTCTCCAGCTGCAGGTGGCCGTGCAGGGCGTCGCGCACTGCGCGCAGGCGGCCATCGGGATCGCCCGCGCGATGCTCGATCGGCGACAGCGCGGTGAGGAACGCGTGCGGCGAGGGCGCGCGGCTCATGTCTGCAGCCCCAGCGGCCGGTTGCTGTGCCGCGACGGCAGCATGTGCCGATGGCCGCCGATGTCGCCCAGGTACGGCAGCGCCTGGTCGAGGAAGGCGAGGTAGCGGCGCCGGAACTCGGCGTCGGGCAGCGGCTGCGCGGTGTCGGCGAGGAAGGCCGCGAGCGGCGCTTCCAGCGCCTGCGCCGCGGCGATGTCGCGCACCGAGGCGCCCGGGTAGGCGTTGTAGTAGAGGTCCACCGGATACTGGAAGTAGCGGATGTAGCGCTTGAACGGCCGCATCGGCCACGCGCCGGGGAAGCCGCGGCTCGTCCACCACAGCCAGTTGAGGCCGCCGCGCACCTCCTTGACCATGCCGAAGGCGTCGATGTACTGGTCCCAGGGCCCGTTGAAGTTGGTGGTGAACAGGTAGAGGTCGTCGGCCAGGCGTTCCGGCGGCTGCGCCGCGGTCAGCCGCGGCAGGCGGTCGCGCCGCACGGTGATCCAGCGCGCGAAATGGATGAAGCCGAGCTGGTGCACCACGCCGAGCGAAAGGCGCTTGAACACGGTGGCGACGAGCCACTGCAGCCAGCGCCAGCGCGGCCGGACCGGCGTGATCACGGTCATCGCGTAGGACTTGCCCTCGAACTGCTGCGGAGCGACGGACATGGGCGCGGCTCAGGCCTTGTAGCGGAGGACCAGGTTCCAGGGGAAGTTGCCGTACATCTTCAGCTTGCCCTCCTGCCGTGGCGCGCGCTTCATGATCGCCATGAAGATCTCCTTCATCATCGCGTCGGAGATGTAGGCGCCCACGCACCAGTGGAACTTGTAGCCGTAGATCATGTAGACGTCGGGCGAGCGGTCGGGATCGAAGCGCTCCGGGTGCGCGATCCGGCGCGCGTCCATCATCGCCGCCATGAACGAGATGTAGATCAGGCGCCCGGCCTCGATCCGGCGCGGGCTGCCGCCGCCGGCGCCGATCTCGCGCGGCTCGCTGGTGGTGCGCCACAGGCCGGGCAGGATGTAGTTCATGCGCAGCGACTCGTACATCACCTTGAGCATGCGGTCGTAGTCGCCGCTGGCGCCGGCCTCGAGCGCGTGGCGCAGGGCCTCGGGCTCGTTCATCACCACGTCGAGCACGCGGCCGTTGGCGTTGGTGTTGGTCGGCAGGTAGCCGACGATCATGCCCATCAGGTACGAGCGCAGGTGCGCGTCGTCGGTGATCTTCTGCGCGATGCAGCGGCCGATGATCGTGCTCTCCGGCAGCGGGTTGGCGTGGGCGGCGGCTATGGCCTTGTCGATCACGCTCCAGACGCCGGCGATCGCGCGCTGGGCCAGCGCGATCTTCTTCGGGTTGAGGGTCTGTGGCCCGAACAGGTAGCCGGCGATGTGCATCGCGCCGTCGCTGAAGGGCTGGCGGTCCTGCGCGCTGATCGGGATGCCGTAGTAGCGCTCGATCACGGCCAGCGTGACCGGCACCATCAGGTCCTGGATGGCGTCGATGCGGCCCTTGGCGGCATCCAGGTGCTGCTCGCTGGTCTCGCGCGCGATCCGGCGCACGAACTCGAGGTCCTCCTTGCGCCACAGCTGGTAGACCTGCTTGAGCGTCTCGCGGTACTCCGGCGTGTCCTTCATCGCCAGCAGGAAGGTCGGTACCCACGACAGGTGGTCGACCATCTTCTGGTACGGCACCGGGAAGTCGTCGTGGCGCTCGCAGATCTCCTGCACGTCGTCGAAGCGGGTGACGATCACGGTGTTGGTGAAGGGGAAGCGGAAGGTGGGGGCGAAGCGGCGCAGCACGCCGAAGAACCACGGGATCACCTTGCCGATGGTGAACTGCATCAGCACCTGGCCGAGCGCGGAGGGCCGGTCCTCGGCCAGGCTGAAGGGCTTGGCGGACGCGGCGGGGACGGCGTTCATGCGGATGCTCCGTGGGCGGCATCGAGGTAGGCGAGGGTCGCCGAGCGGCCCGACTGGAACAGGCGCTCGTAGTCGGCGTCGGTGAGGCTGAAGTCGGTGGCGGACAGGCCGAAGTCGTCGATCTGCACCGTGCGCGCCAGCTGCGCCGGGGCGTGCAGCACGTCGATCGACTGCGCGCCGAGCAGGCTTTCGAACAGCGCGCGCGCGTAGCCCAGCGGGTGGTCGAAGCCGAGGCCGGGCGGCGGCTTCGCGGCCCCGCTGTAGAGGCGCAACCCCAGCGTGCCCGGGTCGATCGCATCGGCCGCGTCGAAGGCCTCGATCGGGTAGTTGAGCACCGCGCCGCCGTCGATGTAGACGTGGTCGTCGGGTTCGCCGTCGGCGAACTGCCAGGCGGCGAACATCAGCGGGATCGACATCGAGGCGCGCACGGCGCCGGCCACCCGGGCCCGCGGCGTGGCGCGGAAGGAGAACTCGCGCGCGTCGCGGGCGTCGAGGTCGGTGGCGTACACGCGCAGGTCGCGGCCGCCGAGACGCTCGAGGTCGGCGAAGGTCATGGCCGGGTCGTGGCCGCGGCTTTCGATGCCGCCGGTGATCCAGTCCAGCAGCTTGCCGCCGGCATAGAGGCCGTAGCGGGTGGCCAGACGCAGCGGGTCGAAGTGGTCCTCGAGGCCCTTGAAGTCGGTGTCGCGGATGAACTGCTTGATCGCCGCGGAATCGGCGCCCAGGCTGAGCATCATCGCGGTGAGTGCGCCGGCCGAGGTGCCCGCCACGCCGCGCACGCCGGCCATGAGGCCGCGCGACTCGAGCGCCTCGATGGCGCCGGCGTAGGCGATGGCCTTGACGCCGCCGCCCTCGAGCACCAGGTTGCTGATGGTTGCGGCCATGTCCCTCCCTAGCGCATGCCGAGCCGCGGCCCGCGGCGGCCCCGGCCGCGCGCTGGCGCGGGCGGAACTCTGACACGTTGCCAACCGGCCCAGCAATGGGCCCCGACGCGGTCGCGCCCGCCCGACCGGGCAGCGCCGGAGCACCACTCGTGGCGCGGGGAAGCGGCCGCGATCGCGCTAGACTGCACGGGCGTGCAAGACCCCATGCACGCACCGGGAACCCACGCTCCATGCAGGAAGAGGCCAAGCCGTCCAGCAGCTGGCTGGCGGAACTCAATCGGCGCCGTGTGCCGCGCATCGCGCTGATCTACCTCGGCGTGGCGTGGACGCTGCTGCAGGTCGCCGACCTCGCGTTCCCGCGCCTGGGCCTGCCCGACTGGACCGTCACCGCGCTGCTGTGGGCGTTCGCCGCGGGCTTCCCGGTCGCGGTGGCGCTGGCCTGGGTGTTCCAGGTCGTGCCCGGCGGCGTGACCCGCGACACCGGCCCGGCCACCGGCCAGGTGTATCGCTCGATCGCGGTGCTGCCCTTCGACGACATGAGCGAGCATCGCGACCAGGCCTGGTTCGCCGAGGGCATCGCCGAGGAGCTGCTCAACGCGCTGGCGCAGATCCGCACCCTGCGCGTGATGGCGCGCACCTCCTCCTTCGCCTTCAAGGGCAGCGGCAAGACGGTGGCCGAGATCGCGCAGGTGCTCGACGTGGATTCCGTGCTCGAGGGCAGCGTGCGTCGCGCCGGCGACCGCGTGCGCATCACCGCGCAGCTGATCGACGCGCGCCGCGGCCATCACCTGTGGTCGGGCACCTTCGAGCGCGAGGTGGAGGACATCTTCGCGCTGCAGGACAAGGTGGCGCGCGGCATCGTCGATGCGCTGCGGCTGGAGCTGGGCATCGCCGCGCAGCAGTCGATCGTGGTCGGCACCACCTCCGATCCCGAGGCCTACGGCGCCTTCCTGCGCGGCCGCGCCGTGTTCGACTGGTCCAACCCGGCGCGCCTGGGCGAGGCCATCGAGCACTTCCAGCGCGCGGTCGAGCTCGACCCCAACTACGCGCAGGCCTGGGGCTACCTCGCGCACGCCACCATGATCACGCCGGCGCTCGGGCACGACGACCGGCAGGCGCTGCAGGACGCCGATCGCGCGGTGACGCGGGCCCTGGCGCTGGACCCCGGGCTCGGCGTCGCGCTGGCGGTGTCGGCGTTGATCGTGCAGTTGCGCGACCGCGACTGGGTGCGCGCGGGCGCGCTCTACCGGCGCGCGCTGGCGGCGCCCGACAACGCCAGCGCGGTCGCGCTGTACTCGGTGCTGTTCCTGCCGCAGCTGGGCCGCTTCGACGAGGCCTTCGCGCTGTACCGCGAGGTCGAGCTGCGCGATCCGCTGCACGCCGGGATCAAGGTCAACCACGGCGTCACCCTGCGCTTCGCCGGCCGCGCCGCCGAGGCGATCGCCAAGTTCGAGGAGGCGATCGCGCTCTCGCCGCTGCACGTGTTCGCGTGGTCGAACCTGATCCTGACCTACCTCGGGCTCGGCGACGTCGACGGCGCCGAGGCGGTGCTGCCGCGCATCCCGGAGGCGCTGCGCGGGATCCCCAACATCCGCCAGCGCATCGGCCAGGTCTACGCGCGCCGCGGCGATCCACGTGCGGCCGAGATCCTCGACGCGGTGCTGGCGCAGACGCAGCTCCTGCGCGGCCGCCTCGGCCTGGTCGCCGGGCTGGCCTGCGACCTCGGCCGCGACGAGTTGTGCCTCGAGCTGCTGGAGCAGGCGGCCGACACCCTGGCCTGGAGCAAGCTGTTCGCGTTCGAGGCCATCCCCAAGGACTCGCCGCTGCAGCGGCACCCGCGCTTCCAGGCCGCCTTGCGCCGCATCGGCCTCGACGCCGAGTCGATCGCCGCGACCAACCGCGCGCTGGACGCCGCCGATGCCTGAGACCGTCGCGCCGCGGGTGCGGGAGGTCGGGCTCGCCGACCTCGACGCGCTGGCACCCTTGTTCGACGCCTACCGGCAGTTCTACGGCCTCGCGCCCGATCCGGCGCTGTCGCGCGAGTACCTCGGCGCGCGCCTGGCCCGCGCCGAGTCGATCGTGCTGCTGGCCGAGGACGCGACGGGCGCGGCAAGCGGCTTCTGCCAGATGTACCCGACCTGGGATTCGCTGCTCGCCGCGCCGCTGTACGTCCTCTACGACCTCTACGTGGCGCCGGCGCGACGCCGCGGCGGCGCCGCGCGCGCCCTGATGCAGGCGGCGCAGTCGCTGGCGCGGGCGCGCGGCGCGCGCAAGCTCGAGCTGTCCACCGCGCGGACCAACCTCGCGGCGCAGGCGCTGTACGAATCGCTGGGCTGGACCCGCAGCGAGCAGTTCCTCACCTACGGCAAGCCGCTCTAGCGCCTACTCGAAGCCTGGTCCGTGCGCGGCGGCATGGCGGACCGGGCGCGCGCCCTGCGCCGCCCGGCGGCACTCACGGCCGTCTTCTGGTCCGTCCATGTCGTGTGCCTGGTGTGCGGCGCGCATCGCCTGGGTTACCTGACGCTCAGCGCCCGCGGCGAGCGCGTGGTGGATTGGCACAATGGCTTCGCCGCCGGCCGATACCGCGCTGGCGCTGGGCGTCACCGAGCGCACCGTGCGCCGCGACTGGGTCAAGGCGCGCGCGTGGCTGCGGCACCAGATCGCCGCCGGCTCGACCTGACCAGCGCGCGGGCCTGCTCAGGGCCGCAGGCGCACGCGCGCGATGCCGGCATCGCTGAGGCTGCCCAGGTACAGCCAGTCGCCGGACTCCCGCGCCGTGGTGACCGGCGCGAAGGCATCGTCGCCGCGGTACTGCAGGGTCTCGAGCACGCGACCGTCGAGGTCCAGCGCCAGCACGAAGGCGTGCCGCACCGGCTGCGGGCGCAGGAACGACGGCAGCCGCGCGACCAGCTTGCGCAGGACGGGGTAGGGCCCGAGGCGATCCAGCGCGGCGTTGCGCGGATTGGCCAGCGCGACCCAGTAGCGGTCGCGGCCATTGAAGGTCAGGTTGTCGGGGAATCCCGGCAGGTTGTCCGCGTACACCTCGACCTCGCCGCGGCGCGCGCCGGCCAGCCAGTAGCGCAGCACGCGGTAGCTGCCGGTCTCGCACAGCAGCAGGTACTGCTCGCCGGGCCCCAGCACCACGCCGTTGGCGAAGTCGAGGCGGTCGAGCAGCAGCGTGGTCTCGCGGCTGGCGAGGTCGATGCGCAGCAGGCGACCGCGGCCGCCGTGCTCGAGGATGTCGTCGAGGTGCTGGTCGAGGCCGGAGCGGTCGGAGGCGTCGGTGAACCAGGCGTGGCGCTCGCCGGCGTCGACCGCCACGTCGTCGGTGAGCCCGAAGGGCACGCCGCCGTGGCTGCTGGCCAGCACCTCGATCGCGCCGCCGGGCGCCACGCGCAGCAGGCCGCGCGCGCCGTCGGCGACGATCAGCGTGCCGTCGCGCAGCACGCGCAGGCCGATCGGCCGCCCGCCGGTGCGGGCGAGTTCGACCACGCCGCTGCCGTCGGCCTCCAGTCGCAGCAGGCGGCCGTCGAGCGTGCCGGTGTAGAGACGGCCCTGCCGGTCGACATCGACATACTCGGCGCCGACCAGCTCCGCGCCCGCCAGCCGCTCGACCTTGCGCAGGCGCTCGTTCGGCAAATAAACGCCTTCGGCCGCCGGCGCAACCGGCGGCGTCCAGGCCACCGGGTCGATGCGCACCGGCCACGCCAGCAGGTAGCCCAGCACGCCGGCCAGCGCGAGGACGAGGAGCCACGGCCACCTGCGACGATTGGCGCCCACGAGCATGCCCCGACGGACGGCGGCGGACCGGGCCGCCAGCGTAGCGCGGTTGCGCGGCGACTTCAGGGCCACGGCGGCGCGGCGGCGGTGGTTCGGATTCGCCCGCGCCGGGCATTCCGGGGGAGATCGGAGGAAGAAAGGGGGTTGGCCATGCGGTGGGGCGTGCGCGAACTGGCGACACTGGCGGCCGACTGCGGCAGCGCGGCCTTCGTCGCGTGGGTGCTGCTGCACCCCGGGCAGCTGGCCCAGGGGCAGGTGCAGGCGCTGCTGATGGGACTGATGCTGTTCGAGCTGCTCGCTGCCGCGCTGGCCTGGGTCGCCGGCGACGGCCTGGCGCGCCATGGCCTCAACCGGGGCACCGCCACCGGCGCCGTGCTGCTGTCGATGGTGTACCTGGCCGCGGCCGGCCTGGCCGCCGCGATCACCGGTGCCTGGCAGGTCGCGCTGGCCGCGGCCTGGTTGCCGGTGGCGAAAGGGCTCGAAGCCTGGTCCGTGCGCGGCGGCATGGCCGACAAGGCGCGCGCCCTGCGCCGCCTGGCGGCACTCACGGCCGTCTGCTGGCTGGTCTACATCGTGTGCCTGGTGTACGGCGCGCAGCGCCTGGGATACCTGACGCTCAACGCCCGCGGCGAGCGCGTGGTGGATTGGCACAATGGCTTCGCCGCCGGCCTCACCGCGCTGTACTTCATCGTGCTGGCGGTCGCGCGGCTGGCGCTGCGACCGGCGACGCGCTGAACGGCGGGGCGCCGTACGGCGCCGTATCGCGCCGCGAGTGGATACAGTAGGCGCCGTCCCGGCACGACACGGCCGGACCGCGGGGAGGCGTGACATGCGCAGGCAGGCGTGGTCGTGGTCGCTGGCGGCCTTCCTCGCGGCGGCTGGCATCGCGGATGCGTCCGCGGCGCCGCTGCTGGCCCTGACCTCGGGCAACGTGCTGGTGCGCTTCGACAGCGCGACGCCGGGCAGCTTCACCGGCGTGGTGGCCGTCACGGGGCTGGCCGCGGGCGAGTCGCTGGTCGGCATCGACCTGCGACCGATGACGCTGCAGGTCTACGCCCTGGGCGCCACCGCCGCCGGCACCGGACGGCTGTACCTCCTCAACCCGGACACCGGGGCCGCCAGCCTGGTCGGCACGCTGGCCGCGGATCCCACCGATGTCAGCTCGCCGTACTCCGTGCTCGGCGGCACGCGCTTCGGCATCGACTTCAACCCGGTGCCCGACCGGCTGCGCGTGGTCAGCGACAGCGGCCTCAACCTGCGCGTCAACCCGAACACTGCACTGGTGATCACCGACGGTGCGCTCAACGGCGCGGCGACCGGCGTCAGCGCCGCCGCGTACATCAACAGCTATGCCGGCGCCACCGCGACCGTGCTGTACGACCTCGATGCCGTCTCGGACACCCTGCTGGCGCAGAACCCGCCCAACAACGGCACCCTGGTCCTGGTGGGCGCGCTGGGCGTCAACGCCACCAATGCCATCGGCTTCGACATCCTTGCCAGTGGCGGCGTCAACACCGCCTTCGCGACCCTGCAGGCCGGTGGCGTGACCGGGCTCTACACGATCAACCTGGACACCGGCGCCGCCACCCTGGTGGGCAACCTCGCCAGCAGCCCGACGGTGCTCGAGATCGCGCTGCTGGCGCCCGACCTGCTGTACGCCAACGGCTTCGAATAGCGGCGCCGCTCAGCGCAGCAGGCCGCTGCCGTAGAGCAGCTGCTCCCACAGGCCGGCGCCCAGCGCCACCCAGGCGG
>CAZTNB010000078.1:0-9594 GCA_964614825.1 uncultured Gammaproteobacteria bacterium
GTCCCGCAGCGGCACAGGTTGGTCAGCGTCGCGATGTCGTCGTCGCTGGGCTCGGGCGCGCGCTTGAGCAGGTCCACCGCGGCCATGATCTGGCCGCTCTGGCAGTAGCCGCACTGCGGCACGTCCTCCTCGATCCAGGCGCGTTGCACGGCGTGCAGCGTGTCGCCGGCGGCCAGGCCTTCGATCGTGGTGACCTTGCGGCCGGCCAGCGCGCTCAAGGGCAGGACGCAGCTGCGGGCCGCGGCGCCGTCCACGTGCACGGTGCAGGCGCCGCACGCGGCGATGCCGCAGCCGTACTTCGTGCCGACGAGCAGCGCGTGGTCACGCAGGTACCACAGCAGCGGCATGGCGGGATCGCCGTCGAAGGCGACGGGCTTGGCATTGAGCGTGAACTCGATGGCCATGGCGGACTCCGCGCGAGGGACATGGATTATCTAGCGCGATCGACCCCGCGGCGGCATGTGCCGGGTTGCAGGGGTGATCGCTTGGGCGCGCGGGAGCTTCGGGTCGGCGCGGGGCGCCCGGCTTGCCATGGCGGGCCCGGAGCGGCAACCTCGCGGCCTCCCTCGCAGGATCGATGCCCATGCGCGCCTGGCTCTGGACCCTTTGCCTGCTCGGCGGCGGCGCCGCCGCCGCCGACCTGACGCTGGTACGCAGCGCGCGCATCATCACGATGGATCCGGCGCGGCCGTTCGCGACCGGCTTCGTCTACGACGATGCCGGCGCGATCGTCGCCGTGGGCGATGCCGTGGCGCTGGCGAAGGCCCATCCGCAGGCGCAAGCGCTCGATTTCGGCGCGGCCACCGTGGTGCCGGGTCTGATCGACGCGCATGGCCACGTGCCCGGGCTGGGCACCACGCTCGCCATCGCCGACCTCACCGGCACCAACGGCAAGGCCGCGATCGTCGAGCGGCTCAAGGCCTTCGAAGGCAGGTTGGCCAGGGACCAGTGGCTGCTGGGTCGCGGCTGGGACCAGAACGACTGGGAGCAGAAGTCGTTCCCCACCGCGGCGGATCTCGACGCCGCGTTTCCGGAGCGCCCGGTCTGGCTGGAGCGCGTCGACGGCCACGCGGGCTGGGCCAACTCGGCGGCGCTGCGCCGGGTGCAGCGCGACCTGGGCGGCGACTGGCAGCCCGACGGCGGCCGCATCGAACGCGCCAACGGCAAGGCCACCGGCGTGTTCGTCGATGCGGCGGCCGAACTGGTGCAGTCCGTGGTGCCGCCACCGACCGCGGAACAGGCGAGCCGGGAGCTTTCGGCGGCGCTGGCGGAGATCGCGCGGCTGGGCCTCACCGGCGTGCACGATGCCGGCGTGTCGAAGGCGCAGATGGACCTGTATCGCGCGCTGGCCGACGCGGGGCGCATGCCGGTGCGCATCTATGCCATGGCCGACGGCGACGGCGCCGCGCTGGAGTGGCTGTGCGCGCAAGGCCTCTACCGGCACGCGGACGGGCGCCTGCAGATGCGCGCGGTGAAGCTCTACGCCGACGGCGCGCTGGGCTCGCGCGGCGCGGCGCTCCTGGCCGACTACAGCGACGATCCGGGCAACACCGGCCTGCTGGTGACCGCGCAGGACAAGCTCGAGGCGGCGGCGCGCAAGGCGCAGCGCTGCGGCGTGCAGGCGGCGACCCACGCGATCGGCGACCGTGGCAACCGCGTGGTGCTCGACGTGTACGAGCGCGTGCTGGGGCTCGACGCCGCGCGGCACGACCACCGCTGGCGCATCGAGCACGCGCAGGTGGTGGCGCAGGTCGACATCCCGCGCTTCGCCCGCAGCGGCATCATCGCCTCGATGCAGCCCACCCACGCCACCAGCGACATGCCGTGGGCGGAACAGCGCGTGGGGCCGGCGCGCATCGTCGGCGCGTACGCGTGGCGGCAGTTCCGCGATGCCGGCGTGCGCCTGGCGCTGGGATCGGATTTTCCGGTCGAGGGCGTGGACCCGCTACTGGGCCTGTATGCGGCGCGCACGCGCCAGGACGCGCAGGGCATGCCGGCGGGCGGCTGGTATCCGACCGAGCGGCTGACCGCGTGGGAGGCGCTGCGCGGCTTCACCCTGGATGCGGCCTATGCCGCGTTCATGGAGGACGAGGTGGGCTCGCTGCAGGCCGGCAAGCGCGCGGACTTCACCGTGCTGGCGCGCGATCCCCTGGCCGATGCCGCGGACGACGTGCTGGCGGCCCGGGTACGGGCGACCTATGTCGACGGCAAGGCGGCGTATACCGCAGCGCCCTGATCGGGAGTACCCGCTGCCGGCGCGGCACCTGACGCCCGAGCCGCTCCCGCAGTCGGGGACGGCGACGGTGCGCGGTCCGGGCGCGGTCAGAGGCGGATGGTGCCGTCCACGCAGGTGACGGCCTGGCCGCCGATGAGCACGCGGCCGTCGGCGGTGACGGTCATGTCGACGAAGCCGTTGCGGCCGACTTCGCGGCCCTGGCTGGCGCGATAGCTGGCCTCGCGCTCGGGCAGCAGGCCGTTCGCGCGCAGGAAGGCCGCGATGCAGGCGTTGGCGCTGCCGGTCACCGGGTCCTCGGCGATGCCGTCGATCGGCGCGAAGGCCCGCACCACGATGGCGTAGTCGGCCGCTTCGCAACGCGCGTACGCGGCCACGCCCACCGCATCGTGGTCGCGACTGAGCTCGATCACGCGCGCCATGTCCGGCGCGAGGCCGCGCACCGACGCCTCGTCCTCGAGCTCGACCACGATCCACCACGGCCCCACCTTCACCGGCCGCGGCGCGGGCGCCTGCTTCACGGTCGCATGCAGCGCCTTGGACAGGCCCACCGCCAGGGTGAGGTCGGTTTCGCCGATCGCGGCCTTCGGCGCCTGCACCGAGATCCTGCGCCCGGCGCCGTCGCCCTCGATGGCGATCGGCAGCAGGCCGGCGCCGCATTCCATCACCAGCTGGTGGTCGTGCTGGCGCGACCAGCCCGACTCGAGCACCGCATGCGCGGTGCCGACGCTGGGATGGCCGGCGAAGGACAACTCGGACTTCGGGGTGTAGATGCGCACGCGGTAGTCGGCGCCGGCCTGGGTCGGCGGCAGCACGAAGGTGGTTTCGGAGAGGTTGGTCCAGGCCGCGAGGTGCTGCATCTGCGCGTCGCTGAGGCCCTCGGCGTCGAGGATCACGGCGACGGGATTGCCGAAGTAGGGCTCGGCGGTGAAGACGTCGACCTGCTTGAACGGGACGATGCGCATGGCGGGTGCGGAGCCTGTCGGGCTGGGCGAGGAACGGAAGTCTGATGCCTGCGGCCGGGTTCGGGAAGGGACCGCGCACGCAGTTGGGTACTGCCCTCGTGCCGGTCGTGGCCGGTGGACCACCTCGTTACGGTGGTGCCGGATCGAATGGCGGAACGCGGGCACGGCGAGGCCCACCCTTAAGGTGCGGCGGCGCTTCGGCTATCGTTGCCGCAGCGCACCATCCCGCGCTGCCGCAGCCCCCGTCCCGCATGCCCCAGACCGCCACCGCCCGCCGCGACCCGCAGGCCACGTCCGATTGGATCGTGCTCAAGTTCGGCGGCACGAGCGTGTCGGCGAAACCGCGCTGGGACAACATCGCGGCGCTGGTGCGCGCGCGCCAGGCCGAGGGCGCGCGCGTGCTGGTGGTGGTGTCGGCGCTGTCGGGCGTGACCAACGCGCTCACCGCGCTGGTCGAGACCGCGCGCGAGGGCGGCGAGCTCGACCCGGCGGTGAACGCGCTGGTCGCGCGCCACGTCCAATTCGTGCGCGAACTCGGCCTGCCGTCGGCGCCCGCGCTGCACGAGTTCCTCGCCCGGCTGGCCGCGCTGGCGCAGGATCCGCGCCGCGCCGGCGCGCAGCTGCCGTGGCAGGCCGAGGTGCTGGCGCTGGGCGAGCTCCTGTCGTCGAGCCTGGGCATGCACTACCTGCGCGCGCAGGGCCTCGACGCGGAATGGCTGGACGCGCGCGAATGGTTGCGCGCGGCCGCGCTGCCCAACCAGAGCGAGTGGGCGCGCTGGCTCTCGGTCTCCTGCGCCACCGCGCCCGATGCCGCGATGCAGGCCGCGCTGGCGCGGCGCTCGCCGGTGCTGATCACGCAGGGCTTCATCGCCGCCGATGCGGAGGGCCACACCGCGATCCTGGGCCGCGGCGGCTCCGACACCTCGGCCGCCTACTTCGGCGCGCTGCTCAAGGCGCGGCGGGTGGAGATCTGGACCGACGTGGCCGGCATGTTCAGCGCCAACCCGCGCCAGGTCGCGGGCGCGCGCCTGCTGCGGCGCCTCGACTACGAGGAGGCGCAGGAAATCGCCGGCACCGGCGCCAAGGTGCTGCACCCGCGCTGCCTCTCGCCGCTGCGCGAGGCCAGGGTGCCGCTGCTGGTCAAGGACACCAACCGCCCGGACCTCGCCGGCACCGAGGTCGGGCCCTTCGCCGCCAGCGGGCCCGCCAGCGTCAAGGCGATCAGCGCGCGCAGCGGCATCACCCTGGTGTCGATGGAAAGCGTGGGCATGTGGCAGTCGGTGGGCTTCCTCGCCGACGTGTTCGAGGCCTTCAAGCGCCACGGGCTTTCGGTCGACCTGATCGGCTCGGCCGAGACCAACGTCACGGTGTCGCTGGACCCGACCGCCAACCTGGTCAACTCCGACGTGCTCTCGGCGCTGTGCGCCGATCTCGAGAAGGTGTGCCGGGTCAAGGTGATCGCGCCCTGCGCGGCGGTGACGCTGGTGGGTCGCGGCATGCGCAGCCTGCTGCACCGCCTGGGGCCGGTGCTGGCGGAGTTCGGCCAGCACAACGTGCACCTGATCTCGCAATCGTCCAACAACCTCAACCTCACCTTCGTGGTGGACGAGGCCGTGGCCGCGCCGCTGGTGCCGCAACTGCACGAGATGCTGGTGCGCGCCGAGGCCATGCGCCTCGACGACGAGGCCGTGTTCGGCCCGACCTGGGACGCGCTCTATGCCACCACGCGCGAGCGCGCGCGCGCGGTGCCGTGGTGGGCGACGCGGCGCGAGGCGCTGCTGGCAAAGGCCGCCGGCGGCGAGCCGCTGTACGTGTATGCGCTCGACGAAGTCCGCGCGGCGGCGCGGCGCCTGCTGGCGATCGGCGCGGTGGACCGCTGGTTCTACGCCATGAAGGCCAACTCGCACCCGGAGGTCCTGGGCGCGCTGGCCGGCGAGGGCTTCGGCATCGAATGCGTGTCGGCGCCGGAGCTCGACGCGGCGCGCAACGCGCTGCCGGGCATCGCGCCGGAGCGCCTGCTGTTCACGCCCAACTTCGCCCCGCGCGGCGAGTACGTGCAGGCCTTCGACCTCGGCGCGCGGGTGACGGTCGACAACCTGCATCCATTGCGCGAGTGGGGCGAGGATTTCCGCGCGCGCGAGATCCTGCTGCGCCTGGACCTCGGCCACGGCCGCGGCCACCACGACAAGGTCGTCACCGGTGGCGCCGGCTCGAAGTTCGGGCTGGCGCTGGCCGACCTCGACGAGTTCCGCGACCGCGCGCGCTTGCTGGGTTGCCGCATCGTCGGCCTGCATGCGCACCTGGGCAGCGGCGTGCTCGAGGTCGACCACTTCCGCGAGACCTATGCCGCGCTGGCCGCGCTGGCCGAGCAGTTCCCGGACGTGGTGCGGCTCAACATCGGCGGCGGGCTCGGCGTGCCGTCGCGTCCCGAGGACCAGCCGCTCGATCTGGACGCCCTGGCGACCGCGCTGGCCGGGGTACGGCGCCACTACCCGCAGTATCGCGTGTGGATGGAGCCCGGCCGCTACCCGGTGGCGGAGGCGGGCGTGCTGCTCACCCGCGTCACCCAGGTCAAGCGCAAGGGCGAGCATTGCTACGTCGGCGTGGATACCGGGATGAACTCGCTGATCCGCCCGGCGTTGTACGACGCCTGGCATCCGATCGTGAACCTGACGCGCCTGGGCGACACCGCCGACACCACCTGCACCATCGTCGGCCCGATCTGCGAATCCGGCGACGTGCTGGGCAGCAACCGGCGCCTGCCGCAGCCGCGCGAGGGCGACGTGCTGCTGGTCGCGCAGGCCGGCGCCTACGGACACGTGATGGCGTCGCGCTACAACCTGCGCAACCCGGCGGCGGAGGTGCTGCTGTGACCCTGCGCGACCCCAGGCAGGCGCGCGCGTTCCGCTTCGTGCGCTGCACCTACGAGGCCGGCGCGGCCGAACTGGCCTATGCCTTCGACGACGGGCCGGAGCTGGTCGAGCGCATCCGCTATCCGGGCGCGCCGGAGCTGCCGCCGCAGCGGCGCGAGGCGGTGGACGCGGCGTTGCGCCTGCTGCACCTGATCGCGGGGGTGAGCTACTACAAGGCGGGCGTGCCGGGCGAGATCCGGGTCGAGACCGGGGCGCTGGACGCGGCGACCGCCGAGTTGCTCGACGCGGTGTACCTGCATGGCCTGGGCGAATTCGCGTACCAGAATCGGCTCGACCTGGGCGGGCGGATCCACTTTCCGCGCACTTCGGAGCCCGCCGCTTCCGCTGCATCTTCCAGCGCTACCCCCCTCGAGGGGGGTAGGGCCGGGGAAGGCGGTGACCGCGCCGCCCGGGCACTCGGCCTTCCCCGCAACACCCTGGTCCCGCTCGGCGGCGGCAAGGATTCGCTGGTCACGGTCGAACTCCTGCGCGCCGCGCGCGAGCCCTGCACCGTGGCCTGGGTCGGCGGTTCCGAGCTGATCAAGGCCTGCGCCGCGCGCACCGGCCTGCCCACCCTCAACATCGGCCGCGAGCTCTCGCCGATCCTGTTCGAGCTCAACCGCAACGGCGCGTGGAACGGCCATATCCCGGTGACCGCGATCAACTCGGCGATCCTGGTGCTGGCCGCGCTGCTGTACGGGCACGATGCGATCGCGTTCTCGAACGAACGCTCCGCCTCGAGCGCGACGCTGGAGTCCGACGGCGTCGACGTCAACCACCAGTGGAGCAAGGGCTGGGCCTTCGAGCAGGCGTTCGGCGCCTACGTGGAGCAGCGCGTCGCCGCCGACCTGCGCTACTACTCGCTGCTGCGGCCGCTGTCGGAGCTGGCGGTGACGCGCCTGTTCGCGCCGCTCGCGCAGTACCAGGACGTGTTCTCGAGCTGCAACCGCAACTTCCGCATCCTCGGCGCGCGGCCGGAGTCGCGCTGGTGCGGGCAGTGCCCGAAGTGCCACTTCGTGTTCCTGGCGCTGGCGCCGTTCGTGCCCAAGCCGCAGCTGATGCGCATCTTCGGCCGCAACCTGCTCGACGACGCGGCGCTGGCACCGGGCTTCGACGCGCTGGTCGAATGGCAGGCGCACAAGCCCTTCGAGTGCGTGGGCGAGGCGCGCGAGTCGCGCGCCGCCTTCGCCGCGCTGGCGCGCCGGCCCGAATGGCGCGAGGACGCGCTGGTGGCGCGTTTCCGCGAGGAGATCCTGCCGGCGATCGACGCCGATGGCCTGGCGCTGGAGCCGTTGTTGAAGCCGCAGGGCGAGCATCGCATCCCGCCGCGGCTGGTGGCCCTGGTCGATGCGCTGCGCTGAGCTCGAAGGCAAGCGCGTCGCGGTCTGGGGCGCGGGCCGCGAGGGGCGCGCGGCGTGCGAGGCGCTGGCACGGCGCCTGCCGGGCACGCGCGTCACGGTCATCTGCCGGGAGGGCGAGCGGGCGGAGGTGGCGCAGTGGGCCGGTGCGCCCGGGATCACCACTGCGGAGCCCACCGCCGAGCTGCTGCGACGCTTCGACGTCATCGTCAAGTCGCCCGGCATCTCGCCGTACCAGCCCGCGGTGGCCGCCGCCCTTGCCGCCGGCGTGCGCTTCGTCTCCGGCACCGCGCTGTGGTTCGCCGAGCACCCCGAGGCGCGCGTCATCGCCGTCACCGGCACCAAGGGCAAGAGCACGACCACCGCGCTGATCGCCCACCTGCTGCGCGCCGCCGGCCGTCGCGTGGCGCTGGCCGGCAACATCGGCGTGCCGCTGCTCGAGCTGCTCGACCCGCCGCGGCTGCCGGACTGGTGGGTGGTGGAACTGTCGAGCTTCCAGACCCGCGACATGGAAGCCGTGCCCGAGATCGCCGTGGTGCTCAACGTGTACGAGGAGCACCTCGACTGGCACGGCGACGCCGCGCACTACCATGCCGACAAGCTGGCCCTGCTGGGCGCGCCGGGGCGGCGCCCGCGGGTAAGCGTGATCGGCGCGCGGCGCAGCTTGCCGGCCGGATTCGAGCCGGAGCACGGCGTGGTGCGCTTCGGCGCGCCGCCCGGCTTCGACGTGGCCGACGGGGCGATCCGCCGCCACGGGCGGCCCGTGCTGGACCTCACGGAACTGCCGTTGCCCGGCGAGCACAACGCCCTCAACGTCTGCGCGGCGCTGGCGGCGGTGGAGGCGGCGGGCGAGGATGCGGTGGCGCTGGCGGGCGCGGTGCGCGGCTTCCGGCCGCTGCCGCATCGGCTGCAGGTGCTGGGCGAACGCGGCGGGATCAGCTACGTCAACGACAGCATCGCCACCACGCCCCACGCGACCATCGCCGCGCTGGCCCACTACCGGGGCCGCGAGCTGGCGGTGATCGTGGGCGGCTACGATCGCGGCGTCGACTGGGCGCCGTTCGGCGCCGCGGTGCTGGCGGCGCCGCCCCGGGCCGTGCTGGTGGCCGGCGCCAACGCCGCGCGCATCGTGGCGGCGCTCGCGGGCCTGCCGCGCGATGCCTGCCGCGTGCTGCAGCTCGACGACCTGGCCGCGGCGGTTGCCGCGGCGCGCGAGCTGCTGCCGCCGGGCGGCGTGGTGCTGCTGTCGCCGGGGGCGCCGAGCTTCGATGCCTTCCGCGACTATGCCGAGCGCGGCCGCCGCTTCGCCGCGCTGGCGGGCTTCGATCCGGATTCGATCAGCGCCATCGAGGGGCTCGGCCTGTGAACCGCTACCGGGTGTGGGACCTGCCGATCCGCCTGTTCCACTGGAGCCTGGCGCTGCTGGTGCTGCTGCAGTTCGGCATCGCGCAGTGGCAGTGGCTGGACATGCAATGGCATGTCCGCATCGGCTACGCGATGCTCGCGCTGCTGGGCTTTCGCCTGCTGTGGGGTTGCTTCGGCAGCGACAGCGCGCGCTTCAGCCGCTTCCTGCGCGGGCCGCGCGCGGTGCGGGCGTATGCGCGCACGGCGCTGCAGCGCACGCCCGCGCACGCGGCGGGCCACAACCCGCTGGGGGGCTGGTCGGTGGTGGCGATGCTGGCCTGCCTCGCGGTGCAGGTGGCCAGCGGGCTCTACGCCAGCGACGAGATCATGACCGAGGGCCCGCTGGCGGCGCGCGCGAGCGCGGACTGGGTCGAGTTCATGGGCGACGTGCACGAGGCGAACCAGTACGTGCTGCTGGGCCTGATCGCGCTGCACCTGGCGGCGGTCGCCTGGCACGCGCTGGGCCGGCACGAGGCGCTGCTGGCGGCGATGGTGACCGGACGCAAGGCCTTGCCGGCGGATCCGGGCTTGCGCTTCGCGGGGCCCTGGCGGGCGCTGGTGTTGTTGCTGCTCAGCGCGGGCGCGACCTGGGCGCTGGTGTACTGGGCCAGCCGCTGACCGTCACCCGCCGAGGCGGGCCTAGTCGGCGCGGTACTTGTCGTGGCAGGCCTTGCACGCGCCGCCGGTCTTGACGAACTGCGCCTTCATGGCGGCTTCGTCGC
>CAZTNB010000078.1:9694-14131 GCA_964614825.1 uncultured Gammaproteobacteria bacterium
GCCTTGCACGCGCCGCCGGTCTTGACGAACTGCGCCTTCATGGCGGCTTCGTCGCCGCCCTTGGCCACGGTCGCCAGGGCCTGCGCCTCGCGCTGGAAATCGGACAGCTTGGCGGTGAAGTCGCTCCAGTCCTGCCAGATCTCCGGCTTGGCGTCGGTGGTGGCGCCGGTGTCGGAGCCCTTCGGGAAGCCTTCCTCGATCTGCTGCGACAGCCACGCCACGCGTTCGGCGCGCTTGCCGAACTGGGCGGCATCGAACGGCACCTCGCCCTTGACCATGGCGCCCATCGGGCCGAAGTTCCAGCCGATCATGGCGTAGACGCCCTGGCGGTAGTGGATCGCGCGGTCCGGCTTCACGTCCTGGGCGAAGGCGGTGCCGGCGGCGATCAGGAACAAGGGCAGGGCGAGGCGGTGCAGGCGCATGGGCGGGACTCCCGGGGGCGAGGGCGCCGAGTCTAGCCCAAGGCAGGCGATGCACACGTCACGGCGACGCCGCGGCGGCGTACCATTCGGCTCCCCGCATCGACCGGAGAGCCGCCATGAGCCGATTCGCCCTGTCCGTGCTGTGCCTGGCCCTGACCGGCGCCGCCAGCGCCGCCACGGTGACGCGGCCGGTCGAGTACTCGATCGGCGAGCAGAAGTTCCAGTCCACCCTGGTCTACGACGATTCCGTGGCGACGCCGCGCCCCGGCCTGGTGCTGGTGCCCAACTGGATGGGGGCCGGACCGGCCGCGGTAGAGAAGGCCAAGGCCATCGCCGGCAAGGACTACGTGATCCTGGTCGCCGACGTGTACGGCGCCGGCGTGCGCCCGGCCAATGCCGACGAGGCGGGCGCGGCCGCCAAGGCCGCCTATGCGGATCGCGCGGGCCTGCGCGCGCGGGCCGCGAAGGCGCTGGACGAGCTCAAGGCGCAGGCGGGCGAGGCGCCGCTGGATACCTCGCGCCTGGGCGCCATCGGCTTCTGCTTCGGCGGCGCCACGGCGCTGGAGATGGCGCGCAGCGGCCTGCCGCTGGCGGGCGTGGTCTCGTTCCACGGCAACCTCTCGACCTCGATGCCGGCGGCCAAGGGCGCGGTGCGGGCCAGCATCGTGGCGATCAACGGCGCCGACGATACCTACGTGCCGGCCGAGCAGATCGCAGGCTTCCAGAAGGAATTCACCGATGCCGGCGCCGACTGGCAGTTCGTGAACCTCAGCGGCGCGGTGCATTGCTTCGCCGAGCCGGACCAGAACTCGCCGCCGGGCTGCGTCTACAACGAGCTCGCGGCCAAGCGCGCCTTCCGCCTGATGAACGACTTCTTCGCCGAGCGCTTCGCGGCGAAGTAGGCAGCTCCCGTTGGATCCGCCCCCACGGCGAGATGCCGTGGGGCGCTCAGCGACTGCGGTCGATGGCGTAGTGCGCCAGCACCTTGAGCGCCTCGCGCCAGGGCGACGGCGCGATGGCCTCGAGCGCCGCCACCGCGCCGTCGGCGTAGCGCTCGGCGCGCGCGCGCGAATAGTCCAGCGCGCCGGATTCGCGGATCGCGGCGGCGATCATCGGCAGTTCGCCGAGGTCGCCGGCCTCGATCGCGGCGCGGATGCGGCTGGAGCGCTCGCCGTCGGCCAGGGCCAGGGCGCGGATCAGCGGCAGCGTGGCCTTGCCCTCGGCCAGGTCGTCGCCCAGGTTCTTGCCCAGCGCCTGCGCGTCGGCCACGTAGTCGAGCATGTCGTCGGCGATCTGGAACGCATAGCCCAGGGCCAGGCCGTAGTCGGCCAGCGCCTGTTCCTGCGCCGGCGGCAGGCCGGCGAGGATGCCGCCCAGGCGCGCGGCGGCGGCGAACAGCACCGCGGTCTTGCGCTCGATCACGCGCAGGTAGGCGGCCTCGTCCACGTCCGGGTTGTTGAGGTGCATGAGCTGCAGCACCTCGCCCTCGGCGATGGCGTTGGTGGTGTCGGCCAGCACGCGCATGATGCGCATGCGGTCGAGTTCCACCATGAGCTGGAACGCGCGCGAGTAGAGGAAGTCGCCGACCAGCACGCTGGCGGCATTGCCCCAGGTGGCGTTGGCGGTGGGGCGGCCGCGGCGCATGCCGGACTCGTCCACCACGTCGTCGTGCAGCAGGGTGGCGGTGTGGATGAACTCCACGATCGCGGCCGCCTGCAGGTGCTCGTCGCCGGCGTGGCCGGCGGCGCGGGCGGCCAGCAGCACCACGGTGGGGCGCAGGCGCTTGCCGCCGGCGCCGACGATGTATTCGGCGATCTGGTTGACGAGGCCCACCTCGGAGCTGAGCCGGGCCCGGACCAGGGCGTCCACCCGGCGCATGTCGGGCGCCGCCAGTGCCTGCACCTCGGCCAGCGTCGTGGGCGCGCGGCGGTCGGCGGGGGCGGAGGCTTGGGCGTGCATGCGGGGGCGGGGGCAGGGACCGGGCCCCGGAAGTATACGGGCCGGGCCGGCGGGGCGGCGTCCGGCGCTATAATGCCGGCGCACCGCTGATCCGCGTCGCGCGCTTTTCCTACGCCCCGGCGGGCGGACCAGCGCTGGCGCGAGACGGTACGCGCGCCGTTCCATAGACGTCGCGACAACCCTCGCCCCCTCCATTCCCAGGAACCGCAGCGCCATGGCCAGAGGCGTCAACAAAGTCATCCTCGTCGGCAACCTCGGTGCCGATCCCGAAACCCGCTACACCGCCAACGGCGCCGCGATCACGACGATCCGCATCGCCACCTCCGAAGCCTGGACCGACAAGGCCACCGGGCAGAAGCAGGAGCGCACCGAGTGGCACCGGGTGAAGTTCTTCGGCAAGTTGGCCGAGATCGCCGGCGAGTACCTCAAGAAGGGCCGCCAAGTGTACGTCGAGGGCAGCCTGCGCACCGACAAGTACACCGACAAGGAGGGCGTCGAGCGCTTCTCCACCGACATCGTCGCCAACGAGATGCAGATGCTCGGCGGCACCGGCGACCGTGGCGGCGCCGAGATGGGTGGCGGCGGCGCGCCGCGGGCCGAGCGTCCGCAGCGCAGCGCGGGGCCGCGCGCGGGCGGCGCGGCGGCCGCGGGCGGCATGGCGGCGCCGGCAGCCTCGCAGCCCTTCGACGAGGACGACATTCCGTTCTGAGCGCCAAGCGCCCGGAACGGAATGCAACGGCCGCCGTGCGGCCGTTGCCTTCCCATTTCTCCACAAGCCCCGGCCGCGCATCGCGCGGCCGCCCCCTTGACCCAAGTGGGGCTCCGATGGCGGCTGGTGGGGTCCGGCGATCGCATGGCCGATTCGCGGATTGGCGGAGATTGACGGCGGCGGACTGCGAATTGGCAACGGGTGGGTGATGAAGACGATTCTGGTCACGGGCGGGGCGGGGTTCATCGGCGGGAACTTCGTGCTCGACGTGGTGGGGCAGGGCGGCGTCCGGGTGGTGAACCTCGATGCGCTGACCTACGCCGGCAACCTCGACACGCTGGCGCCGCTGCGCGGCAACGCCGGGCACGTGTTCGTGCGTGGCGACATCGGCGACCGCGCGCGCGTGTCCTCGCTGCTGGCCGAGCACCGGCCCTCGGCGATCGTCAACTTCGCGGCCGAGAGCCATGTCGACCGCTCGATCGACGGGCCGGCGGCCTTCGTGCAGACCAACGTGGTCGGCACGCTCAACCTGCTCGAGTGCGCCACCGCGTACTGGCGCGGGCTGCCGTTGGGCGAACAGGACGGCTTCCGCTTCGTGCACGGGTCCACCGACGAGGTCTACGGCTCGCTGGGCCCGGTGGGGCGCTTCAGCGAGGAGTCGCCGTACGCGCCGAATTCGCCGTATTCGGCCTCCAAGGCCTCGTCCGACCACCTGGTGCGCGCGTTCCACCACACCTACGGCCTGCCCACGCTCACCACCAACTGCTCGAACAACTACGGGCCGTACCAGTTCCCGGAGAAGCTCATCCCGCTGATGATCCAGAAGGCGCTGCGCGGGGAACCGTTGCCGGTGTACGGCGACGGCCGCAACGTGCGCGACTGGATGTACGTGCTCGACCACTGCCGTGCGATCCAGCGCGTGCTCGAGCTCGGCCGGCCGGGCGAGGTCTACAACGTGGGCGGCGACGCCGAGCGCGAGAACATCCAGGTCGTGCGCGCCATCCTGAAGCTGGTCGACGAGCGCCGGCCGCTGCCCGGCGGCGGCACCCGCGAGGGCCTGATCAGCTACGTCAAGGATCGGCCCGGCCACGACCGCCGCTATGCCATCGACGCCGGCAAGATCAAGCGCGAACTGGGCTGGCGCACCACCGAGACCTTCGAGACCGGCCTGGCGAAGACCGTGGACTGGTACCTCGACCACCCCGACTGGGTGGCGCGGGTCATGGACGGCAGCTATCGCGGCGAGCGCCTCGGTACCATGTAGGGCATGGTCGCGACGAGCCAGGGCATGGCCACCAGCAAAGGCATCATCCTCGCCGGCGGCGCCGGCACGCGCCTGCATCCGCT
>CAZTNB010000079.1:0-14085 GCA_964614825.1 uncultured Gammaproteobacteria bacterium
TGGGCATCCTCGGCATCTTCGGCGCCGCGCTGTTCTTCGGCGACGGCGTGATCACCCCGGCCATCTCGGTGCTCTCGGCGGTGGAGGGACTCGAAGTCGCCGCGCCGGGCCTTTCGAGCTACGTCCTCCCGATCACGGTCGGCGTGCTGATCGGCCTGTTCCTGATCCAGCGCAGGGGCACCGAGCGCGTCGGCAAGGTATTCGGGCCGATCACCGTGCTCTGGTTCGTCAGCCTGGCGCTGTGGGGCGTGCTGGGGATCGCCGACACGCCGCGCGTGCTCGCCGCGATCAGCCCGCTGCCGGCGCTGGACTTCGTGCTGCACCATGGCAGCCACGCCTTCTTCGTGCTCGGCGCCGTGGTGCTGGCGGTGACCGGCGCCGAGGCCCTGTACGCCGACATGGGCCACTTCGGGCGCAAGCCGATCCAGCGCGCCTGGCTCTGGTTCGTGTTCCCGGCCCTGGTCCTCAACTACTTCGGCCAGGGCGCGCTGCTGCTCGAGCACCCGTCGGCCGCCAGCAACCCCTTCTACCGGCTGGTCCCGGGCTGGGCGCTGCTGCCGATGATCGTGCTGGCGACCGCGGCCACCGTGATCGCCTCGCAGGCGGTGATCTCGGGCGCGTTCTCGCTGGCGCGGCAGGGCATGCAACTGGGTTTCCTGCCGCGGCTGTCGGTGGTCCACACCTCGGAGAGCACCATCGGGCAGGTGTACGTGCCGATGATCAACCGCCTGCTGCTGCTGGTGATCATCGGCCTGGTGCTGGGCTTCGGCAGTTCCAGCGCGCTGGCCTCGGCCTATGGCGTGTCGGTCACCGGGACCATGCTCATCACCACCGTGCTGCTGCTGGTGGTGGCGCGCCACCGCTGGCACCTGTCGACCCCGGTGCTGGTGGTGCTGGGCGGCCTGATGCTGCTGATCGACGGCCTGTTCCTGTCGGCCAACCTGGTGAAGTTCGCCGAGGGCGGCTGGTTCCCGCTGGCGCTGGGCATCGTCATCTTCGCCCTCATGCGCACCTGGCGCCGCGGGCGCCAGCTGCTGGTGGAGGCGCTGCGCAAGGAAAGCCCGCGGGTCGAGTCCTTCGTCGCCGACCTCGGCCGGCGCCAGCTGCCGCGGGTGCCGGGCACGGCGGTGTTCCTCACCGCCGACAACGGCGCGGTGCCGCACGCGCTGGTGCAGAACCTGCGCCACAACAAGGTGCTGCACCAGCGCAACGTGCTGCTCACGGTGGAGACGGTGCAGGCGCCGCGCGCCGACGACGACGAGCGCAGCGCGATCCGCGCCATCGGCGACGGCTTCTGGCGCATCACCGTGCGCTTCGGCTTCATGGAGGATCCCGACGTGCCGCGGGTGCTGGAGGCGCTGGCGCTCGACGGCGCCGACATCGTGCCGCGTGAAACGACCTACTTCGCCAGCCGCGAGACCCTGGTCGCCCGCGCCCATCGCGGCATGGCGCCGTGGCGCGACAAGCTGTTCCTGGTGCTGTCGCGCAACACGGTCAGCGCGACGGAATTCTTCCGCATCCCGGGCAGCCGCCTGGTGGAACTCGGCACGCAGGTGGAGATCTAGTGTCCCGATCCGGAGCTCATATGGACAATCCCTCGGTCCAAGCGCGCGATCCTGCGTTGCGCCTCCTCGACAGGTTCGCGACATGCCTTCGTCGGCGCGCCTTGTCTCGCGAGCTTGTCCGCGTCGGGCTTGCCCACCTGAGCTCCGGATCGGGACACTAGCACCATGGCCGAACCCGAGCGCCTGATCGCCGCCGGCGAAACCCGCGAGGACGCGCTGGCGGACGCCAGCATCCGGCCGCGCCGCCTCGCCGAGTACCTGGGCCAGGAGGCGGTGCGCGAGCAGCTGTCGATCTACATCGAGGCCGCGCGCCGCCGCGGCGAGGCGCTGGACCACGTGCTGGTGTTCGGTCCGCCGGGCCTGGGCAAGACCACGCTGGCGCACGTGATCGCCAACGAGCTGGGCGTGAACCTGCGCCAGACCTCGGGGCCGGTGCTCGAGCGCGCCGGCGACCTGGCGGCGCTGCTGACCAACCTGCAGCCGCGCGACGTGCTGTTCGTCGACGAGATCCATCGCCTCGCGCCGGTGGTCGAGGAGGTCCTCTACCCGGCGCTGGAGGACTACCAGATCGACATCATGATCGGCGAGGGCCCGGCCGCGCGCTCGATCAAGCTCGACCTGCCGCCCTTCACCCTGATCGGAGCCACCACCCGCGCCGGGCTGCTGACCTCGCCGTTGCGCGACCGCTTCGGCATCGTGCAGCGCCTGGAGTTCTACAGCCGCGACGAGCTGGCCGCGATCGTGCGCCGCTCGGCGCGCATCATGGACATCGCCTGCGACGCGCCCGGCGCCGAGGAGATCGCGCGCCGCGCGCGCGGCACCCCGCGCATCGCCAACCGCCTGCTGCGCCGCGTGCGCGACTGGGCGCAGGTCCGTGGCGCCGGCGTGATCACGCGCGAGTCGGCGATGGCGGCGATGGACCTGCTCAAGGTCGATCCCGAGGGCTTCGACGCGCTGGACCGGCGCATGCTGCTGACCATCATCGAGAACTTCGACGGCGGCCCGGTCGGGGTGGAGTCGCTGGCCGCGGCCCTGTCCGAGGAGCGCGGCACCCTCGAGGACGTGCTGGAGCCGTACCTCATCCAGCAGGGCTTCCTGGTCCGCACCGCGCGCGGGCGCATGGCCTCGGCCAAGGCCTACCGGCACCTCGGCCTCGCGCCGCCGCGCCGGGCCGAGGCCGGCGTGGACCTGTTCGAGCCGGGGGCGGGCGACGATGGTTGACGCCGCACGGCCCGCCGCGGCCTTCCACTGGCGCCTGCGCGTCTACTACGAGGACACCGACGTGGGCGGCGTGGTCTACCACGCCAACTACCTCCGCTACCTCGAGCGCGCCCGCACCGAATGGCTGCGCCACCATGGCGTGGTGCAGTCGCAACTGCTGGCGGCGCGCGGGCTGCAGTTCGTGGTGGTCTCGATGGACCTCAAGTTCATCGCCCCGGCGCGCCTGGACGATGCCCTGCACGCCACGGTGGACCATTGCGACCGGCGCGGCGCCAGCCTGCGGTTCAGCCAGCAGTTGATCCGGCCGGCAGACAATGCCCTGCTGGTGACGGCGGGCGTGCGCGCGGCCCTGCTCGATTCGAAGACCTTCCGTCCGCGCCCGATTCCCGACGATCTCCTGCCGGAGTGACACCTGATGCCGAATGCCGAACTCAACCTGCTGGGCCTGATCCTCGGCGCCAGCCTGCCGGTCAAGCTGGTCATGGGCCTCCTGCTGGCGGCGTCGATCGCCTCGTGGATGATCATCTTCCGCAAGAAGGCCATGATCGACCGCGCGACCCGCTCGGCCGAGGCCTTCGAGGAGCGCTTCTGGGCCGGCACCGACCTCGCCGGGCTGTTCAAGGAGCTGTCGGCGCGCGGGCACCAGGTCACCGGGCTGGAAAGCGTGTTCGAGGCCGGCTTCCGCGAATTCGCCAAGCTGCGCGGCCGCCGCACCATGGACCCGGCGCTGATGGTCGAAGGCGCGCAGCGCGCCATGCGGGTGGCGGTGACGCGCGAGATGGACCGCCTCGAGGACAAGCTCGAGTTCCTCGCCACGGTGGGTTCGACCAGCCCCTACGTGGGCCTGTTCGGCACCGTGTGGGGCATCATGATCGCGTTCCAGGGCCTGGCGAACGTGCGCGAGGCCACCATCGCCATGGTCGCGCCCGGCATTTCCGAGGCCCTGGTCGCGACCGCCATGGGCCTGTTCGCCGCGATTCCGGCCGTGATCGCCTACAACCGCTATTCGCACAAGGTCGACCGCCTGAGCGTGCGCTACGACACCTTCCAGGAAGAGTTCTCGCAGATCCTGCAGCGCCAGGCGCACCACGATGACCATGCCTGATTCGCGGCGCGCCGCGGCAACGGCCGCCGAGCGCCTTTCGCGGCTGCAGCCGCCGCCACGGGGCACCGTCGAACCCCGCGCCGCTGCCGGAGTCGTTCCATGGGCATGAACGTGCCGGGCCGGCGCGGCCGCCGCCGCGCGATGTCGGAGATCAACGTCGTCCCCTACATCGACGTGATGCTGGTGCTGCTCATCATCTTCATGGTCACCGCGCCGCTGCTCAACCTCGGCGTGGACATCGAGCTGCCGAAGTCCAACGCCAGGTCGCTGGAGCAGAAGGCCGACCCGGTGCTGGTCACGGTCGACCAGGAGGGCACGCTGTACCTCACCCTGGGCAAGGCGGAGCGCGAGACCGTGGACGCGCAGGCGCTGGTGGCCAAGGTCGCGGCCTTCGTGCGCCAGAACCCGCAGGTGCCGGTGCTGATCGGCGGTGACGAGCGGGTCGACTACGGCAAGGTCTACGGCGCGATGGTGCTGCTGCAGCAGGCCGGCGCGCCGCGCGTGGGCCTGATGAGCGCGCCGGCCGACGTGCCGGGACGGCGTTGAGGACGCAATGGAAAGCCTGGGCGACAAGCTGCGCGGACTGGCCCTGGCGGTCGGCGTGCACGCGCTCGCCTTCGCCCTGCTGTTCCTCGGCCTGGCCTGGACCCAGGCGGCGCGGCCGGTGAGCGTGCCCGGCCCGATCATCGAGGCGATGCTGGTGTCCTACACGCCGCCGCCCTCGGCGCGGGTGCCGATCCAGAAGCCGCAGCCGCCGCGGCCGCGGCCCGAACCGGCACGGCCGGTGCCGCCGCCCGACCTCAAGCCGGTGCGCCCCGAACCGCCGGCGCCGCCGCGCGCGCAGGACACCCGCGACCAGGAGCGCGTCGACCGCGAATCGATCGAGCCGGCCAGGGCCGAGCGCGAGCAGGAGGAGCGGCGCAAGCGCGAGCAGGAGCTGCTCGAGCAGCAGCAGCGCATGACGCAGATGGAGCGCGAGCGCCAGCAGCAGCTCGAGGACATCCGCCGCCGCCGCGAGCAGGCCGAGCGCCAGCGCAAGCTGGAGGAGCAGCGCCTGGCGCAGCTGGAGGACCTCGACCGGCCGCAGCCGGCGCGGCCCGACGCGCCGAAGTCGCCGCAACCCGCGGTGCAGGCCGGCAGCGAGGGCGAGGACGACAGCCTGCGCGCGCGCTACGCGTTCGAATTGCAGCAGGCCGTGACCAGCAACTGGTTGCGGCCCGACACCGCGATGCCGGGCCTGCACTGCACGGTCAGGATCGTGCAGATCCCGGGCGGCGAGGTGCTGTCGGCCAGCGTGGTGGCGCCGTGCAACGGCGACGAGCTGACCCGGCGCTCGCTGGAGGCCGCGGTACTGCGCGCGCAGCCGCTGCCGTACCGCGGTTTCGAGACGGTGTTCCAGCGCGAAATCAGTTTCAACTTCCGCTACGACGGGTGATCCATGCCGATGCACGCACGCGTTTCGATCCTGCTGTTCCTCCTCCTGGCCACGGCCATGGGACCGGCCCGCGCACAGGGCCTGAGCATCGACATCGTCAACGGCAACGCCTCGGCGCTGCCGGTCGCGGTGGTGCCCTTCGCCTTCGAGGGCGCCGGGCTGCCGCCCGACACCGACGTGGCGGCGGTGATCGCGGCCGATCTCAACCGCTGCGGCCAGTTCCGCGCCCTGCCGCGGCAGGACATCGTCGAGTTCCCGGTGCGCGGCAACGAGATCAAGTTCGCCACCTGGCGCGTGCTCAAGCAGGACTTCATCGTGGTCGGGCGCGTGCAGGACGCCGAGGGCGGCGCCTACCGCATCGAGTTCGAGCTGTTCGACGTGGCCAAGCAGGCGCCGCTGCTGCGCCTGGCGGTCGGCGGCCGGCCCAGCGACCTGCGCGGGGCCGCGCACCAGATCGCCGACCTGCTGTACGAGAAGATCATCGGCGTGCGCGGCGCGTTCTGGACCCGCATGGCCTACGTGACCGCGGTCGGCACCGGCCGCAACATCCAGTACGCGCTGATGGTGGCCGATTCCGACGGCTACAACCCGCAGACCGTGGTGCGCTCGCGCGAGCCGCTGCTGTCGCCGGCATGGTCGCCGGACGGGCGCAAGCTGGCCTACGTGTCCTTCGAGCGGGGCAATTCCTCGATCTACGTGCAGGAGATCGCCACCGGTTCGCGCGAGATCCTGGCCGCGAACAAGGGCATCAACGGCTCGCCGAACTTCTCGCCCGACGGCACCCGCCTGGCCCTGACCCTGTCGATGTCCGGCAACCCGGAGATCTACGTGATGGACCTGGCCGCGCGCCGCAGCAGCCAGGTCACCCGCCACTTCGGCATCGACACCGAGCCGGTGTGGACGGCCGACGGGCAGTCGCTGCTGTTCACCTCGGACCGTTCCGGCAAGCCGCAGATCTACCAGGTCCCGGCGGCGGGCGGCGACGCCCAGCGCCTGACCTTCGAGGGCGAGTACAACGCCAGGGCCTCGGTGGCCTACGACGGCAAGCGCATCGCTATGGTGCAGGGCACTGGAAACAGGTATCGTATTGCGGTTCTGGACCGCGCGCTCGGCGAAACCCGGGCCCTGTCGCCGGGCAACCTCGACGAATCGCCGAGCTTTGCCCCGAACGGAAGCATGATCCTTTACGCAGCACGCGAGGGAACGCGGGGCGTACTGTATGCCGTCTCCGCCGACGGACGGGTGCGCCAGCGCCTGGTCCTGGCCGACGGGGATGTGCGCGAACCCGCGTGGTCGCCGTTCCGCCAGCGTTGAATCCCAGTTCCGGTCGACGGGCCCCCGCACGCCGACCCGCAATGACGAAACCTAAAAAGCCCGAGGACTACAAGATGCACAGCCCGATCCGCTTCATCCTGGCCGGCCTGCTCGCCACCGGCATGGTCGCCTGCGCCAAGAAGGTCAAGGAGGAGCCGGCGCCGGTATCCGAGCCGACCACTCCGGTCGCGACCACCCCCGCCGAAGGCGCCGGCCGCTATACCGCCACCGATCTCGACCGCGTGCCCTGCCTGATGCAGCGCGTGGTGTACTTCGACTTCGACCGGGCCGAAATCCGCGCCGAAGCGCAGGAGATCCTCGGCTGCCACGCCAAGTACCTCAACGACAACGCCACCGCCCGCATGACCCTCGAGGGCCACGCCGACGAGCGCGGTTCGCGCGAGTACAACCTGGGCCTCGGCGAGCGCCGCGGCAACGCCGTCAATTCGGCCCTGCAGGCCAACGGCGCCAGCGGCACCCAGATCACCGTGGTGAGCTACGGCGAGGAGCGCCCGACCTGCAACGAGTCGAGCGAGGATTGCTGGGCCAGGAACCGCCGCGTCGAGATCGTCTACACGGCCAAGTGATGCGCGCGACGGCATTCCGTCACGCGGGATGGGCGGTGGCCGCGCTGGCCGCCGCCGTCCTCGCGGCGCCCGTCGCGGCGCAGACCCGGCTGAGCCTCTCGGAGCGCGTCGAGCGCCTCGAGCAGCAGATGCAGGGGCAGGGCAGCGGCCAGAGCACGGTCGAGCTCCTCAACCGGCTCGACGCCCTGCAGGCCGAAGTGCAGGCCCTGCGCGGCCAGCTCGAACAGCAGGCCTACGAGCTCGAGAACCTGAAGAAGCAGCAGCGCGACCGCTACGTCGACCTCGACGCGCGGCTGTCGCGGCTGGAGGGCGGCGCCGCGCCGGCGCCGGCCGCAACGCTGGCCCCGGACGCGGCGCCGGTGCCGCCGCCGAGCACCGAGCCGGGGCAGCTGACCCCCGACGAACTGAGTCCCGCGACCCCGCCGCCGGACGGTGCCGTGGCGGACGCGGCGCCCGCCACGGCGACGGATGCGCCGGCGCCGGCCCTGCCCGCGAGCGGCGATCCCGCCGACGAGCGCGCGGCCTACGACGAGGCGCTGGGCGCGCTGCTCGACGGCCGTTACGCGGAGTCCGCGCGACGCTTCGCGGCGTTCCTGCAGCAGTACCCCGACGGCGACTACGCCGACAACGCCACCTACTGGCTCGGCGAGTCGTACTACGTCACCCAGAACTACCAGGTCGCGCTGGAGACCTTCCAGGACCTGCTCGCGCGCTTCCCCGACAGCGCCAAGGCGCCCGATGCGCTGCTCAAGGTCGGCTACTGCCACTACGAGCTCAAGGACTGGGCGCAGGCGGAGTCGGTCCTGGGGCAGGTCATCGAGCGCTATCCCGACACCACGGCCGCGCGCCTGGCGCAGGGCCGCCTGCGCGCGCTGCGGCTCGAAGGCCAGCGCTAGCCGGGCCGCGGGTGCTGCCGGGCCAGGGTCCGGCAGCGGGGGCGGCACCCGCAACCTGCGACCGGCGCGGCATCTCCCGCATGAACGCCATCCCGAACCTGCAGGCGACTTCCGCAGCGGAGGAGCGACTCAAGCTCACCGAGATCTTCTGCTCGCTGCAGGGCGAGGCGCGCGACGTCGGCCGGCCGACCGTGTTCGTGCGCCTGACCGGTTGTCCGCTGCGCTGCGGCTATTGCGACACGGCCTACGCCTTCCACGGCGGCGAGTGGTGGACGCTCGACGCGATCCGCGCCGAGGTGCGGCGCCACGGCGTGCGCCATGTCTGCGTCACCGGCGGCGAGCCGCTGGCGCAACGGCGCTGCCTGGCGCTGCTGCAACGGCTGTGCGACGACGGCTACGAGGTCTCGCTCGAGACCAGCGGCGCCATCGACGTGGCGGAGGTCGATCCGCGGGTGAGCCGGGTGGTGGACCTCAAGACGCCGGGCTCGGGCGAGGTGGCGCGCAACCGCTGGCAGAACCTGGCGTTGCTGGGATCGCGCGACCAGGTCAAGTTCGTGCTGTGCGACCGGGCCGACTACGAGTGGGCGCGCGCGCGCATCGCCGAGCATGCGTTGCCCGCGCGCTGCGAGGTGCTGCTCTCGCCCAGCCACGGCCAGCTGCAGCCGCGCGACCTCGCCGAGTGGATCCTGGCCGACCGCCTGCCGGTGCGCATGCAGCTGCAGTTGCACAAGATCCTGTGGGGCGACACGCCGGGGCGCTGAGGCGTGCAGTGCCGCCGCGGCGGCATGCGCTTGCCGCGCGCTTCGCGTACATGACGAGGAACGGTCGATGACGGTGCGTGCGGTGGTCCTGCTCTCCGGCGGGATGGATTCGGCGGTGACCCTGGCGCTGGCGCGCGAGCGCGGGCGCGAATGCCATGCCTTGAGCGTGCGCTACGGCCAGCGCCACTCGATCGAGCTCGAGGCGGCGGCGCGCCTGGCGGGCGTGCTGGGCGCCGCCGGACACCGCACGATCGACATCGACCTGCGCGCCTTCGGCGGCTCGGCGCTGACCGCCGACATCGCGGTGCCGGAGGCGCCCACCAGCGGCGTGCCGGTGACCTACGTGCCGGCGCGCAACACCATCATGCTGGCGCTGGCGCTGGGCCACGCCGAGGTGCTGGGCGCGCGCGAGATCTGGTGCGGCGTGAACGCGGTCGACTACTCCGGCTACCCGGACTGCCGGCCGGAGTTCATCGCCGCGTTCGAGCGCACCGCCAACCTGGCCACGCGCGCCGGTACGGAAGGCCGCGGCTTCACCATCGAGGCGCCGCTGATCGCCATGGGCAAGGCCGACATCGTGCGCGAGGGCCTGCGCCTGGGCGTCGACTTCGCCGCCACCGTGTCGTGCTACCAGGCCGACCCGCAGGGCCGCGCGTGCGGGCGCTGCGATGCCTGCCGGTTGCGCGCGCAGGGTTTCGCGCAGGCCGCGGTCGCCGATCCCACGCGCTACCGCTGACCGCGCGCGGCGCGCCGGCCGCGCGCTTGTCCGCGTAGCGGCCATTACCTAAACTGCGCGGCCCCGCATGGGTCGTTAGCTCAGCCGGTAGAGCAGCTGGCTTTTAACCAGTTGGTCGCAGGTTCGAATCCTGCACGACCCACCAGTCGTCGTAGGCCACCGGATGCCGGTGCTGCGCGTGCTGCCCGCCCCACCACGGTTGCGACAGCGCCGCGAGGCCGGCCAGCACCAGCGCCACCGCGCCGGCCCGACGCAGCCACGCCCGGTCGGGCAAGGCCGCGAGCAGGCGCGCGCCGCTGCCCGCCGCCATCATCGAGGGCAGGGTGCCGAGGCCGAAGGCCGCCATCACCGCCGCGCCGGCGAGGGGCTCGGTGGTGGTCGCGGCGAGCAGCAGCATGCCGTAGGCCATGCCGCAGGGCAGCCAGCCCCACAGCAGCCCGGCCGCGTAGGCGTGCCACGGCGTACGCAGCGGCAACAGGCGCCGCGTGAGCGGCGCCAGCCGGCGCCAGGCCGCGGCGCCGGCGCGATCGAGCAGTCCCAGCCGCAGGCGCAGGCCGGCCTGGCGCAGTCCCAGCCACACCAGCGTCGCTCCGCCCAGCAGTTGCGCGGCGATGCGCACCCGGTCCGCCTCGGCCAGCAAGCCCAGCACGGCGCCGAAGGCACCGACCACGGCGCCCGCCAGGGCATAGCCGGTGATGCGACCGAGGCTCGCGAGCAAGGGCCAGGAGGCGGCCTGCGCGCCCGGGCGCGCCGAGGCCGCGAGGCCGGCGGCGATGCCGCCGCACATCGCCAGGCAATGCCCGGTCGCGGCCAGTCCGGCGACGAAGGCGGCGCCGAGCGCGATGCCGTTCATGGCGCCGCGCGCGGCGGCTCGTCGTCGCCCTCGCCCGACTGCGCGGGCGCGTCCTCCTCGATGGCGGCCAGGCCCGGCGTGTCGAGATCGTCGAACTGGCCGCTGTCGGTGGCCCAGAAGAAGGCCCAGATCGCGATGCCGAGCAGCAGCACGCTCATCGGCACCAGCACCAGCAGCGCGCTCATCGCGCCGCCCCGGCGACCGCGCCGGCCGGCGCCGCGCCCGCCGCCGCGCGCGGCGCGCGCGCGAGGCGCATGGCATTGAGCGTGACCGCGAGCGAGGACATCGACATGCCCAGCGCCGCCAGCCACGGCGGGACCAGGCCGAAGGCCGCGGCCGGCACCAGCGACAGGTTGTAGGCCAGCGCCCAGGCCAGGTTCTGGCGCATCACGCGCCGCGTGCGCCGCGCCATCGCCAGCAGCGCCGGCAGCCGCGCCGGGCCCCCGTGCAGCACCACGTCGGCGTGCGCCAGGGCGAGCGCCGCGCCTTCGGCGACTGCGAGCGAGACGTCGGCGCCGGCGAGCACCGCGGCGTCGTTGATCCCGTCGCCCAGCATCGCCACCCGATGCCCCGCGGCCTGCAGCGCCTGCACCCGCGCGATCTTCTGCGCCGGCCCCTGTCGCGCGCGCCAGTCCTCGATGCCGGTCTCGCGCGCCAGTTCCGCGACCGGGCCGGCGGCGTCGCCGGACAGCAGCTCCAGCGCCAGCCCCTGCGCCCGCAGCGCGCGGCACGCGGCGACGGTGCCGGGACGGATCGCGTCGCCGAGCCGGAAGCGGGCGACGATGCGGGTGCCGTCGCCGAGCGCGATCTCGTCGGCGTCGCCCGCGGCGCCGGCGAAGGCCGGCAGGCCCAGGCGCCAGCGCCGGCCCTCGACGCTGCCCTCGAGGCCGAGTCCCGCATGCTCGACCACCGCGACGGCGTCGAGCGGCGTCGGCACGGCGTCGAAGGCGCGCGCGATCGGATGCCGGCTGTGGCGCTCCAGCGCCGCGGCGATCGCCAGCCACGGGGCCACGTCGCCACCATCGGCGGCGATGGCCCGGCGCAGGCTGCGCTGGCCCTGCGTGAGCGTGCCGGTCTTGTCCATCACCAGGGTGTCGACGCGCGCCAGCAGCGGCAGCGCGTCGGCACCGAGCACCAGCACGCCGTCGCGGGCCAGGCGCGCGTGCGCGGCGGCCAGCGCCGCGGGCACCGCCAGCGCCAGCGCGCAGGGGCAGGACACGGCCAGCACCGCCAGCGCGGCCGGCAGCGCGCGCTCCGGGTCCAGCGCCGACCAGGCCAGCGCGGTGAGCGCCGCCAGCAGCAGCATGACCACGACGAACACCGCGGCGATGCGGTCGGCGAGCGCGGCGATGCGCGGCCGCGCGGCGCCCGCGCGCAGTGCCAGCCGGGCCAGTTGCGCCAGCGTGGTCTCGGGCCCGGCGCGGGTCACGCTGAACTCCACCGGTGCCGCGCAGCACACGCTGCCGGCCAGCACCGGCTCGCCGGCGCGGCGCAGCACCGGCCGCGACTCGCCGCTGAGCAGCGACTCGTCGAACTCGCCCTCGGCGCTCTCCAGCCGCCCATCGGCCGGCAGGGCCTCGCCGCTGGCGACGCGCACCCGCATGCCGGCGACCAGGTCGGCGGCATCGATGCCGCGATCTCCGCCCGTCCCGACCACCCGCGCCGTGGCCGGCTGGCGCCGCGCCAGCAGCGCCGCCGCGGCGAGCGTGCGCCGCCGCACCGCGGCCTCGATCTCGCGCGTGGCGAGCAGGAACAGCACGAACATCACCGCGGCGTCGAAGTAGACGTGCGGCCCGCCGCGCAGCGTTTCCACCGTGCTCGCGCCCCAGGCCAGCAGCACCGAGGTCGCCACCAGCAGGTCCATCCCCGGGCGGCGCAGGCGCAGCTGCAGCCAGGCGCCGCGCAGGAACGGCCAGCCGGCGTAGTACACCACCGGCGTGGCGACCAGGAAGGTGATCCAGCGGAAGAAGTCGCGCGTGGCCGGGTCCATCGCGCCGGCGCCGAAGTACAGCGCCTCAGAGGTCATCATCGCCTGCATCGCGCCGAGCCCCGCCACGGCCAGGCGCTTGAGCGCGCTGCGGCGCGACTCGCGCTCGAGGCCGGCGTCGGGCAGCGTGCCGGGCAGGTGCACGCGGTAGCCGAGCCGGGCCAGCAGGCGCAGCCAGTGCGAGGGCGCGCCCGCGCCGTCGCGCCAGCGCAGGTGCAGGCCCGCGCCGGGCACGTCGACCAGCACCCGGATGATGCCGGGCTCGCGCGCCAGCGCCTTCTCGATCAGCCAGGCGCAGGCGGAGCAGCGCATGCCCTCGACCAGCACGTCGAGTTCGCGCGCGCCCGCGCGTGCCGGCGCGTGGCGGTCGAGGAAGGCCGGCTGGTCCCAGGCGCCGTAGTCCGGCCCGGATGCGGCGACCCGCGCGCCCGCGCGGTCGCCGATGCGGTAGAACGCGTCGAAGCCGGCGCCGTGGATCCACTCCGCGGCGGCGGCGCAGCCGCCGCAGCAGAACGCGCGTTCGGCGCCGGCCAGCTGCGCGTGCACGGCGCCGCGCGCGGGCAGGGGTTCGCCGCAATGCCAGCAGGCGGCCATGGTCCGCTAGCGCGCGCGCACGGCCGGCCGCAGCGTGGCGCGGCTCGCGCCAGCCGGCAGGCGGCCGCTGAGGCGCCAGGCGCCCTGCTCGCCGCTCAGGCTCAGGTTCCACGGCCCGGCGCCGAGCGCGCCGCTGCTGGCGCGATAACGATCGCCCCCGAGCGGCAGCAATGGCGCGCTCAGGTCGCGGCGCGCGTCGCCGGGGTGGCGCAGCCAGAGCTGCAGCTCGTCGCCGCCGGCGCCGACCACGCGCAGCGTGAGCGTGCCGTCGCGACGCTCGACCTCGAGCTCGGCGCTGATGCCGCGCGCGGCGGCCGCGAGGTCGGGGGCGAGGTCGCTGGTCTGCACCTGCGCGACGCGGCGCACGCCGGGATCCATGCGGTCGGGCGGTCCCTGCGCCGCGATCACGGCGGTGGCGACGCCGGCGACCACGGTCAGCAGCGGGATCGCGATCACCAGCCACAGCATCGGCTCCCTGCGCCAGCCGCGCACGCTCACGGCGGCGGCCCGAAGAAGCTGAGCTCGTGGACGATCGTGGCCGGTTCCGCGCCCAGGCGCCGCACGACCAGCTGCAACTCGGCGCGGCCGCCCACCGCGCCGGCGCCGGCACGCAAGGTCAGCGGCACCGACAGCACCGCCTCCGGACCGGCCTCCAGGCGCAGCGGCGCGCCGGCCAGTGTCACCGGTCCTGCGTTGCCCACCGTCACCTCGAAGGCGTGCGGCCGCGACTGCTTGTTCACCAGCTTGAGCGTGTAGGTGTTCTCCACCGCGCCGCCTTCGGCGAGCCGGTACAGGGCATTGCGGTCGCGCAGCACGTCGACGATGAAGACCGAGCGGTGCAGCACCGACCAGCCCCACGCGGACAGCAGCACGCCGAGCAGGGCGCCGTAGACCAGCACGCGCGGACGCAGGATCCGCGTCGGCTTGCCCTCGATCGCGTTCTCGGTCGAGTAGCGCACCAGCCCGCGCGGGTAGCCCATCTTGTCCATCACCGAATCGCAGGCGTCGATGCAGGCGCCGCAGGCGATGCA
>CAZTNB010000080.1:0-1952 GCA_964614825.1 uncultured Gammaproteobacteria bacterium
GGCCGGGTCAGCGGGTCGCCAGGTTCACTTCGAGTCCGCGTCGGCGATGGCCCGAAGCACATCCTCAACCAATGCCCTCGACCCCGCGCCTGATGGGAAAATGTTGGCCAACACCTTCCCGTCCAATGCAATGTTGTGGTCACTGACAACTGCATCATGCGGCAGTCGCTTGATCACGCGGCCGATCTCCTTGGGGTCCTCGAAGTCTTCGCTACTGGCAATCATCGATCCGGTGGCGTCGAGCAGGCGGAATCGGAATTTGTCGCCCTGGCGGTATTGCACGAATCGTCCGGCAGTGCGGGGCTTCTCCTTCGAGGCCGGCTTCGCTACGGCAGGCCGCGTTAGCACACGCAGCCCCACCGCGTGGCGGAGTTCGGCCATGAACGGGGTCGCGCGCGCGCGCGCCTTGAGCGCGCCGGCATGCAATACCGCTTCGATCTCATCGGGCCGAGCGACTAGCGCTTCGTATCGATCTCGCGCCGGCGCCAGCTCGCGATCGATGCGCTCGTACAAGGCTTGCTTGGCGTCGCCCCACGCAATGCCATCGGCGTACGCACGGCGCATCTGCGCCGCTTCGCCGGCATCGGCGAAGGCCTGGTAGATCGTGTACAGGTGCGACGACGCCGGGTCCTTGGGCTCGCCCGGCGCTTGCGAGTTGGTCACGATGCCCATGATTGCCTTGCGCAGGTCCTTCGCCGGCAGCCACAACGGGATGGTGTTGTCGTAGCTCTTCGACATCTTGCGCCCGTCGAGGCCGGGCAGGATCGCGGTGGATTCGTCGACCCGCGCCTCCGGCAGGGTGAAGTACTCGCCGCCGTAGACGTGGTTGAACCGCTGGCCCATGTCACGCGCCATCTCGATGTGCTGGATCTGGTCGCGACCCACCGGCACCTCGTGCGCGTTGAAGAGCAGGATGTCGGCCGCCATCAGCACCGGATAGTTGAACAGCCCGAGGTTGATTCCGGCATCCGGGTCCTCGCCCGCCTGCGTGTTGGCATCGACCGCGGCCTTGTAGGCGTGGGCGCGGTTGAGCAGGCCCTTGGCGGCGACGCAGCCCAGGAACCAGGTCAGCTCCGGGATCTCGGGGATGTCCGACTGGCGGTAGAACCATACCTTTCCGGGGTCGAGGCCCAGCGCCAGCCAGGTGGCGGCGATCTCCAGCGTCGAGCGCTGCACGCGCTCGGGTTCCTGGCACTTCACCAGCGCGTGGTAGTCGGCGAGGAAATAGAACGACTCCACGCCCGCCTGCACGCTGGCGCGGATCGCGGGCCGGATGGCGCCCACGTAGTTGCCGAGGTGCGGGGTGCCGGTGGTGGTGATGCCGGTGAGGACGCGACGGACGGGCATGCGGAGGGGCGCGCGGGAGGGGCCGTGCATTGTAGCGAAGCCCCGCGCCGCGGCCTGCTTCGCGGCTTAACCCCGCGCGCCGCGGCGCCGCGTTGAATCGGACAGGCCCCAAGGAGACCCGCCATGCGCCGCCTGCTTCCCGCCCTGCTGCTCGCCGCCACCCTGCCCGCCGCCGCGGGCCAGATGGTCGACGTCTCGATCACCGACCTCGACACCGGCGCCACCCTGCCGGTCCATCCGCACGCCGGCCGCGAGTACGTGCCGGGTACGCCCGGCCATCGCTACGCCGTCACCCTGGTCAACCGCACCGGCGGGCGCGTGCTCGCGGTGCTCTCGGTCGACGGCGTCAATGCCGTCAGCGGCGAGACCGCGAACCCCGAGCAGTCGGGCTACGTGCTGGGCCCGTGGGAGCGCGCCGAGATCCGCGGCTGGCGCAAGAGCCTGGACGAGGTCGCCGAGTTCGTGTTCACCAGCGTGCCGGACAGCTACGCGGCGCGCACCGGGCGGCCGCGCAACGTCGGCGTGATCGGCGTGGCGGCGTTCCGCGAACGCGTGCCGCGCCCGGTCGCGATGCAGCCGCTGGCCGAGCCCGAGGCGCGGCGCGA
>CAZTNB010000080.1:2052-14005 GCA_964614825.1 uncultured Gammaproteobacteria bacterium
GCCAGCGCCAGCGCGGACGCGCGGTCCAAGGCCGCGCTGGGCGCCAACCGGCAGGAACTGGGCACCGGCCACGGCCAGCGCCGCCACGACCCGGCCAGCTACACCGCCTTCGAACGCGAGAGCCGCAGCCCCAACGAGGTCGTGAGCCTGTACTACGACGCCACCGAGGCGCTGGTCTCGCGCGGCATCATCCCGCCGCCGTGCTGCGAATTCGAGCCGCAACCGTTCCCGCAGGCCTTCGTGCCCGATCCGCCGCCGTACCGCCGCTGGCGCTGAGCCCCGGTCCGCGCCGCCGCGCCGCGGCGGCGCGGCGCCTCACTCGCGCATCAGGGTCGACTTGCCGAACAGGCTCTCGACCAGGTCCACCGCCAGCAGCGCCGTGCGGTTGTGGTCGTCGAAGGCGGGATTGAGCTCGACGATGTCCAGGGAACCCAGCTGCCCGGTGTCGGCGATCATCTCCATCACCAGCTGCGCCTCGCGATAGTTGGGACCGCCGGGCACGGTGGTGCCCACGCCCGGCGCGATCGCCGGATCGAGGAAGTCGACGTCGAAGCTCACGTGCAGGTGGGTGCGCTCGTCGATGCCCGACAGCGCCTCCTCCATCGCGCGCTTCATGCCGATCTCGTCGACGTAGCGCATGTCGTAGATGTCCAGGCCGTTGTCGCGCACCAGGCGCTTCTCGCCCGGATCCACCGAGCGGATGCCGATCTGGCGGATGTCGCCGGCGCCCAGCACCGGCGCCGAACCGCCCAGGTGGGTCAGTTCGCGCGGCCCGATGCCGCACAGGCAGGCGACCGGCATGCCGTGCAGGTTGCCCGAGGGCGTGATGGTGCTGGTGTTGAAGTCGGCGTGCGCGTCGAGCCACAGCACCAGGAGCTTGCGGTCCCGCGCGCGGCACCAGGCCGCGACCGCGGTGATCGAGCCGATCGCGAGGCAATGGTCGCCGCCCAGCACGACGGGCAGGCGCCCGGCCTCGAGCTCCGCCGCCACTGCCGCGCGGGTGGCCTCGTTCCAGGCCACCACCTCGCGCAGGTGCCGGTAGCCGTCGACCGGCGGCAGGTCGGGATACTGCGGGCCCGCCAGGTTGCCGCGATCCACGACCGCGAGCCCGCGCGCGAGCAGGGCCTGGGTGATGCCGGCGACGCGCAGCGCCTCCGGGCCCATCGAGGCGCCACGGTGGCCGGCGCCGACATCGGTGGGCACGCCGATCAGGGACAGGGGCGGGTACGGTCGCATGGGTGGCACGTTCGGCGCAGGGGCCGCAAGGATAGCGGCGCGGCGCGGGACTGGCGACGCGCTCAGCGGCGGTGGCTGGCCGCGACCACCTGGCGCAGCACGTCGGCGAGGTCGGCCGGCCCCACGGTCTTGCGCAGCACGGCGGCGAAGCCGGCATCCATCGCCACCTGGCGCGGCAGGGGGCCGGCGTCCACCGTCAGGCACACGCGCGGCACCGCGGCGAACTCCGGCGTGTCGAGCAGCGAACGCGACACCTCGGTGCCGGTGATGCCGTCGAGCCAGAAGTCGATCACCACGATGTCGGGCCGCTCCAGCACCATCTCGGCCAGCATCGCCTGCGGGTCGGCCACGGCGCGCACGCGCAGGCCCTGCGCCGCCAGCGCCTCGCGCCATTGCTCGGCCTGGGCCGGATCGTCCTCCACCAGCACCACGTACAGCGGCGCGCCGTGCTCGGCGCTGCCGCGCGCCGCGCCCGGCTCGCCGGCGTGGTCGCGCGAAGCGCGGCCCAGCGCGCGCAGCAGCATCTCCACGGCGCCGCCCAGCTCGTGGCACAGATCCTGGAGCGGGATGCGCAAGGTCGGCGTCTCGGCGTCCCACTCGCCCAGGCGCTCGTCGACCCGCAACGCGTGGCGCCCGAGGTCGGAGAATCCGTAGGCCGGCGCCGAACCGGCGAGTCGGTGCACCAGCAGTTGCAGCGCCTCCTTGGCCGCCGCCGAGTCGGCCGCCGAGAGCCAGCGCTCCCAGGCCAGGGCCAGTTCGCGCAGCTTGTCGGGCAGCGCCGCGCGGAAGCGCGCCACCAGGGCGTCGGCCGCCGGACTGCTGTCGCTGCGCTGGTCCATGGTCCCCCCGGAACGCAAAGCCTAGCACCGCCCATGCGCCATTCGTCCGTGAAGGCGGGTGGAGTGCGTTCCCGCGCCGCGGAAAGGCACCCCGACCCCGTTGTCCCGCAATTCCGCCCGTTGATCCGGGTTGATTGAGCGAGCGAGCGATTCGCACTGGACTCGAGGACCCGCGTCCGTCGCCCGTAGTCCCCCTGAGTCAGGGGGCGCCAGCGCCAGCTGGCGGGGGTGTGGCGACATGCACGCAGCACCACCTCGAGGGGAAAAGGGGTCAGGTGCCTTTCCGCTGCGCGGAAAGGCACCTGACCCCTTTTCCCCTCGAGGTGGTGCTGGCAGTCAGAGTCGAACTGACGACCTGCCGCTTACAAGGCGGCTGCTCTGCCAACTGAGCTATGCCAGCGCGGCCGCGATTCTCGCACGACCCGCCCCACGCTCAGAAACAGCTTGCCGGCTTCTCGCCCACGTCCAGCAGGTCCGGCAGCCGGTCGCGCCAGTTGAAGCTGCTGTCGCGGCCGACGGCGAAGTCCAGCCAGTACACCGGCAGCTCCTCCAGCCGCTCGGTGATGGCCGGGGTGAAGCCCATGGCCGCGATCTCGGCGCGGCGCCGCTCGGCGTTGTTGCGGTCGCGGAACAGGCCCAGCGAGATCGTGTTCTGCTGCTCGCCGGCCGTCACCACGTAGTAGTCGCGCACGCCACGCCCGTAGAGCTCGCGTGCCACCGACAGGGCCTGCTCGCGGCTGGCCGGCGCCGGCAGGTAGACCAGGAAGCCGCGCGATTGCGAGGTGCGGGCCTCGCGGGTGCGCACGCGCTTGACCACCGGCGTCAGCGCATTGACCGCGCGCCGCAGGTCGCTCTGGGTCGGGAACGGGCCCAGGCTGAGGCAGCGGTCGTCGCTGGCCGCGCCGGCAGGCTCGGGCGCGCTGGCCAGCTCCGCGGCTTCGGCCTCCGCCGTCCCGTCGCGCTCCGACAGCAGCACCAACGGCGCCACGCCCGGATCCGCCGCCACCGGCGCCGGCGCATCGGCGCGCGGGGCGAGGAACAGCCATGCGGCGACGCCGAGGTTGGCCGCCAGCAACAGCAGGACGAGCAGGCGCGAAAGCATCGGTACGGGGGGTTCCGGCGGCGGTAGGCGCCGATTCTAGCTGGCGTGGCGCAGCATCCCCTCGAAAACCAGCCCCGGCTCGATCCGTGCGGCCATGCCCAGCAGGCCGGCGACGCGCGCCGCATCGCCTCCATGCAGCAGCAGCGCGGGCGCGGCGCCCAGTTCGCGCGCCGCCGCCGCGGCGACGTGCTCGATCAGTCCGGTGGCCGCCTGCCAGCAACCCGACTGCAGCGCGTCCTCGGTGTCGGCGCCCAGCCACCGCACCATGCCCTCGCGCTGCCAGCCGACGCGGCCGGTGCGGGCCAGGATCGACTCGCGCATCAGCGCGGGACCCGGTGCGATCAGGCCGCCGCGATGCAGGCCCCGCGCATCGACCACGTCGATCGCCACCGCCGTGCCGCAGCCGGCAACCAGAACCGCGCCGGACTGCAAGGCCATCGCGCCACGCATGGCCAGGTAGCGATCCACGCCCAGTCGCGCCGGCTCGACATAGGCCGAGCGCCAGCCGCCCGCGCTGCCAGGGCTCTGGATCGACTCCGGCGCCACGCCCGGGAAGCTGTCCGCCACGAGTTCGCGCACGGCATCGACCACCGCCGTCGCCGCCACCGCGGCGAGCAGGATGCGCCGTGGCGGCGGCGCGCCACGCCATGCCGCGGCGACCGGCTCGCGCCAGGCGTCGCCGGCATGCGCGACCGCCGCGACGTCCTCGATGCGGCCGTCGCGCGCCCACGCCCACTTGAGGCGGGTGTTGCCGAGGTCGAGCAGCAGCCAGCGGGACGCGGAGCTCGGGGTCATCCCGCGCTTGTGCCTGCTTTCGCCCGGCGCGGCAAGTCCCGCACCGCCTCATTCACGGGCCGTGGCGCGCACGCTGACCTCGGCGCTGCCGAGCGCGCGCTCGCGCCCGCCGGCCTCGCGCACGCGCAGGCGCCCGTGCGCGTCGATCCCCAGCGCCGTGGCCAGGGAGCGCGTCGTGCCCTCCGCCACCACGATGTCACGTCCGGCGAGCGCGTCGTGCGCGGCCCACGGCGCCAGGAACGGGGCGAGGCCCTCGCGCTCGAAGTGGTCCAGCGCCAGCAGCAGTTCCTCCACCAGCGCGGCGGCCACCCGGGTCCGGGCCGGAAGCGCCGGTCCCAGCAGCGCCGCCAGGTCGGTCCAGGGCTGGTCGAGCGCGGCGGCGCGCGCTGCCGGCATGCGCACGTTGAGGCCCACGCCGACCACCGCGTGGCAGGCGCCACGGCCGTCGCCGCCCGCCTCGACCAGGATCCCCGCCAGCTTGCGCGGGCCGACCACCACGTCGTTCGGCCACTTGAGCGCCGAGGCGCCGACGCCGAGCCGTTGCAAGGCGCGCTGCACCGCCACCCCGGCGGCCAGGCTCAGCCCCTGCAGCGCGGCCGGGCCGGCGGCGAAGCGCCACAGGATCGATGCATACAGGTTCGCGGCGAACGGCGACTGCCAGGCCCGGCCGCGCCGGCCGCGGCCCGCGCTCTGGTGTTCGGCCAGCAGGACCGCGCCCGCCGGGGCGCCGGCGGACGCGCGGCGCAACAGTTCGCTGTTGGTGGAATCGAGGTCGAGCGCCACCTCGAGCGTGGACAGGCGCCGCTTCGCCGCCGGCGCCAGCGCCCGCTGCAGCGACCCGGCATCGAGCAGGTCCAGCGGCTGCGCCAGCCGGAAGCCCTGCCCCGGGACGCCGAGGATCCCTATGCCCAGCCGGCGCGCGGCGCCGACCTGCGCCGCGATCGCCGCGCGCGGGATGCCGAGTCGATCCGACAGTTCGCCCGCGCTGGCGCTGCGCGCCGCGTCGAGCGCGCGCAGCAGGGCGCGCAGGCTCATGTGCGGCCGCCGAGCCCCAGCCACCGCCCGAGCACGCGCGCGCGCTCGAAACGGTGCTCCGTCCCGGCCTTGAGCCGCGCCAGGTTGGCACGGTGGGTCCAGGCGATGAGCAGCGCATAGGCACCCATCACCGCCAGCAACCACGGGCGATCGGCGCTGGCGGCGAACCAGGGCACGGTCAACGGCAGGGTGAGCGCGGCCAGCACGGTCGAGGGTCCGACATAGCCGCTGAGCGTGAGGCCCAGCAGCCACACCGGTACCACCACCGCCAGCGCGGCGGGCAGGAACACCGCCACCGCGCCGACCACCACCGCCGCGCCCTTGCCGCCGCGGAAACCGAAGTACACCGGCCACACGTGCCCGATCGCGCAGGCGAAACCGAGCAGCCCCGCGACCGCCAGCGGCGGCAGCGCGGCCAGCGGCGGCAACCAGGCCAGCGACGCGGCCAGCACGCCCTTGCCGATGTCGATCAGCACCACGCCCAGCGCGAAGCGCCAGCCCTGGGTGCGGAAGGCGTTGGTGCCGCCGGCATTGCCGCTGCCCAGGGTGCGGATGTCGACCCCGCGCAGGCCGCCGAGGATCAGGCTGCCCGACAGCGAGCCCAGCAGGTACGCCACGAGCACCTTGGCCAGCAGGACCGCCACGCTCATGCGCCGGACCCGTCGGACAGCGGCACCGCCTCCTGCACGCCGACCACCAGCGAACCCGGCCCGGCATGCGCGCCGATCGCGACGCCGGCCTCGATCAGCCAGTCGCGCTCGATCGACGGGATGCGCGCGCGCAGCGCCTCGCGCAACAGCGCGCCGTCCTGCGCGCAGTCGCAATGCCCCACCAGCACGCGCCAGCGCTTGCGCAGGTCGAGGCGCCGCGCCACCGCGGCGGCGAAACGCTCCGCCAGCCGGTCGCGGCCCCACACCATGCCGCCCATGCCGAGGCGGCCATTGGCCTTGCCGCGGATGATCGGGCGCACGCCCAGCAGCCGCGACAGCGGCAGCGCCAGCGCCGGCGCGCGGCCGCCACGCACGCCATACGACAGGTCCCGCACCACCGCGTAGAAGTGCGTGCGCGGGATCATGCGCCCGACCCGGGCGACGATGCGCTCGGCGCTCCAGCCCGCGGCCGCGGCCGCGGCCGCATCCAGCGCCAGCAGGCCCTGCGCGGCGGAGCCGATGCGGCTGTCGACGACGTAGGTGCTGCCCTGCGCCACCCGCGCGGCGGCGCTTTCCGCCGATTGCAGCGTGCCCGACAGCGCTCGCGACAGGCCCACGTACACCAGCGCGGCGTGGTGCGAGAGCAGGAACTCGAACATGCGGCGGAAGTCGCCCGGCGGCGGCTGCGAAGTGCGCGGCGGCACCGGCGCGTCGCGCAGCTCGGCGTAGAACTCGCGCGGCGACAGCGACACCTTGTCGAGGTAGTCGCGCGCGCCCAGGCTGATCCGCGCCGGCACCATGTGGATGGACAGCCGTTCCATCTCCTCGGCCGGAATGTCGGCGCCGGAGTCGACCACGAGCGCGACCCGCGCGCGCGACTGCGCCGCGCTCTCGGCCTGCTGGCGCATGTCGTCGGCCTTCTGGCTCGACAGGCGGCCGAAGCGCGCGCAGGCATCGAACAACTGCGCCGGATGGTCGATGTGCGCGTGCACGCGCACCTTCTCGCGCGTGCCGGCCAGCACCAGGCTGTCGAGCGGCAGGGCGAGCAGCGCGGCCTTGAGCGCGCCGCGATCGACCGGATCGGCGCTGACCACGCACTCGGTGCAGTAGCCGTGCACCTCGCCGCCGCCGTGCAGCGGCCCGGGCGGCGCGTCCACCCCGGCCTCGGCGAGTTCGCCGCCGGCCTCGTCCGCGGCGCTCGCGCGGCCGGCGCGGATGTAGTCGCCGATGCCCTCGAGCAGGTCGACGAAGCCGAGCGCGCCGGCATCGACCACGCCGGCGTTGCGCAGCACCGCCAGTTGCTGCGGGGTGTCGCGCAGGGCCTGCTGCGCGCGCGCCAGCGCGCGCTCGAAGGAGCTGCGGAAATCGCGCGCGCCCTCGTCGACCGCCTGGCCCCATTCGGCGGCGAAGGCCTGGATCACCGACAGGATGGTGCCCTCGCGCGGTTCCGCCAGCGCCTCGCGCGCCAGGCGCGAGCCGTCGGCGGCGGCGGCGGCGAGCGCGGCGGGGGTCAGCCTCGCGCTGCCCGCAAGGCGCTCCGACACGCCCTGGAAGAACTGCGCCAGGATGGCACCCGAGTTGCCGCGCGCGCCGTCGATCGCCTCGGAGGCGACCCGGCGCAGCACGTCGCCGGCGTGGCCGCGGCGGCGCTCGCGCAGCGTCGCGAGCACCGAGCCCAGGGTGAAGGCGAGGTTGGTCCCGGTGTCGCCGTCCGGCACCGGGAACACGTTGATGCGGTTGATCTCGTCGCGCCGCGCGATCACGCGCTGGATGCCGGCGGCGAGCGCGCGGCGCAGCGCGTAACCCGAGGTGCGCTGCCCCTCGATCCGGTCGGGCGGATGCGCGGCGGCGGCGGTGGCTAGTGCGAGCGGTTGCATGTGGCGATGGCGATGGCCGGATCAGGTCCAAGCGGAACGGGCGGCCGGACGGGCCCCCCCGATCCCGGCGATTGCGCGCCGCGGCGGGTGCCAGCGCAGGCGCCACGGAGCGGGGCGAGTGTATCGGCGCCCGCGCGAACCCGGATGCTGCGGTGCAGCGCGGAACTCCCCGGCAGCGGCGGTGTCTGCCATGGGTCGGGTGGCGCTTGCCGCTGCGCGGCGCACGCGTCAGGCTTCGCCTCCGGCGTCACGCGCAAGTCCGGATCAGGAATGGCATCCATGAAGCGTTTGGCCGCTTGGCTGTTGCTCGGTTCCGCGCTCTGGGTGCTGCCCTGGGTTCCGGCCCATGCCCTGTCCGCGACGGCGGGCCTGCGCGCGCTCGAACTCGGTGGCCTGTCGGCGGCCGCGGCCGAGGCGCGACAGCCCAGCGGCGGTTCCCCCTCGGGCACGACGATGCCCGCATGCACCAGCCTGGAAGCCGAAGGCGAGGACGAGGACGGAGCCGTCGACGGGCCCGGCGCGCCGGCACGCAAGCCCAAGCGCGCGCGCGATGCCGACGATCCGGCCGGCGTGCCGCGCGGCGCGGGCCGGCCGCCCGGCTGGCGCGCGCTGCTGCCCGGCGCGCTGCGCTAGCGGTCGCGATCCAGCGCGGCCGCGCCGCCTGCGCGCAGGGCGTCCGCTTGCGCGCGCCCGTGCTTGCTCCCACCCTCTCGCCCCATGCGCAACTGGTTCCGACGGCTGCGGGCCAAGCCAGAGCCCGTCGATGCGGCAAGCTGGGCCGCCACGGTCGCCGAGCTGCGCCTGCTCGATGCGCGCGCGCCGGACGAGCGTGAAGCGCTGCGGCGCAGGGTCGAATGGTTCCTGGGCCGCTTCCGCTTCAGCGGCACCCACGGCCTCGAGGTCACGCCGCGCATGCGCCTGCTGGTCGCGGCCCAGGCCTGCCTGCCGGTGCTGCACCTGCCCGACGACCACCTCGGCCACTGGCACGAGCTGATCCTCTACCCGGGCCAGTTCCGCGTGCGGCGCAGCCACCACGACTCCGACACCGAGGTGGTGACCGAGTGGGACGACGAGCTGGCCGGCGAGGCCTGGTCGCAGGGGCCGGTGATCCTGTCCTGGGCCGATATCGAACAGGACCTCGCCGATCCCTTCGAGGGCTTCAACGTGGTCATCCACGAGATCGCGCACAAGATCGACATGGCCGACGGCTACAGCGACGGCGTGCCGCCGCTGCCGGCGGCGCAACGGCGCGACTGGCTGCGGGTGATGCAGGCCGCCTTCGACGCGCTGGCGGCCGAGGTGGCGGCCGGCCGCGAGACCGTGCTCGACCCCTACGCGACCGAGTCGCCGGACGAGTTCCATGCGGTCGTGAGCGAGTACTATTTCACCGCGCCCGACGTGCTGGCGGAGCACCACCCCGACGTGCACGCGGCCTTCGCGCGCTATTACGGCGCGGTGCCGCCTCCGGCGGCCTGAGATTTCCGTTCCAGGGGACCCCGGGGCCATGCTCAATTGCTATGGACGCGACGCCGGCGGCACCCACCTGGTGGCGCTGGGCAGCGGCGACGGCGCGCTGCAGACGGCGCTGTGGACCGACCTGCTCGATCCCACCGAGGAGGAGAAGGCGCGCGTCGGCGCGCGCTACGGCATCGAGGTGCCGACCCGCGAGGAGATGGTCGAGATCGAGCCCTCGAGCCGCCTGTACGAGGAGCGCGGCACGCTGTTCATGACCATCTCGCTGGTGGTGCGCCTGGACTCGGACGAGCCCGAGACCGGCGCGGTCACCTTCATCCTGCAGCCCGAACGCCTGGTCACGCTGCGCTACGTCGATCCGATCTCGTTCCGTGGCGCCCTGCAGCGCATCGACCGCGGCCAGATGACCCAGGTGCGGCCGGCGCTGCTGTACCTGGAGCTGCTCGACGCGGTGATCAACCGCTTCGCCGATTCGCTCGAGCGCATCAGCGCCGATCTCGACCGCCTCTCGCGCCAGGTGTTCGACACCGGCGGCGGCAGCCACGTGCGCCTGTCGCTGGACCAGCAGGTGGTCGGCATCGGCCGCGCCGGCGACCTCGCCAGCCGCGTGCGCGAGTCGCTGGTCAGCGCGTCGCGCGCGGTCACCTACTTCGGCTATGCGCCGTTCGGCCACGCCGAGGATCCGCTGGTGCGCGAGAACCTCAAGACGCTCGCGCGCGACATCGCCTCGCTCACCGACCACGCCGGCTTCCAGAGCAACAAGGTCAATTTCCTGCTCGACGCCACCCTCGGGCGGATCAACATCGAGCAGAACAACATCATCAAGATCTTCTCGGTCGCGGCCGTCGTGTTCCTGCCGCCGACCCTGGTGGCCAGCATCTACGGCATGAACTTCCGCCACATGCCCGAGCTCGACTGGCTCGCCGGCTATCCGATGGCGATCCTGATCATGGTGCTGTCGGCCGTCGTCCCCTACGCCTACTTCAAGCGCAAGCGCTGGCTGTAGCCGGGCGCTGGTGCCGGGCAGGTGGGAGCGGCTCCAGCCGCCGCCACGGTTCAGGCCGCGAGCTGGCCGCGCACCGCCTCGACCACGGCCTCGACCGTGATGCCGAAGTGCGGGTACAGGTGCTCGGCCGGCGCGCTGGCGCCGAAGGTGTCGATGCCGACCACGGCGCCGTCGAGGCCCACGTACTTGCGCCAGTAGTCGCGCACGCCGGCCTCGACCGCCACGCGCACCCGGCACCACGAGGGCAGCACGCCCTCGCGGTACTCCAGCGGCTGGCGCTCGTAGACCTCGGCGCAGGGCATCGAGACCACGCGCACGGCCACGCCCTCGCCGTCGAGCACGCGGGCCGCCTGCATCGCCAGCTCGACCTCGGAGCCGGTGGCGAGCAGGATCGCCCGGACCCTGGCCGACGGCGGATCGAGCAGCACGTAACCGCCGCGGGCGATGTCGGCCACCTGTTGCGGCGTGCGCGCCTGGTGCGCCAGCGTCTGCCGCGAGAACACCAGGCAGCTGGGGCCGGCGCGATGCTCGATCGCCGACTGCCAGGCCACCGCGCTCTCGACCGCGTCGCACGGGCGCCAGACCCGGTTGTTGGGGATGTAACGCAGGCTGGCGAGGTGCTCCACCGGCTGGTGCGTGGGCCCGTCCTCGCCGAGGCCGATCGAGTCGTGGGTGTAGACGTGGATCGCGGGCGCCGGGATCAGCGCGCCCATGCGCACCGCGTTGCGCGCGTAGTCGCTGAACACCAGGAAGGTGGCGTCGTAGGGCACGAAGCCGCCGTGCAGCGCGAGGCCGTTGCTGATCGCGCTCATGCCGAACTCGCGCACGCCGTAGTAGACGTAGTTGGCGCCGGCATCGCCGCTGGTGGCCGCCTTGGACCCCTTCCACAGCGTCAGGTTGGAATGCGCGAGGTCGGCCGAGCCGCCGACCAGTTCCGGCAGCAGCGGCCCGAAGGCCTCGAGCGCCATCTGCGAAGCCTTGCGCGAGGCGACGGCGGGCCCGTCGGCCTGCAGCCTGGCGACATGCGCCGCGGCGGCGGCGGCGAAATCCGCCGGCAGCTCGCCGCGCAGGCGCCGTTCCAGTTCGGCCGCGAGCTGCGGATGCGCGGCGCGGTAGCGCTGCATCAGCGCCGCCCACTCGGCCGACCAGCGCGCGCCCCTGGCGCGCGCATCCCAACCCTCGCGCAGTTGCGCGGGCACCTCGAAGGGCGGGTGCGGCCACTGCAGGCGCTCGCGCGCCGCGGCCACCTCCTCCTTGCCCAGCGGCGCGCCGTGCGCGCCCTCGGTGTCCTGCTTCTTCGGCGCGCCATAGCCGATGATCGTCCGGCAGCAGATCAGGGTCGGCTTGTCGGGGTCGATCGCGGCCGACACCAGCGCGGCCTTGATCGCCTCGGGGTTGTGGCCGTCGACCTCCGGGATCACCTCCCAGCCGTAGGCCTCGAAGCGCTTCGCGGTGTCGTCGGTGAACCAGCCCGCGACGCGGCCGTCGATCGAGATGCGGTTGTCGTCGTAGATCGCGATCAGCTTGCCCAGCTTGAGCGTGCCGGCCAGCGAACAGGCCTCGTGCGAGATGCCTTCCATCAGGCAGCCGTCGCCGAGGAACACGTAGGTGTAGTGATCGACCACCGGGAAGCCGGGCCGGTTGTAGCGCTGCGCCAGCAGTTTCTCCGCCAGCGCCATGCCCACCGCGTTGGCGAGGCCCTGGCCCAGCGGGCCGGTGGTGGTCTCGATCGCGGGATGCTCGCTGGCTTCCGGGTGTCCCGGGGTCTTCGAATGCAGCTGGCGGAAGCGCCTGAGCTCGTCCATCGGCAGGTCGTACCCGGACAGGTGCAGCAGCGCGTACAGCAGCATCGAGCCGTGGCCGTTCGAGAGCACGAAGCGGTCGCGATCGGGCCAGCGCGGCTGCGCCGGGTCGTGGCGCAGGAAGTCGTTCCACAGCAC
>CAZTNB010000081.1:0-13890 GCA_964614825.1 uncultured Gammaproteobacteria bacterium
GCGGGCGGCTGGGTCGGGCTCAAGACCGGCTACTTCCGCGACCGCTTCGCGCTCGGCGCCACGGGCTACCTCTCGATGCCGGTGTATGCGCCCGACGACAAGGACGGCACCCTGCTCCTGCAGCCCGGCCAGGACGGCTATGCGGTGATCGGCGAGGTCTATGGCGACGTGCGCATCACCGACGAGGTCCACGCCAACCTCGGCCGCAAGACCTACGACACGCCGTACATCAATCGCAACGACGTGCGCATGACGCCGAACACCTTCGAGGCGTACACCATCAGCGGCCTGCACCCCGGCGGCGACGGCAAGGCCGAATGGCGCTGGGGCGCGGGCTACTTCGACAAGATCAAGGAGCGCAACTCCGACGAGTTCGTGTCGATGTCGGAGGACGCCGGAGCGGACGTCGACCGCGGCGTGTACGCCTTCGGCGGCAACTACAAGCGGGGCGATTTCTCGCTCGGCGCGATCAACTACTACAGCGACGACATCATCAACATCTTCTACACCGAGGGGCGCTATGCGGTCCCGCTGTCGGAGCAGACCCGCCTGCAGTTCGCCGCCCAGTACACCGACCAGCAGAGCACCGGCGACGACCTGCTCACCGGCGCCGAGTTCTCCGGCTCGCAGTACGGCCTCAAGGGCGAGCTCGCCTGGGGACCCTCGCTGTTCAGCCTGGCCTGGACCAGCACCGACGACTACTCCATGCAGAATCCCTGGAGCGGCTACCCGGGCTACACCAGCGTGCAGGTCGAGGACTTCAACCGCGCCGGCGAGGATGCATGGATGCTGCGCGCGGCCTACAACTTCCAGAGCGTGCCGGGCCTGAGCACCTATGCGCTGTACGTGGACGGCAACGATCCGGACGGCGACGGCACCTACGCCAAGAACGAGTTCGACTTCAACCTCCAATGGGCCGCGCCCACCGGCTTCTGGCAGGGCCTGTCCCTGCGCTTCCGCTACGCGGTGGTCAACCAGGACGATCCCGCCGACTCCGAGCTCACGGACCTGCGCCTGATCGTCGACTACGTGCCACCAGGCTTCTAGGCGCGCCACGCAAGGGGGCGGGACCACCGCATGGACTGGTTGCAGGGGATGCTGGCGAAGTACCCGGAGCTGGCGGTCTACCTCGCCATCGGCATCGGCTACTGGATCGGCTCGGTCCAGGTGCTGGGATTCAAGCTCGGCGGGGTGACGGGCTCGCTCATCGCCGGCATCGGCATCGGATTGCTGTTCCAGGTGCCGGTGTCCGGCGCGGCCAAGTCGCTGGTGTTCCTGCTGTTCCTGTTCGGCATCGGCTACAGCGTGGGGCCGCGCTTCGTCAGCGCGATGCGCGGCGACGGCTGGCGCTACGCCGTGCTCGGCATCTTCCTGCCGGTGGTGGGCCTGCTCACGGCCTGGGCCGTGGCCAGTGCGCTGGAACTGGATGTCGGCTTCGCCGCCGGCCTGCTTTCGGGTGCTTTGACCGAGTCGCCGGCGATGGGCACCGCCGCCGAGGCCATCGCCGCCCTGCCGCTGGACGAGGATGCGCGCCAGTTGCTCGTGGCGCACATCGGCGTGGCCGACGCGCTGTGCTATGTGTTCGGCGCCCTGTTCGTGGTCGTCTTCTGCGGCAGCCTCGGGCCGAAGCTGCTCGGCATCGACCTGCGCGCCGAGGCCGCGCGCCTCGAGGAACAACTGGGCATCGAGCGCACGCGCCACGGCGTGATCTCGGCCTGGCACCCCTTCGAGTTCCGGGCCTACCGGATCGCGCCCGGACGGCCGCTGGTGGGCCGCACCATCGGCGAGGCCGAATCGCTGGTCGCGGGTGCGCGGCTGTTCATCCTGCGCGTGCGGCGCGGCGGGGAGCTGCTCGAGGGCGAGCCCGGGCTGCGCATCGAGGCCGACGACGTGGTGGTGGTGGCCGGGCGGCGCGAAGTGCTGGTCGAACTGGTGGGCGAGGCCGCGCGCGAGGTCGACGATCGCGAGTTGCTCGACATCCCGGTGGCCAGCTATTCGATCTACGTGTCGAAAGCCGGCGTGATCGGGCGCACCCTCGACGCGCTGGGCAAGGACGACGCCGTGCGCGGCGTGTTCCTGCGCCGCCACGAGCGCCACGGCCTCGAAATCCCGCAGGGCCGCCACACCCTGGTCGAGCGCGGCGACGTGTTCCACGTGGTCGGCGCGGAGGGCGCCGTGCAGTCCGCGGCCGCGGCCCTGGGCGTGGTGGTGCAGCCCTCGGACTCGACGGACTTCGTCGCGGTGGGCTTCGCGATCTGCATCGGCGCGTTGCTGGGCGCCGCCGCCAGCTTCCACGTCGCCGGCGTGAGCGTGTCGATCGGCACCAGCGTGGGCGCGCTGGTCGCCGGCATCGTCACCGGCTATCTGCGCTCGGTGCGGCCGCTGTTCGGGCGCGTGCCCGACGGCGCGGTGCAGTTCATGCAGTCCTTCGGCCTTGCCGGCTTCGTGTGCATGGTCGGCATCGGCGCCGGCCCGCACTTCGTCGAGGCCGTGCGTGCCTCCGGCCCGGGCCTGTTCCTGGGTGGCGTGGTGGTGACTTCGGTGCCCCTGGTCGCCGGCCTGTACTTCGGCCGCTACGTGCTGCGCATCGACCCTTTGCTGCTGCTCGGTGCCCTGGCCGGGGCGCAGACCTTCACCCCGGGCCTGGCCGCGGTGCAGGAGAAGTCCGGCAGCGCGGTCGCGGTGCTGGGCTATTCGGGCTCGGTGGCGGTCGCGCACGTGCTGCTGACCAGTTTCGGCACCGTGATCGTGCTGCTGGTCGCCCGTTGACCGGCCGGGATCCGGGCCGACGGTGAGAGCCAGCAAGCGCGTCTCCGCGATCCAGCTCGCCGTCCGCTCGGCGATCGCGGCCGCGGTCGCGGTCGCCATCGTGCAGTGGATCGGAACCAGCCACCCGATCTACGCGATGATCGCCGCGGTCATCGTCACCGACCTGCGGCCGGAGCAGTCGCGGCAGTTCGCGCTCAACCGCCTCGCCGGCACCGTGATCGGCGCCGGCGTCGGCGCGCTCGCGGTGCCCTGGCTGGGACCCAGCGCGCTGGCGATCCTGCTGACGGTCGGCGCGATGATGCTGCTGTGCCATGCGCTGAAGCTCGATGGCGCGGCGAAGGTCTCGGGCTACATCTGCGGCATCGTGGTGCTCGAACACAGCGGCAATGCGTGGTACTACGCCGGCGAGCGCCTGGTCGAAACCCTGGTCGGCATCGGCGTCGCGCTGGCCCTGAGCCTGGTGCCGAAGCTGGTCAAGGTCGACGAGCGCGGCGACGGGCCGGCCTGAGCCGCGCCGCGCGCACGGCGATCGCCCGACCGCGGGGCCCGTTCCCGCATCCAGACTGGAGGCCGCACCCGATGTCCGACCCCTCCGCGCCCGCCGAAAGGTCCGGCTCCCGCCGCCTGCTCGATCCCGTCGATCGGGTGTCGGAGATCCTGTTCGGCCTGATCATGGCCCTGACCTTCACCTGCACCCTCAGCGTCGCCGAGGCCAGCCAGGCCGACGTGCGCACCATGCTGATCGGGGCGCTGGGCTGCAACCTGGCCTGGGGGCTGGTGGACGCCACCATCTTCCTGCTGATGAACCTGATCGAACGCGCCCGCGGCGCCAAGCTGATCCACGCGGTGCGGGAAGCCCGGGCGCCCGCACTCGCCGACCGCATCATCGGCGAGGCGCTGCCGCCGGTCCTGGCGGCGTCGCTGGACGCGCCGGCGCTGGAACGGCTGCGCAAGCACCTGGCCGGCATGCCCCTCGACGTGCTGCGCACCGGCCCGCGGCGCGAGGACTGGCTGGCGGCGCTGGGCGTGTTCCTGCTCGTGGTCCTGTCGACCTTCCCGGTCGCGATCCCGTTCATGCTGATCGAGGCCCCGGGCACCGCGCTGCGCGTGTCCAACGCGGTCGCGATCGTGATGCTCTACGCCTGCGGCGCGATCCTCGGCGGCTACGCCGGGCGCCCACGCTGGCGCATCGGCCTGCTGATGGCCGTGCTGGGCTCGGTGCTGGTGGCGATCACGATCGCGCTCGGCGGCTGATCGCGCCGCGCGCCGTGCCCGCCCGCGCCCTCGCGCCGCGCTACGACGCGGCGGGATTCGCGCCGGCCATCGTCGCCGCCTCGCGCTCGACCAGCGCCGCCAGGGTCTCGCCGCGGCCGACGTGGCCGAGGCGCTCGTCGAGGCCTTCGCGCACCAGCATGTCGCGCACGCCGGCGCGCGCCTCGACCGCGCGCAAGGCGATGCCGCGCGCCGCGAGGTCGCGCTGCAACTGGGCCAGCATTTCCGCGCCGGCCAGGTCCACCTGCGGCGAGGAAGACAGGTCGCACACCACCACGCGCACCGGTTCCGCCGCTGCGACGATCCGTTGCATCACGGCCTCGCGCACCGAATCCACGTTGAAATAGAGCAGCGAGGACTCGACCCGGAAGGCCAGCACCCCGGGCACGGTCTCGTTGTCGGGACCGTGCTCGAGGTCGGACCAGCGGCGGGTGCCGGGAATGCGACCCAGGAAGGCCACGTGCGGACTCGCCGCGCGGCGCAGCAGCAGGCCCAGGGTCAGGATCGCCCCGATCAGCACGCCGCGCAGGATGCCGGAGCCGAGCACGCCCAGCAGGGCCGCGATCGCGATCACGAATTCGGTCCGGTGCGCGCGCCACAGGCGCTTGAGCGCGGCGACGCGGACCAGGCTGGTCACCGCCATCAGCACGATCGCCGCCAGCACCGGCTGCGGCAGGTCGTGCAGCAGCCGCGAGAACCACAGCACCACCGCCAGCACGATCAGGGCCGCGATCAGGCCCGACAGCGGCGTGCGCGCGCCGCCGCTCTCGTTGACCAGCGACTGCGACATGCCGCCGCTGATCGGATAGCCGGCGCCCAGGCCCGCGGCCAGGTTGGCCGCGCCCAGGGCCAGGAACTCGCGATCGGCATCGAAGCGATGGCCGTGCTTGGCGGCGAACAGGCGGCCGATGGCCGCGGTTTCCACCGAGCCCAGCAGGAAGCAGGCGAGCGCCAATGGCAAAAGTTCGTTGACCTCGCGCCAGCCCACCGCCGGCAAGCCGATCGCGGGCAGGCCCTGTGGCACGTCGCCCAGCAACTTCACGCCGCGCGCCTCGAGTCCGAAGTACTGCGTCGCGAGGATGCCGCCGACCACCACGACCAGCGCGACCGGTCGGTTCGGCAGCAACTTCTTGCCGGCCAGCAGCAGGCCCAGCGCCGCCAGGCCCAGGGTCAACGCGACGGTATTGGTCTGGTCGAGGTGGGCGAGGAAATAGCCCATCCGCTCCCAGAAATCGCCATGCGAGCCCTTGAAGCCGAACAGCTTGGGCAACTGCGTGCTGGCCAGGACCAGGGCGATGCCGGCCTTGAAGCCCACCATCACCGTGTCGGAAATGAAGTTGACGATCACGCCGGCGCGGATCGTCCAGGCCAGCACGGCCAGCGCCGCGACCATCAGCGCGGTGCAGGCGGCCAGGGCCGCGAAGCGCGCCGGGTCGCCGCCGGCGAGGTCGCCCAGCGAGGCGCCGATCAGCAGGGACAGGCCCGAGGTGACGGTGATCGCCGTGTGGCGCGAACCGCAGAACAGCCAGAACACCAGTCCGCCGAACAGGCAGGCGTAAAGGCCCGCCTCCGGCGGCAGGTTGGCGAGCGAGGCATCGCCGATGCCCGCGGGCAGCAGGTAGGCCGCCAGCGTGATGCCGGCGACCAGGTCGGCGCGCAGCCACCCCGGCTGGTACTCGCGCAACCAGTCCGGCAGCAGCGCGAATCGCGGCACCGCGGCGACGCGGGCGGTGTCTGGTGGTGCCATGGCCTTGTCCTCCCTCGGGCCATGCCGCCGGCGCGGCCCCTGCCCGCAGCTTAGTCGAGCACCGGGCTCGCCAGCCTGCCCCTTGGTGCGGTGCGTGGCGTCCGCGGTGCCCGGCCTCGCCGCCGCCGCCGTCGGCTAGAGTACGCGTCCCGGGCCCCGTGCCGGACGGAACGTCGCGCGTGTTCGATCCCGTGGTCTCGATCTGGTCGATGACCCTCGCCGCCTGCGCAACGCTGGGCGGCATCCACCTGCTGCTCTGGCTCAACGACCGGCGCGCCCTTGCCAGCCTTGCCTTCGTGGGCCTGGTGGCCGGCGTCGCCGGCGTCGCCGCTTTCGAACTGCGGATGATGCAGGCCGACTCTGCGGCCCACTTCGCCGCGCTGGTACGCGATGTCCATGTCCCGATCGCGCTGCTGACGGTGTCGCTCATCGCCATGGTGCGGCTGATCTTCGGGCCGCGCCATGCCTGGATCGGCGGCCTCGCCATCGCGTTGCGGCTGGCCGCGCTGCTGGTGAACTACCTGGTCCCGACCAGCGTCAACTTCGTGGAAATCACGGGCCTGGCGCGCGTCGAGTTCCTCGGCCAGCCGGTGACGGTGCCGGTGGGCACCACCAGTGCCTGGACCCGTCTTCCCGAAGCCAGCAACGTGCTGATGCTGGTCTATGCGCTGGCGGCGGCCTGGTCGCACGCACGACTCGGCCGGGAACAACGGCGGCAGGCCTGGTCGGTCGGCGGAGGCCTGGTCTTCTTCGTGCTGGTCGCCGCCGGCCTCGGCGCGGCCGTGAACAACGGACTGCTGCTGGCGCCGTACACGATCAGCCTGCCTGCGCTCGGCATTGTCCTGGTCATGGCCTATGAGGTCAGCCGCGACCTCGCCATCGCCAAGCGCCTGGCGCAGGACCTGCACGAGAGCCAGCAGCGCAATGAACTCGTGGCCTCGGCCGCCGGCCTGGGCCTGTTTTCCTGGCATGCGCAGGACGGGCAGATGTGGGCCAACCCGATCGCGCGCACGATGCACGGCATCGGCGACGCGCGCCTCGCCGACATCGCCGACATCCTCGATCGCGTGCACCCGGAGGATCGCGACCACGTGCGCAGGGCCCTGCTGGATGCGGTGCGGACGAACGCGGAGTTCGAGGTTTCCTACCGCGTCGGGACCACGACCGGGCCCTGGCGCTGGATCGAGGCGCGCGGCTCGATCGAGCGCGACCCGGCCGCGCGCGCGCGGGCGCTGCACGGCGTGTGCCTCGACGTCAGCGAGCGCCGCGCCGCCGAGGAGCGCTTCCGCATGGTGGTCGAGGCCGCGCCCAGCGCGATGCTGCTGGTCGACGCCGACGGCCGCATCACCCTCGCCAATCGCCAGGCCGAGGCCCTGTTCGGATACGAGGCGACGGCCCTGCTGGGGCGGCAGATCGACGATCTTGCCAGCGGCGTGACGGCCGCCACGCACGGCGCCCACCGCGGGGAATTCGCCCGGGAGCCGCTCGCCCGGCGCATGGGCGCGGGGCGCGAGCTGCGCGCGCGGCGCGCCGATGGCGGCGAGCTCGTGGTCGAGGTCGGACTGAGCCCGATCCAGACCCGCGACGGCCCCCAGGTACTGGCGTCGATCGTCGACGTGACCCGGCGCCGGCAGGACGAACAGGAACTGCAGCGCCTGCGCGAGCAGGCCTTCAGCACCGCGCGCATCAGCCTGGCCGGGCAGCTGGCCTCGACCCTGGCGCACGAGATCAACCAGCCGCTGGGGGCGATCCTGCGCAATGCCGAGGCGGCGAGCCTGATGCTCGACGCCGGCAACGCCGACCAGGCCGAGCTGGCCTCGATCGTTTCCGACATCCGCAGCGACGACCAGCGCGCCGGCGCCATCATCGAGCACATGCGCGCGCTGCTGCGGCGCAAGCAACCCGAGTTCGGCGCCGTGCCGCTGGACCGACTGGTGGACACGGTGGTGGCGTTGGCGCGCCACGACGCCGCCGCGCGCAGGGTGGACGTCGGCACCCAGATCCCGCGGGGCGTCGCGCCGGTGCGTGGCGACGTCGTGCTGCTGCAGCAGGTCCTGCTCAACCTGGTTTTCAACAGCCTGGACGCGCTCGAGCAGGTTCCGCAGGGCGCGCGGCGCCTGGCCATCAGCGCCCGCGGGCTGGCCGACGGACAGGTCGAGCTGGTGGTGCGCGACACCGGGCCCGGCCTGCCGCCGGAGGCGCTGAAGCGGATCTTCGAGCCCTTCCACACCACCAAGGCCAATGGCATGGGCATGGGCCTTGCGATCTGCCGCTCGCTGGTCGAATCGATGGACGGCACCATCGACGCCAACAACCAGATCGATGGCGGCGCCGCCTTCCGCATCGTCCTGCCCGCCGCGACCGAGGCCGGCAGCACCTGAGCGGCGCGCGCCGGCCGCGGTTCCGCGTGGCCGGCGCCCGCGCCTCCCCGACCAGACACCCGGGCGCAACCCAAAAGGGCAGGTACGCCCGGCCCCGGCGGCCGATAGAGTGCTGGCACGAACCACCGATCCGGCCCGACTCCGCGCATGTGCGCCCACGCATCCCTCAACATCGCGATCGTCGATGACGATCCGGGCGCAAGCGCCGGGATGGCGCGGCTCCTGCGCGCGGCCGGCATGGCCGTGGATACCTATGCGTCGGCGGAAGCGCTGCTTGCTGCCCCGCGGCTGCTGGACTACGACGCGATGGTCCTCGACGTGCGCCTTGGCGGCATTTCCGGCATCGAGCTGCACCGCCTGCTGCGCAAGCGGGAGATCGCGGTCCCGGTCGTCTACGTCACCGCGCACGACGACCCGCAGACGCGCGGCGATGCGGAGCGGCAAGGCTGCGTCGCCTTCTTCGGCAAGACCGAGTCCGGGAGCCTGGTGATCGCGGCCCTGCGGGAGGGCGCCAGCCGCTACCGGGGCGCCCATGGCCCGAGACCGCACTGACATGGCCGGCACGCACGAACCCGGCAAGCCGGCCGCGATGCGCAAGGACCCGCGAGCACCGGCCGCGCCCCCGGAGTTGCGCGAGCCCATCCTCGCCGCGGTGTCGCTCCTGGCCGATGCCGCGCGTCCCCTGCGGGTGCTCAAGGCGATCGACTGGCCGCTGGAGGTGCGCGCGCGCTTCCTGGCCCGCAAGGGCAAGGACCTGCCCGTGGTGGCCTACGAACCGGTCGATCCCGGTCGCACCCTGCGCCGGATCGAGCGCGCGCGCCGGATCACCACCGGCCACGCGCGGGTCGACGCGTGGTTGACGCGGCACGCCGACGCGATCGAGGCGACCGCGCGCATGCTCGAGGCCGTGGGCACCCCGGGTTTCTACACGCACGGGCGCATGCTCTACGGCGATTCGTCGACGCCGGTGAAGCTGTTCCCCGCCACGCCGCTGGACATGGCGCGCAGCATCCACGCCTCGATCGACAAGTTGGCCCGAGTCCGGATCGCGCCGTCCGGCGCCACCAGCCACGGGGCGACCCAGGTGGCACGCACGATCCGCAAGGCGCTGGCCGAGCGCTTCGGCGAGGACGCCCCGGCGGTGACGGTCGTGCCGACCCTGTCGGCGAATGCGCTTGCGACCTCGAAGGAGATCCGCATCCGGCGCGACGCCCGCTTCACCGACCGCGACGCGCAGCAGCTGCTCCAGCACGAGGCCTGGATCCACTGCGGTACCTCGATCAACGGCAAGCACCAGGACCTGCTGCCGATCCTGGGCGTTGGTTATCCCTACACCACGCGCACCCAGGAAGGCCTGGCGGTGTTCGCGGAAGTGATCAGCTCCACCATCGAGCTGGATCGCTTCCGGCGCCTCGCCGACCGCGTGGTCGCGATCCAGATGGCGATCGACGGCGCCGACTTCCGCGAGGTCTACCGCTGGTTCCTCGAGCGGGTCGGCCAGCCCGAGCAGGCCTACGAGAACACCCGGCGCGTGTACCGCGGCGGCGTGGTCAGCGGCGGCGCGCCCTTCACCAAGGACGTGAGCTACGTCTATGGCCTGCTCCAGGTCAGCAACGTGGTGCGCGCCATGTTCGCCGCCGGGCGCGCCGACGTGCTCAAGCTGCTGTTCTGCGGCAAGCTCGACGTGCAGGACCTGCCGGTGCTGTGCGAGCTCGCGGCGATGGGCCTGTGCCGCGCGCCGCGCAACGTGCCGCCGTGGATCTCCGATCCGCGCAGCCTGCTGGCCACCCTCACCTACTCGACCTTCGTCAGCCAGATCGACCTCGCGCCGATGGCGCGCTACGCCGAGCAGCTGCTGGCGGATTCGCCGATCGTGACCTTCAAGCAAGACGCCACGCCCTGAGCGGCGGTGGCGCGGGCACCGGCGCCATGGGCCGGTGCTTCCATGCGCGACAGTGGATCGGCCGCGGTCGGGGAGGACCCCGGCCGGTCCTTGCGAACCATTCGAGGATTGCACGACGATGCCCACGCGCGGACCCACTGGAGTCGCCGCCATGAAGGAGCCGGTGGAGTTCTCGCTGGTGCTGGGCGGCCCGCTCTACCAGCTGTGGAAGAAGGCACGCCTGGACGACGATGCCGGGCAGCTGGTGCGGCGCCGCGTCACGGTAATCGTGCTGCTGGCCTGGCTGCCGCTGCTGCTGCTCACGCTGGCCGAGGGCAGCGCCTGGGGCGGGAGCGGGTCGCTGCCCTTCCTCAAGGACATCGAGATGCAGGTGCGCCTGCTGCTGGCGCTGCCGCTGCTGATCGTGGCCGAACTGGTGGTGCACCTGCGCATGCGCCCGGTGGTGCGCCAGTTCCTGGATCGTGGCATGGTCCCGGAAGCGGCGCTGCCGGACTTCGAGGCGGCCATCGATGCGGCGATACGGCTGCGCAACTCGATCGGCGCCGAGCTGCTCCTGCTTGCGGTCGTCTACACGGCCGGGGTGGCCCTGACCTGGCGCTCGCAGGGCGTGCTCGAGGTGGCGACCTGGAGCGGCGTCGGCGCCGACGGCAGCTGGCGGCCATCGCTGGCGGGCTGGTGGCTGGGCTGCGTGAGCATGCCGCTGTTCCAGTTCCTGCTCCTGCGCTGGTACTTCCGCCTGCTCATCTGGGCGCGCTTCCAGTGGCAGGTGTCGCGCATCGAGCTCAGCTTCATGCCGACCCACCCCGACCGTTGCGGCGGGCTGGGCTTCCTCGGCGGCGTAGGCTACGCCTTCGCGCCGGTGCTGCTCGCCCAGGGCACGCTGCTGGCCGGGATGATCGCCAACCGCATCTTCCACGCCGGCGCCCGCCTCCCGGAGTTCAAGGTGGAACTCATCGGCCTGGTGGCCGTGATGGTGTTCGCGATCCTCGGGCCGATGCTCGCGTTCGCCCCGCGCCTCGCGGCGGCCAAGCGCACCGGCCTGCGCGAGTACGGCACCCTGGCGCAAGCCTATGCGCGCGAGTTCGACCGCAAGTGGTTGCGCGGCGGCGCGGCGCCGGGCGAGGCGCTGGTCGGCAGCCCGGATATCCAGTCGCTGGCCGACATCGGCAACAGCGTCGGCGTGATCCAGTCGATGCGCATCGCGCCGTTCAACCTGCGCACGGTGTTCGAGCTCGGCGTGATGACCCTGTTGCCGGTGGGGCCCCTGCTGCTGACGATGATCTCGCTGGAGGAACTGCTCGATCGCGTGCTGAAGGTGCTGTTCTGAGCCGGAACGCGGGCGGCAGGCGCGCGCTACTGCACGTCGCCGACGTGGAGCAGCGCGAAGCCGGACAGCACCACCTGCGGCAGCGCCATGCCGATGACGACGCCGGCCTCCGGCGCGCGGATCTCGCTGACCTGGTCGGTGACGGGATCGGTCACGGTGGCGAGCAACTGCCCCGGCGTGACGACGGCCCCGAGCCGCACGACCGGCAGGTAGACGCCGCCCTGGCGGGCCGGAACGCGCAGCCAGCGCGAGCGCACCAGCAGCTTGGACTCCGCGGCGTCGGGCTGCTCGCCGGCCATCCCCAGGTGGCTCATCACGTTGTTGACGCCTTCGACGCCGCGCACGATCTCGGGTTCGAGGAAGATGTAGGGCGGCCCCGCCTCGTAGATGATCGCCGGAATGCCCGCCTTCATCGCCTCGCGCCGGATGCTGCCCTCGGGCCCCTCGCCCGCCACCACGATGCCGACGCCGAAATCCTTGGCCAGCGCCAGCGTGCGCGGATTGCGGGTGTCGGCGCGGATCTGCGGCAGGTTGCTGCGGAAGTTGGAGCCGGTGTGCAGGTCGATCAGGTAGGAGCAGTTGCGGATCACGCCCTCGAACACCACGTTGGCCACGATCGAGGCCACGCTGCCGTTGGGGTTGCCCGGGAAGGCGCGGTTGAGGTCGCGACGGTCGGGCATGTTGCGGTTCTTGGTCCGGAAGCCCGAGGCATTGACCGCCGGCAGCACCACCAGCGTGCCGGCCAGCTGCTTCGCATCGACGCCCGCGAAGGCGCGCCGCGCGATCTCCACGCTGTTGACCTCGTCGCCGTGGATCGCCGCGGTCAGGCACAGGGTCGGGCCGCTGCGCACGCCGCGCGCCACGAAGACCGGGAAGTCGATGAACGCGCCTTCGAAGGTGCGGGCGCCCTCGAAGCTGAAGCGGCGCGATTCGCCCGGCGCGATGGTCTCGTTGCTGATCGTGACCGGTCCCCAGTCCGGGGCTGCGGCCGCCGGGCACGCCGCGGCGCAGAGCAGCAGGCAGACGAGCCATCGCGCGTTCATGGCGGCTTCCTGGCAGGCGAATGCGGCAAGGCGGGCGGCGGTTGCGCGGCGCCTCAGGGATTGACCACGAGGTAGGCGACGCGGTCGCCCTCGAACTGTTCCTTGTAGTAGACGCCGCCGCAGTAGCGGAGGTAGGCGCCGTTGCGCTCGACGGTCGAGCACCCGGGCTGCAGTTCGTAGACCACCGAACCGGCCGCGGGAGGCGCCGCCGCCGCGACCGCCGCGACGGCAGCCGTGGCGGCCGCGGCCGCGACGCCCTCCACGTCGATGTCGCGGTCGTCCGCCTGTTCGCGATCGTCGTCGCCGGAACTGCCGTAGGCGTAACCGTAGTACCAGCCCCAGCCATCGGCATTGCGGTCCACGGGCCGGTCCACGGGCCGGTCGACGCCTGGCGTGGCGGGCAGCTGCGCGGGACGACCCGGCGCTACGCCCGCGGCGCGGTTGGCGCCCGCGACCGAGGCCGTCGCCATGCGACCGCCGCCACCGACCCCGGCGCCCGCGCCGCGTGCGGCTCCGGTCTGCGGCATCGCCAGTGCGGCGGTGGCCGCCGCCACCACGGCCAGCAGGAGGCAGCGTCCGGCGCCGCCCGCAGCCTTGCGCCCGGAACGGATCGTCGATGCGGTCATGGCCGTCCTCCCTCCGCGTCGCCGTCGGCGAAGCCGATCCGCCGCGCCCCGGGCGGCGGCACGAAGTCGAAGGTCCCCGCCCCGATCCGCGGCTGCAGGTCCCAGTCGAGCACCACGGTGAACTGCGGATCGCCGACCGCGTAGCGGGTCGTGATCGCGAGCTTGCGCGGCAAGGCGCGCTCGCCCTGCTCGACCCACAACTGCCAATCGATGGTCGCCTGCCGGAACGCGAGGTGGTCGACCGCGACGCCGTCGACCTTGCTCGCCCCGACCAGCCGGCCCGCGAGCACGCCCGCGGCCAGGTCGCCCTTGACCGCCTGCAGCAACATGTCGATCAGCGGCATCTCGATGCCGCGGTTGAGCAGGCCGTTGAGCAGCAGATCGAGCGTGGGCGGCGCCTCGACCTGGGCGTACACGCCCTGGTCCGGCGCGAGGATCGAGAGGGTCCTGCCGTCGTAGACGAAGCTGCGCCGCTTGAGGTCGCCGTCGACCTCGACCCGCAGCCGGTCCGGGCGCTGCACGACCATGGTCGCGGTCTGCTGTCGCTGCAGCTTGTAGCCGTAGGCGAGCACCTCGTCGCGCGACTCGCGCGCGGCGATCGAGAACCGCTCGAGGCCGCCGAGGTACGCCGACATGCGCTCGATCACGGCCCGGGCTTCGGCGTCGATCGGCGCCGCCGTGGCCGCGGCGGGCGCAGTCGCCATGTCGCCCTCGGCGGCCGTGGCGGCCGGCAGGGCGGCGGCGATAGCCGCCGCGATTGCCCAAGTGACCAGCGTGTCCGTCAAGCGCATCGCGGCAGCCTCCTGCGACGGGCCGTGGCCC
>CAZTNB010000082.1:0-1583 GCA_964614825.1 uncultured Gammaproteobacteria bacterium
ACGTGTTCTGCATGGGCTGAGCGGCGCTGCCGGCACCGGCGTTCAGGGTGACTCGAAGCCGTTGGCGAACAGGGGCGGCACCGCCGGGCCGTTGCGCAGCAGCAGGACCACGTCCTCGAGCTCGTCGGCGAGGGCGAGGTCGAGGTCGCCGTCGTTGTCGAAGTCGTAGAGCGATCCGCACGAGCCCGACTGCGGCGCGGGGATCTCGCCCGCCGCGCTGAACACGCCGGCGCCGTTGTTGCTGCGCAGGAACCAGCGCGCCGCGCTGTAGCTCGAGATCACCCAGTCGAGGTCGCCGTCGCCGTCGAGGTCGCCGAGGTCGGTGGCGATCAGGGTGCCGCCGAGGTTGCCGGTCGACGCCGGCGCGCCCAGCGCGCCGGCGCCGTTGCCGAGCAGGATCGCGGCGCTGTTGCTCTGGCCGTTGACCGAGGACACGTCGAGGTTGCCGTCGTTGTTGACGTCGCCGACCGCGATCATCCAGGTCAAGCCGCCCACCGGGCCGTTGAACACGCGGGTGAAGGTACCGTTGCCGTTGTTGTGCAGCACGTGCACCTGCTGGTCGTTGCGCGTGCCGACCACGAGGTCGGTGAGCCCGTCGTTGTCCATGTCGCCCGCGGCCAGCGGGTACTCGCCATTGCCGCCGGAGTCGAAGCTCGTGGCCGCGCCGAACACGCCGCTGCCGTTGTTGAGCAGGCGCGACAGGTTGTTGCTGCCGAAGCTGGCGGCGACCAGGTCGAGGTCGGCGTCGCCGTCGACGTCCAGCGCCGCGAGGCCGTGCGGTGAATTGCCGACCGGGATCTCCTGCTGCGGCTGGAAGGTGCCGTTGCCGTTGCCCAACACGATCGAGACGCTGTTCGACGAGGTATTGCTGGTGGCCATGTCGATGCGGCCGTCGTGGTTGAAGTCGACCGCCTCGTTGGGGCTGGCCTCGAGCCCGATCGCGCGCGGCGGCTGCAGCACCGGGTGCACCAGGCCGCTGCCGTCGGCGCGGTTCATCAGCACGCGCAGGTCGCCGCTGACCTCGTTGACCGCCACGTAGTCGATCCAGCCGTCGTCGTTGAGGTCGGGAAAGGCGCCGCCGTAGAGGCGCGTGGTGGCGCCGGGGCTGGTGCGCACCGTCACCGTGTCGATCAGGGTGAAGTTCGCGCTGGCGACGCCGGCGCGGGTGAGGAACTGCAGGGTGTAGCCGCCCGCGCGCAGCGGCGATCCGTCGACGGCGGTGATGGCGGCGGCGAGGTTCACGGTCACGCGCTCGCCGGGGAAGAAGTTGCGCGTGGGCGTGATGGTCAGGGTCTGGTCGCCGTTGGACCAGGCGCGGGTGGTGGGCGCGCGGCCGCCGGACCAGCCCCACACGCGCAGCGTGGACTCGGTGACCGAGGCGGTCTGCACCGCGCGATCGAAGTTGACGACGATGGCGGTGTTGCGCGCCACGTTGCTGGCGTTGAGCGCCGGCGCGGTCGACGACACCACCAGGGTGCCGGCCGTCGCGGCGAGGCAGCAGGGTCCCAGCAGCAGGAGGCTCAGCAGGCGCGCGAGATGTTGCGGCTTCATGACCCACTCCCCGGGCGCCCGCGGGCACCCCA
>CAZTNB010000082.1:1683-13241 GCA_964614825.1 uncultured Gammaproteobacteria bacterium
ACGGTGTGGGTGCGGCCGCCGACCCAGACCGCGTCGGGACCCTCGATCCGCAGCGTGATGCGCGCATCGCGGCCGAGTTCGCGCCCCTGGCTGACCCGGTAGCCATGGGCGAGGGCGCCCTGCGGCTCGCGCTGCGCCAGCAAGGCGCCGATCAGGCCGTTGGCCGCGCCCGAGGCCGGATCCTCGACGATGCCCACCCCGGCGGGAAAGGCGCGCACCACCAGTTCGTAATCGGCATGCGCGCAGCGCGCGTAGACGCACAGCCCCAGCGCATCGTCGGCGCGTGCCAGCGCGGCGATCGCCGCGTGGTCGGGCTGCCAGCCGCGCACCGTGGCTTCGTCCGCGAACTCGGCCACCCACCAGCGCCGGCCGCCTTCCACGAAGGCCGGCGGCAGGCGCCCGAGGCCGATGCCGTCGAGGATCGGCCGCAGGAGCGGCTGTGCGGCCACGCCGTGGCGCAGGATGCGCGCCGCCGGCGAACGCACCGACAGCAGCCGCGCGGGGCCCTCGCCCTCGACCCGCACCGGCAGCAGGCCGGCGGCGCATTCCTGCAGCAGCAGAGCGTCGCGTGGCGCGGCGAGCCCGCACGCCAGCGCAGCATGCGCGCTGCCCACGGTCGGATGTCCGGCGAAGGGAATCTCGCGCTGCGGGGTGTAGATGCGCACGCGGTAGCTGGCCTGCGGCGTGGTCGGCGGCAGCAGGAACGTGGTTTCGACCAGGTTGGTCCAGGTCGCGAAGGCCTGCATCGCCCCGGCGCTCCATGCCTGCGCGCCGACCACCACGCCCAGCGGGTTGCCGCCGCCGGGGCGGTCCGCGAACACGTCCAGTTGCAGGTAGCGATTGCGAAGCATGCGCGGGGCAGGGCGGTCGGGCTGCGGGAACGGGCGCGAGGCGCCGGGTCGCGGGCCTCAGCCGGCCGCGGGCGGCAACTCGGGCGCGCGCGCCGCCGCACGCTGCGGCACCTGCTCGGCGTCGAGCAGGCGCTCGATGCGCGCGAACACCTCGGCGCGCGAGAACGGCTTCTTCATGAAGTCGTCGGCGCCGATGCGCTGGGCGTAGAACTGCTCGGTGGCCTGCTCGTTGCCGCTCATCATGATCACCGGGATGTCGCGCGTGTGCGGGTCGCGGCGCAGGATGCGCAGGGCGGCGAAGCCGTTCATGCCCGGCAGCACGATGTCGAGGAAGATGCAGTCGGGATGCTCCGCGCGCGCGATTTCCACCGCGGTCTCGGCATCGCCGGCCTCCAGGGTGACGCAGTGGTTCTGGCGCAGGAACTTGCGCAACAGGGCGACGATGGTGGCCGAGTCGTCGACGATGAGGATGCGGGTGCCGGCGCGCGCGGACACCCGCGGCCGCAGGCGGCGCTCCGGGATCTCGCCGGCGCCGAACAGGCGTTTCAACAGCGACAGGCCCGACATCCGGCGACTTCCCGAGCGGCAGCAGCGGCGCACAGTGTCGGTGCCGGCGGGGCTGGCGGCAAGCCCGGCCGGCGCGGGCGCGCCGGCTCGCGATCGGGGCGCCGTGCTAAGGTGTGCGCGCAGCGGCTGCCCGATCGATCGCCGGTCGGCCTGAATGCGGTATCGCCACCGCGCCGTCGCCGTTGCCTGCCCCGTCCCGTTCCCGCTCTCCGCGCCCCGGCTCCATGCCGCGCGGGCGCACGGATGCCACGGGTCCGCGCTCACCCATCACCAGGAGTCCCCATGTTGACGATTCAAGTGCGCGGCCTGCCGCGCAGCATGACCGAGCAGGCGCTCAACGACCTGTTCGCCCCCTACGGCAAGGTGCGCTCGCTGCGCATGGCCAGGGATCTGTTCACCGGCGAATGCCGCGGCCTCGCCCAGCTGCAGATGGAAGGGCACGAAGCGCGCGCGGCCATCGCCGCGCTCAACGGCTCCAGCCAGGGCGCCGAGGTGCTCAACGTGCGCCTCGAGGAAGAGCGCAAGCCGCGCGGCCGGCGCTAGGAAACCCCTGGACGAACAGCCGCATCCGCGCCGGAGGTTGCGCGGCCGGCCGGCAAGCCAGGCGCGCGCCGCCGGGCGCGGCCACGCTCAATCCTCGAAACCGTCGGCGAACACGCCGGTGGCGACCGCGATCGCAAAGGCCGGCGACGCGGGGCCGAGGTTGCCGGCGAGATCGCGCTGGCGCGCCGTCGCGGTGTGCCGCCCAGAGTCCGCCAGCGTGCCGGCGCAGCTCCACTGGTTGGCATTGGATGCCGACAGCGCGCCGCTGTCGCAGAACGGCGATCCGTCCACCTCCGCCACGACCCGCCCCGCATTCTCGGCCATGCTGCCGGCGAGGGTGATCGCGGGCGTGGCCGCCAGCGCCGGCCCGCTGATCGCCGGTGCGGGCGGCACGGTGCGGTCGACGGTGACCGTCAGCGCGGCGCTGGGCGCCGAGGTCTGCGCGCCGCGGGTCGCGCGCGCCGCGATCGCCAGCGCCGGACTCTCGGCCACGGCGATCTCGGCCTCGTAGCTGCCCGTGGCGCAGGCCAGCGGCACGCCGCTCGGCACGCCGCCGAGCACCAGTTCCACGGTGTCGCCCGGGGTGCAGCTGCCGAGCAGGCGCAGGCTGGCGGCATTGGTGACGTTGTCGCTGTCGGATTCGCCGCTGTCGCGCTCGGCGGCCAGGTCGGGCGTCGAGGGCGCGCCGGCGAACTGCGTGGCGCGGCACGTGGGACCGCCCGCCTCCAGCAGCAGGTTGTCGACCACCCAGCCGTTGCGCACCACGCTGCCGTCGCTGGTGAAGCGCAGGCGCAGTTGCGCCTGCGCCGCGCCGGCCAGCGCGCCGAGCGCGAGCTCGACCCGGCGCCACGAGGGATCGCCGTCGCAGCGATACGCCTCGGTCCACGGCGCCGCCGGTCCGGTGCGCACTTCCAGCCGGCCGAAGTCGTAGCCGGCCTCGGTGTCGCAGTACGAATCGAACGCCAGCACCGGCGCCGTGTAGCCGGAGAGATCGAACACCGGCGAGACCAGGCTGGTATCGACGCCGTCGGCGTAGTTGCCGGCGGGACTCTCGGTCCAGCCGCGGGTGCCGCCGTAGCCCTGCCCGTTGGCGATGCCCCAGGCATTGGCGCCGGCGGCGACCACGGAGGTCCAGCTTCCGGCGCCGTTCTCGGCGTCCTCGGCCAGCCGCGGGCAGAGCGCGTAGAGGCTGAAATCGCGCGTGATCGCGGATCCGGCCGCCACGCCGATCCCGGCCAGGCTGGCGCTTTCGTGGTGCGGCGCGCTCGCCGTCAGGGCGTAGGTCCCCGGCGGCAGCCGGTGCAGGAAGGCGCCGGTGTCGGCGCGGCTGCGCGTGGCCACGGCGTTGGCGCTCACGGTGGCCGCCAGCGGCGCGCCGGACGCGGCGCGCACGGTGCCGGACACGCTGCCGCCCTGCGCCGGGTCCAGCACCTCGACCCGCCCGGCCCGCACGGTGCCCAGGGCACCGCTGGCGTCGCGGCCCTGCACGAAGTACAGGCGCGGTCCCGGTGTCGCCGGCGCGGTGTCGGCGACCACCACCTCCTCGGTGCTGGCGTCGTAGCTGCCGTCGGCCGCGGCCATCGGCAGCGCGATCGCGCCGGCCTGCCACGGCGGCACCACCGCATAGGCATCGGCGGCGACGATCGACTGCACCGGCAGCGCGCCGGCGCCGAGCTGGTTGGTCATCTGGTTGTAGCGCGCATCGCTGAGGGTCGCGCGCAACTCGATGGCGTCGCCAGGGAATGCGTACGGCGGCGAGGCCGCGACCGCGTAGGCGTCGGGCCCGCCGGGCAGCAGGTAGGGCGCGCGCACCGCGCGCGCCGCGTACAGCAGGGCCTCGAAATTCTGCGGCCAGATCTCGTTGTCGAACGTCGCGCAGTCGGTGAAGAAATTGGCGCCACTGCCCAGTTCGATCGTGTACGAGGCCACGCCCAGCTTGCCGTAGGCGTTGTCGTCGGTGGTGCCGTCGGTGGGGTAGAGGCCCACCGACTGCATCGGCTCGTAGCCGCTGAAATACGCCAGCCGGCGGCCGAGCGCCGTGAGCGCGGCGGCGTTGGGCGCCGGCGCGGTCACGCCGCCCCAGGGCCACAGCACCTGCTCGGCGTAGTTGTGCACGTCGATGAAGATGCCCTGCGTGTCGGCGGGCGCGGCATCGCCGGCCGCGGGCCCGCGGCGGTCGGGGAACAGCAGCGCCATGTAGGCATCCACCGCCAGCGTCTCCGGCTCGGACTGCGGCGCGCTGCCGCGGTAGGTGTCCTGGCACGGATTGGGGCTGGAGCCGCCGTGCGCGCCCCACTCGAAACCGTAGTTGCGGTTGAGGTCGACGCCCAGGCGCCCGCTGCCGCAGGCGTTGGCGTTGAGGTTCTTGCGCTGGGCGGCACTGCCGCTGCCGCCGGACTGGGACTGCGCGCGCACGCGGCCATCCGGGTTCGACTGCACCAGCACGTGCACCTCGTGGTGGTCCAGCACCCAGGTCGCGTCCGGATGCGCGCCGTGTTGCGCGACCAGCCATTCGACGAAGCGCAGGCCCAGCTCCGCGGTCGGGTACTCGCGCGCATGGATCGCGGTCATCACCAGCAGGGCAGGCTTGGGCCCGGGGATCGCGGCGTTGGAGAGGCGCGCCACCGTGAGGTCGTCGCCCGTGGCGCCCGGGAGCGGGTTCTGCCGCTGCCAGCTGTCGCCGATGTCGACCAGCGTCACCAGGTCGGGACGCGCGTCGCGCAGCTGCGCCAGGCGCGCGGTGGTCTCGGCCACGGTGCGGTAGCAGGCGAAGCCGGGGATGCTCTTGCCGCGCTGGTCGCGCGACCACGGGCCGGCGGCGAGCCCGCGGGTGGCGTCGGCGTCGACGCGCCAGTCCAGCTTGGCCGCATCCAGCTCGGCGCGCAGCGCGGCGTCGGCCTCGAACACGATCTCGCCCTTCTCGCGCCGCACGATCATGTGCGACTGGCGCGCGCCGATGCTGCGGATCAGGGCTTCGTCGCGCGTGGGCAGGCGCACGACCTGGGTGTCGTGGCGATCGATGGGCGCTTCGGCGCCGCCGGCGATCCCGGCGGCGGCCAGGCCCAGCAGCGGAACCAGCAACCCGATGCGCGACATGCCCATACCCCGCGCCGCGGCCATGGCCTGGCGTTGCCTGCGCGCCGCCACGGGGCGCCCGTCCCTCGGGCGACCCCGGCGGGTGGCTCCTCTTACCGGATCGCGCCGCCGATTGCGAGTCCCCGGCGCCACGGCACCACCGCGCTGCCGACGGCGGGGCAGGGCGGCCGCACGGGCGCGTGGCAGAATCGACCGCTCCCCACGGAACCCGCTCCATGCCCTACACGCCGATCGTGGCCACCCTGGGCTACGTGCTCGCGCCGGCGCGCGACCGCGTGCTGATGATCCACCGCAACGCCCGCGCCCACGACCAGCACCTGGGCAAGTACAACGGACTCGGCGGCAAGCTCGATCGGCACGAGGACGTGCACGCCGGCATGCGGCGCGAGATCCGCGAGGAAGCCGGCATCGAGTGCGAGGCGCTGTCGCTGCGCGGCACCATCAACTGGCCCGGCTTCGGCAAGGGCGGCGAGGACTGGCTGGGCTTCATCTTCCTGGTCGAGCGCTGGAGCGGCACGCCGCTGGCGAGCAACCCCGAGGGCACGCTGGAATGGGTCGAGCGCTCGCGGCTGCTGGAGTTGCCCCTGTGGGAGGGCGACCGCCACTTCCTGCCGCTGGTGTTCGACGGCGACCCGCGGCCCTTCCACGGCGTGATGCCCTACCACGCGGGCCGGATGCAGTCCTGGCAGTACTCGCGCTAGGCCGGGACGACCGGCGCCGCGCGCGGGGCGCCTTAACGACTTTTCAACGGATCGCGTTCGGACTAGGCTTCGGCGTCGTCGCGCCGTGGTGCAGCTGGCACCCCGATACGCAGATCCGACCGCCGTCCGGTGCAGGGAGCGCCGGGCGCCGAGTGGGACGAGCCGCGGACGCCGACAGCGATCAAGCCTTGCGCGAGGCCGCGTCATGCCGCCGCAGGTCCCGATCGCGGGGAGTCGACTGGCCACTGCCACAGCAACCGATCGGGCCGTCCGGCGCCGGAGCGCGCGCGGCCCCACAACCATCGAGGGGATACCGATGAAGATCGAGTCGAACGGATCCAAGGCGCCACGCCTGCGCACGCTGACACTGGCCATCGCCTTGGCCCTGCCCCTGGGCGCCGCGTGGGCAGCCCCGGAGGCGGACGCACCCGAGGCCAAGCCGGAGGCGCAGGAACCCGACGCGGGCGGCCGCAAGCAGCTCGAACCGGTGACCGTCACCGCGCAGCGCCGCGAGGAGGACATCCGGTCGGTCCCGGTCGCGATCACCACCGTCTCCGACGAGAAGCTGCAGGCAATGGCTTCCGGCGCCGACGACATCCGCTTCCTGGCCGGGCGCCTGCCCAGCCTCAACGTCGAGTCCTCGTTCGGCCGCGCCTTCCCGCGCTTCTACATCCGCGGCCTGGGCAACACCGACTTCGACCTCAACTCCTCCCAGCCGGTGTCGCTGGTCTACGACGAGATCGTGCAGGAGAACCCGATCCTCAAGGGCTTCCCGGTGTTCGACCTCGACCGCATCGAGATGCTGCGCGGCCCGCAGGGCACCCTGTTCGGGCGCAACACCCCGGCCGGCGTGGTCAAGTTCGAGTCGCGCAAGCCGACCGAGGAGTTCGAGGGCTACGGCCGCTTGTCCTACGCCACCTACGACACCCTCAACTTCGAGGCGGCCGCCGGCGGCGGGCTCGGCGAGAACGTCGCCGTGCGCGGCGCGATCCTCTACCAGCAGCGCGACGACTGGGTCGACAACACGGTCGCCGGCCCGGTGGACGAGCTCGAGGGCTTCGACGAGTTCGCCACCCGCCTGCAGCTGGGTTTCGGCGATCCCGACGGCTTCAACGGCCTGCTCAACTGGCACTACCGCGACCTCGACGGCACCGCGCGCCTGTTCCGCGCCAACATCATCGAGCCGGGCAGCAACGACATCGTCGACGATTTCGACATCGAGGAGATCTCGATCGACGGCGACAACTTCCAGGAACTCGAGTCGTGGGGCGCCAGCGCGCGCCTGGGCTGGAACCTGGGCAGCACCACGCTGTACTCGGTGACCGGCTACGAGACGGTCGACACCTTGAGCCGCGGCGACATCGACGGCGGCTTCGGCGCCTCCTTCGCGCCGCCCTTCGGCCCGGGCTTCATCCCGTTCCCGGCCGAGTCGGCCGACGGCCTGCCCGACCACGAGCAGTGGACGCAGGAGTTCCGCCTCGAGTCGAACAACTGGGGCGCCTTCGACTGGCAGGCGGGCTTCTACTACTTCTACGAGGACATCACCGTCGACAGCTTCAACTACGACACGCTCGGCGGCGGGGTGCAGAACGGCTACGCCGTGCAGCACCAGGAGAACCGCGCCTGGGCGGTGTTCGGCTCCGGCGAGTGGGAGCTCAACGAGAGCTGGGTGCTGCGCGGCGGCCTGCGCTACACCGACGACGAGAAGGAGTTCGACGCGCAGCGCTTCCAGTCGCCTATCGGTGCCGGGCCCACCGGACTGTTGACCGCCAACCCCAGCGACGACGACATCAGCGGCGACCTCAGCGCCGTGTGGACCGTCAACGACGATCTCAACTTCTACGGCCGCGTCGCCCGCGGCTTCCGCGCGCCCAGCGTGCAGGGCCGCCTGCTGTTCGGCGACACCATCTCGGTGGCCGATTCCGAGACCGTGCTGTCGTGGGAACTGGGCTTCAAGGCCGACCTGTTCGAGGACCGCACCCGCCTCGCCTTCGACGTGTTCCAGTACACCGTCGACGACCAGCAGCTGACCGCGGTCGGCGGCCAGACCAACTTCAACACCCTGATCAACGCCGACCAGACCGACGGCTACGGCATGGAGATCGACCTCGAGTCGTACTTCACCGACAACCTGTTCGTGACCTTCGGCGCCAGCTACAACCACACCGAGATCGACGACCCGAACCTGGCCGTGCAGCCCTGCGGCAGCGGCTGCACCGTGCTCGACCCGGCGGGTGCGGTGGCCGGCACGGTGTCGATCGACGGCAACTCGCTGCCGCAGGCGCCGGAATGGATCTGGAACCTGACCGCGCGCTGGGGCATTCCGCTCGAGAGCGGCGAGCTGTACTTCTACACCGACTGGGCCTATCGCGATTCGGCCTCGTTCTTCCTCTACGAGTCGGAGGAATACAACAGCGACGACATCCTCGAGGGCGGCCTGCGCGTGGGCTACCAGTGGGGCTTCGGCCAGTACGACGTGGCCGTCTTCGGCCGCAACATCACCGACGAGATCGGCCTGGTGGGCGGCATCGACTTCAACAACCTGACCGGCTTCGTCAACGAGCCGCGCACCTGGGGCGTGGAGTTCAGCGTCAAGTTCTAGGCGCTGCGCGCGGTCCCCGTCGGCGCGCCGGCGGGGACCGTTGCCCCGCCGACGCGGGCAAGGTAGCGGGCGCGCTCAGCGCTCGACGAAGGCGCGCTCGAACACGTACTGCCCCAGCGTGCCGATGCGCGGCGCGGCGGCGAAGCCGCGCGCGTCCAGGATGCGGCGGAAGTCGGCCAGCATCTGCGGGCTGCCGCAGATCATGGCGCGGTCGTGCGCCGGGTCGGCCGGGTCCAGGCCCAGGTCGGCGGCGATGCGGCCCTGCTCGAACAGCGTGGTCACGCGGCCGCGGTGCGCGGAGTCCTCGCGCGAGGTCACCGGGTAGTAGCGCAGTTGCCGCGCGATGGTCTCGCCCAGGTACGGGACCCGCGGCAACTCGCGCTCGATGTAGTCGCGGTAGGCGAGGTCGGCCGTCCAGCGCACGCCGTGGACCAGCACCACGCGTTCGAAGCGTTCGTAGGTCGCCGGGTCCTTGACCACGGCGAGGAACGGCGCGAGCCCGGTGCCGGTGCCCAGCAGGTAGAGGTTGCGCCCCGGGTGCAAGTCGCTGATGAGCAGGGTGCCGGTGGGCTTGCTGCCGACCAGCACCGCGTCGCCGGCGCGGATGTGCTGCAGCCGCGAGGTCAGCGGCCCGTCGGCGACCTTGATGCTGAAGAACTGCAGTTCCTCCTCCCAGTTGGCGCTGGCGATGGAGTACGCGCGCAGCAGCGGGCGGCCCTCGACCATGAGGCCGATCATCACGAACTGGCCGTTCTCGAAGCGCAGGCCCTCGTCGCGCGTCGTGGTGAAGCTGAAGTAGGCGTCCGTCCAATGTCGGACAGCGAGCACGCGCTCGGTGGCAAATGCAGCCATGGGTCTCCGGTCCGGGATGCCGGCGACCTGAGTCGGCCGCTGCGGCGCGCCATGTTACCGGGCGCGACCCGGGTCCCGGGCCGTCGGCCGGCGCGCCTGCCGTGCGCGGGTCCGGCCCGGGTGACGCGGCGTGACGCTCCGCGCCCGGGTTCGGCAGCCCTCGGCACGGCCCCGGCGAGGTCGGCGACACCGCGAGGCCGGCTGGCCCGGCGACGGATTTCCAGCGGAGGTACCGCAGTAAATCAATGATTTACATCGATAATTTGAGGTTGCTTCTGACGTCGCTGCGGGCCTTGGCGCTCGCGGCGGCGATTTCCCGTGGATGGCAAACGAGGCGAGGCCGTGGATGGCACGGGGGCTGCATAGGTGTCCACAGCGGCTGCATCCGCCCGCATCCACGCAATGCAGGTAAACGACATGGCAACGATCATTCCCTTCCCGGTTCGGCGCGTAGAGCAGCCCAACGAGCGCCTCGACGAGATCGAGGTCGCGATCCAGTTGTGGGAGATGGTGATGGCCGGCGAGCGCGACTCGGAGGCCTACCGCAAGCTCAAGTACGACTTCGACCGGCGCTTCCCGCTGGCCAGCGCCCTGGTGAGCTGAAAGCGGTCGCGGGCCCGCCGGGCCCGTGACCCGCGCGCGACGCCGGCCCGCCGGGTCGGCGTCGCCCCCGTGCCGCGGCCCCGCGCCGCGCAAACCCCGGTTGCACCGGCCCGCGCCGCGGTTGCCGCGACGGCCGCCCCTCAGGTCATCGCGCCCAGGCGCTTGAGGCGGTCGTCCAGCACCGCCGGGTCGAATCCCAGCCGGATCGTCACTTCCTGCAGCATCTCGCGCTCGCGCGGGCGCACGCGGCCGTCGGCCACCGCCAGGCGCAGCAGCGCGTCGTAGAGCTTGCTGGCCTGCTCGGTGCCGCGCGGATAGGCCTCGACGAAGCGCTGCAGTTCGGTCGCCAGTTCGACCTGGCGCCGGTGGCCCCGCTCGAAGCTCGCCATCGCCTCGCCGCGCGCCTTGAGCGGCAGCGCCAGCTCGTCCATCAGCGCATTGACGAACTCGGCCTCGTGGCTGGTGACGATGCCGTCCGCGCGGGCCAGGTGCCCGAGCAGTCCGAACAGCACCTGCACCATCACCACGTCGCGCGGCTCGATCCGGCCGCCGGCGAACAGGTCGCCGAGCGCCATCCGCATGTCGCGCAGCACGCTGCCCATGCCGCCGCTCTTGCCCGCTTCGGTCGTCGCCATGGTCCTTGCTCCCCGGGGAACTGGCGCCGATGCTGCGCCAGCCGCGCGACGCAGGGAAGCCCCCCGGCGCGGCGTGCCGCCGGCATGTTCCCGCGCCGGCCCGCTGGGGCTAGACTCGCGGCGACGCCGGCGGGAGGCGCGCCACGGCAGGGCCGTCGGGGCGCGGGCCCGCGCGCGGCGCGTACGGGCGAGGAGGGTGAGGTGCGTCCCACCGATATCCGCGGTGCCGATTACTTCCACAAGGTCGTCGATTGCCAGTGGGCCTGCCCGGCCCATACACCCGTCCCCGAGTACATCCGCCTGATCGCGCAGGGCCGCTACTCGGACGCCTACCTGGTCAACTGGAAATCCAACGTCTTCCCGGGAATCCTCGGCCGCACCTGCGACCGGCCCTGCGAGCCCGCCTGCCGTCGCGTGCGGGTCGAGGAAGGCAACGGCGAGAAGCCCGAACCGGTGGCGATCTGCCGCCTCAAGCGCGTGGCCGCCGACCGCAAGGGCGAGGTGCGCAGCCGCATGCCGGCGCGCGCGCCACGCAGCAACGGCTTCCGCATCGCCTGCGTGGGCGCCGGCCCGGCCTCGTTGACGGTGGCCCGCGACCTCGCGCCGCTCGGCTACGAGGTGGTGGTGTACGACGGCGAGGCCAAGGCCGGGGGCTTCATCCGCTCGCAGATCCCGCGCTTCCGCCTGCCGGAGGGCGTGATCGACGAGGAGGTGGGCTACGTGCTCGACCTCGGGGTCGAGTTCCGCGCCGGCGAGCGCATCGATTCGATGCGGGCCCTGCTGGCGCAAGGCTACGACGGCGTGTTCGTCGGCTGCGGCGCGCCGCGCGGCCGCGACCTCGACCTGCCCGGCCGCCGCGAATCGGCGGCGCAGGTCCACATCGGCATCGACTGGCTGGCCTCGGTCTCCTTCGGCCACGTCACCCGCATCGGCAAGCGGGTGATCGTGCTCGGCGGCGGCAACACCGCGATGGACTGCTGCCGCTCGGCGCGCCGCCTCGGCGCGAGCGACGTCAAGGTCATCGTGCGCAGCGGCTTCGACGAGATGAAGGCCTCGCCGTGGGAGAAGGAGGACGCGCAGCACGAGGGCATCCCGATCCACAACTTCC
>CAZTNB010000083.1:0-4747 GCA_964614825.1 uncultured Gammaproteobacteria bacterium
AGGGCGGCGCCGGGTCGAGCAGCGCGTTCAGGGCCGCGGCGAGGCGCAGGCCGGCAACGTACAGGCGCTGCTCGAGCAAGCCGCGCGTGCGCGCCGCCCAGGCGGGATCGACGTCGCGGCCCGCGGGATACAGGCCGGCGGCGAGCGCGCACGACTCCTCCGCCCAGCGTGCCGGCGCCCGTGCATCCCAGGCCAGGCTCGCCGTCGGCGGCGCCTGCCCGAGTTCGATCGCGCGCGCGTAGGCCTGCGCGCGCAGGCGCCGGTCGCGCAACAGCTCGCGGTCGACCAGCGCGTGCAGGTTGGTGCCGCGCCCCTGGTAGCGCAGCTGCACGTCGTTGCCGCCGCGGTCGTCGCGCCACGCCGCGTGCAGCGGCTGCTGCGCGTCGCCGACGAGGTGGACCAGCCACCGCAGCGCGTCCGCGCGCGCCTGCGCGGGCGTCGCGGCCGCCAGCGCGCCGGCGTTGCGCTCCAGCGCGGCGACCAGGCAGCGACCGCCGCGGCAATCGCGGCGCGCGACGTAGCGGCATTCGCCGCGCGGGAAATTGACGTAGTGCAGGGGCGCGCTGCGGCCGCCGTCCCAGTCGCGGACGTGGTCGGCCCAGTTGGCGGCCTCGCGCAGTGCCTGCGGCGCGGGCTCGCCCAGCATCCGCTCGACCTCGGCGCGCGCGACCGGGGACAGGCGGGCCGCGGCGATCTCCGCGATCACCTGGTGGCCGAGGTCGCCCCAGGCCCGCGCGGGCGCGGACGGCCCGGAGAGCGCGACGAGCAGGGTGAACGCGAGGAGGCGTGGCATGCGCGGCCAGACTACCGGTCGCGACGTCGCGCGCAAGTCGACGCCCGCGGATGACCCGGCGCCGCCGGCGCAGCACAATGCACCCCGATGCCTGCCCCCGCCGCCGAGTCGCGCCCGCGCCCCAGCCCGCCACGCGCCCGTGGGAGCGCGGCCGCGTGAGCGACTGGGCGCGCATCCGCCTCGAGCTGGAGCAGGCGCTGGCCGTCGACGCCGGCGATGCGCAGGCGTGGAGCAACCTGTCCTTCGTCGCGCTGCGCGGCGCCGACCTCGCCACGGCGTTCGCCGCCGCCGACCGCGCCTGCCAGCTGGCGCCGGGAATGGGCGGCGCCTGGATCAACCGCTCGGCGGCGCTGCTGGTCGGCGGCGATGCGCGCGCGGCACTGGACGACGCGCGCCGCGCCGCCGATTGCGAGCCGGACTCGGCCGCCGCGCTGGTGGCGATCGGCGCGGCCGCGCGCGAGCTGGGCGAGGCCTCGCAGGCCACCGGCGCCCTGCTCGAGGCGACGCGCCGCGCGCCGGACAGTCCCGAGGCCTGGTGCAACCTGGCGCTGGCCTTGAGCGACCAGGCGCAGAACGCGGCCGCGATCGACGCGATCGCGCGCGCCTGCGCGCTGGCGCCGGGGCGCCTGGACCTCGCCAGCAACCAGCAGCTGATCGCGCAATACCACGAGGGACTCGACAGCGCGGCGCTGCGCGGAATCGCCAGCCGCTACGGCGCGGCGCTGCGCGCCGCCGGCGTCGGCCCGCTGCCGCGGTGCGGGCCGCGCGCGGCGGGCCCGCTGCGGGTGGGATACCTGTCGCCCGACCTGCGTTCGCATCCGGTCGGCTTCCTGCTGCGCGACGTGCTGCCGCAGCACGATCCCGCGCGCTTCAGCGTCCACGTCTATGCCGCCACCCCGCGGCCGGACTGGGTCACCGCGGAACTGCGCAGCCGCGTGCCGCACTGGCACGAGGCCGGCGGCGGCGACGACGCGGCGCTGGCGGCGCGCATCCGGGCCGACGACATCGACGTGCTGGTGGACCTGTGCGGGCACACCGCGCACAACCGCCTGGGCGCGCTGGCGCGGCTGCCGGCACGCCGCCACTTCGTGTTCCTGGGCTGGTTCGCCGGTGTCGGCGTGCCGGGCCTCGACGGCCTGGTCCTCGGCAGCGACCAGCTGGGCCCCGCCGCCGGCTCGTTCCTGGCCGAGCCGGCGGTGGCGGTGGACGGCACGCAGTTCCGCTTCCGCCCGGTGCCCTACGCGCCGCCGGTGGCGCCGCTGCCGGCGTTGCGCAACGGCGTGGTCACCTTCGGCAGCTTCAACAACAGCGCCAAGCTCAATCCGGACGTGCTGGCCTGCTGGGCCGACGTGCTGGCCGCGGTGCCCGGCTCGCGCCTGATGCTGCAGTGGAAGACGCTGGCCGACGCCGCGCTGCGCGACACCCTGGCGACGCGCCTCGCCCGCCTCGGCGTCGACCCCGCGCGCCTGTTCCTGCTCGGCGCCAGCGACCATCCCACCCTGCTGGCCCGCTACGGCGAAGTGGACATCGCGCTGGACCCGTTCCCGTTCCCCGGCGGCATGACCAGCCTCGAGGCCCTGACCCAGGGCGTGCCGGTGGTGACGCTGGCGCAGCAGCGGCCGGTGTCGCGCCAGAGTGCCGCCATGCTCGGCGCGATCGGGCTGCGCGCGCTGGTCGCGCGCACGCAGCGCGAGTACGTCGCCATCGCGGCCGCGCTGGCCGCGGACCGCGAAGGGCTGGCGCGGATGCGCGCCGGGCTGCGCGATCGCGTCGCGGCCAGCGCGATCGGCGACCCCGCCGCGCTGACCCGCGCGCTGGAGTCGGTCTACGCGGAATCGATGGCGTCGGCCGGCGCCAGCAGCCGCAACGGCGCGTAGGCGAGCCCGAGCCGCTGGCACTTCGCGCAGGTCGGGTGCGCGTACTTGCGCTCCTCGATCAGCGCGCGCGGCACCTGCAGGAAGTCCAGCCCGAGCTGGTTCTCCGGCTCGTAGACCGAGCAGCACAGCGCCACCGTGCCGTCGTGGTTGATCACGGTCTGGTTGGAGCGCAACTCGCAGTCGTAGCCGCGGTCGCGCCGCGCCGCGAAGCGGCGCAGGTAGTCGGCCGGATGCTCCAGCAGCTGTTCCAGGACCGGCTCGCGCAAGGCCTCGCCTTCGGCGATGCGGATCAGCTTCTCCAGCGGCTGGAAGAACGCGGCGATCGGCTGGTGCTCGAAGCCCAGCTCGCGGCACAGCTCGCCCAGCGGCTCGACCTCGTGGCGGTTGCCGCGGTACACGTGCTGGCCCACCCACACCCGCGTGCCGACGCGATGGCGCTCGAGCGCGTCGCGCAGCGCGCGCAGGTTCGCGACCACCAGCGCCAGGTCGCCGCGGCGGTGGGTGTCGGCATAGGTGGCGGGCGAGAAACCCGAGATCGAGACCTTGAGCGAGGCCGGCGCCTCGGCCACCACCGCGTCGAGACCGTGGCGCACGTTGAGGTTGGTCGACAGGTGCGCGGGCAGGCCGCGCAGGCGCAGCAGGCGCAGGAAGCGCGGCAGCTCCGGGTGCAGCAGCGGCTCGCCCCAGTTGAACAGCCACACCTCGGGCCGCGCCGCCGGGCTCTCCTGCTGCAGCTTGGCGACGATGCGCTCGAACAGGTCGTAGTCCATGAAACCGCGCGGACGCGCGCTGTCGGGCAGGTTGCCCACCGGGCAGGTCGGGCAGCGCAGGTTGCAGGTGCCGACGATGTCGATGGTGTAGACGTAGGTGCCGGCCTCGCGCGGCGCGCCGCGGCGCAGCGTTTCGCCGACCAGCGGGTCCCAGGCTTCCGGCTCCAGCCACGGCGGCGCCCGGGCGCGGGTCCAGGCCTCGTCGAGCTCGGCATCGGCCGGCGCCGACAGGCGCGCCTCCTCCAGCCACGGCCGCGCGATCTCCCAATGCCCGGCGCGGAACAGGGCCATGGCCAGGGCGCGCACCGTCTCGGCCCGCAAGGGGTGCCGCGGCACCTCCGCCAGGGCCCGCGCGACCAGGACCGAGGCTTCCGCCACGTCGCCCCGCGCCAGCAGCAGGGTGCCCAGGTTGAAACGGGCGACCACGTCGTCCGGGGCGGTCGCCAGGCGCGCGCGGTACAGCCGTTCAGCCAGCGCGGTGTCGCCGGCACGGTGCGCGGCCACCGCTGCTATGATCGGCTCCGCAGGCGCTGCGTTCGGCGATTCGTTCGGCATGCGGGTCGACGGCGCGGTGGATGTTCGCAGTGTGCAACGGCATACAGGGGAAAACCATGCCGTCGGGCCGCTTCGCCAGGCGCGCGCGCCAGCCGTTGGCGCTGGCCGTGCTTTCCGTGCTGTCGGCGCCTGCAGTGGCAGGCAATGCCTGCCTGCCCGGCTATTGGGACAACGGCAGCACCTGCACCGCGGCGAGCCTGGGTTATTTCGTGCCGCTGGCCGGCGCGACCGCGCAGATTCCCGCCAGCATCGGCTACTACGTCGGCATCACCGGCGCCAGCGCGCAGTCGCCGGCCACGGTCGGGCACTTCATCAACACCACGGCCGCGACCGCGCAGGTGCCGTGCGCGCCGGGCAGCTACGTGTCCACCACCGCGGCCACCGTGTGCGCGATCGCCCAGGCCGGCTACTTCGCTGCCGGCCCCGCGGCCACCGCGCAGACCCCGGCGCCCCTGGGTTTCTATGTCGCGGCCAGCGCCGCCAGCGCGCCGGTGCCGGCGGCGCCCGGCCAGTTCGTCGGCGTGACCGGCGCCACCGCGAGCGCGCCCTGCACGCTGGGGCACTACGCCTCCTCGACCGGGGCCAGCGCCTGCACGCCGGCGCCGGCGGGCTCGTACGTCGACACGGTGGCGGCGACCTCGCCGGTGGCCTGCACGCCGGGGCGCTACCAGCCCAGTACCGGCACCACCCGCTGCGAGGTGGCGCAGGTCGGCTACTACGCCGCCGGCAATGGCGCGATCGCGCAGATCCCG
>CAZTNB010000083.1:4847-6677 GCA_964614825.1 uncultured Gammaproteobacteria bacterium
AGAGCGCGTGCACGCCGGCGCCGCCCGGTTCCTACGTCGACACGGTGGCGGCGACGACGACGCAGCTGTGCACGCCGGGGCGCTACACCTCGACGCCGGGCGCGACGGTGTGCTCGGTGGCGCAGGTCGGCTACTACGCCGCCGGCAATGGCGCGATCGCGCAGATCCCGGCGCCGCTGGGCTACTACGTGAGCACCACCGGCGCGACCACGGCGATCGCCGCGCTGCCGGGCTACTTCGTCGGCGTGACCGCGGCCTCGACCAGCGCGCCGTGCACGGTCGGCAGTTTCTCCGGCAGCACCGCGCAGAGCGCGTGCACGCCGGCGCCGCCCGGTTCCTACGTCGACACGGTGGCGGCGACCACCGCCATCGCCTGCCTTGCCGGCAGTTTCGCCGGCACCACGGGATTGACCGCCTGCACGCCGGCCCCCGCCGGCTACTTCATCGACGCCGTGGGCGCGACCGCGCCGACGCCGTGCGCGGGCGGCCGCTACAGCGCGGTGCAGGGCGCCACCGCGTGCCAGGTCGCGATCGCGGGCTACTACGCCCCGGGACCCGCCGCCACCGCGCAGGTGCCGGCGCCGCTGGGCCATTTCGTCGCCGCGGCCGGCGCCAACCAGCCCACGCCCGCGCCCGCGGGGCGCTACGTCGGCATCACCGCCGCGACCGCGAGCACGGCGTGCGCCATCGGTACCTATTCCGGCAACACCGGGGCCAGTGCCTGCGCGCCGGCGCCAGCCGGATCCTTCGTCGACACCGCGGGCGCCACCGCGGCCACGCCCTGCGGTCCGGGCCGATACAGCGGGACCACCGGCGCGACCGTGTGCCAGGTAGCCGCGATCGGCTACTACGCGACCGGTCCCGGCGCCACCGCGCAGGTGCCGGCGCCGCTGGGCTACTACGTCAACACCGCCGGCGCCAACACGCCGACGCCGGCCGCGCCCGGCTACTTCGTCGGCACCACCGGCGCCAGCGCCAGCAGCGCCTGCGCGCCCGGCAGCTACACCGGCAGCCCCGCGGCCAGCGCCTGCACGCCGGCGCCCGCGGGCTGGTTCGCGGCGGGCAGCGCGGCCACCGCGGCGGTGCCGTGTTCGGCCGGACGCTACAGCGCCACCGCCGGCGCCACGTCCTGCGCGGTGGCGGATCCGGGCTACTACGTCGGCGCCAGCGGCGCCACCGCGCAGGTCGCGGCCGTGCCCGGCTACTTCGTCGGCACCTCCGGCGCGACCGCGCCGGTCGCCGCACCGGTGGGCTTCTATGTTTCCGTGAGCGCGGCCACCGCGCCGGTGCCGTGCCCGGCCGGCAGCCAGTCCTTCGGCGCCTCGGTCGCCTGCCGCGACACGGGCGGCGGCGCTGCGGGCACCATCGGCCCGCAATTCACCTGGGAACTGCCGCTGCCGATCGTGCGCCTGCCGGCGCTGGCGCCGGGCGCCGGCGCGCTGGTCCCGAGCCGCGTGCGCAATGCCGCCACCGCGATCGGCGGCCCCAGCCCGCTGACCCGGCTGACCCTGCGCGGCCTCGCCGGCAGCGCCGAGTTCAGCAGTCCCGCGCTGGCGTCGCAGCCGGTGCTGGACGAGGGCGCGAGCCTGTCCTTCGACGTCGCCCTGCAACCCGCGCGCGTGGGCACCCTCGACGCCGTGTTCGGCGTGCGCACCGACCAGGGCGCGCCGCTGGGACAGGCCGGCGCCGTGTTCGACCGCCGCGTGATCGTGGCGGTCAGCGGCACCGACGTGGCCCTGCGCGGCCAGTCGCTCACGCCGTATTCGATGGTCGGCCAGACCGTGGTGGCGCGCCTGCTGGTCCGCAACGACGGCGACCAGGCCGCGAACG
>CAZTNB010000083.1:6777-13197 GCA_964614825.1 uncultured Gammaproteobacteria bacterium
CCCGACGCGCCGCAGGTGTCGATCCAGATCAACCCGCTGGTCGCGCCCGGCTTCCTCTGGCTGGAACAGGTGCGGCCGTGGTGGCGGGTCGACATCGCGCGCGTCGCGGTGCCCGGCCAGGCCGGCGCCAACCGGCTCAACCTGGGCGTGCCGTTCGGCTTGCGCGACGTGACCTGGCAGTGCACGGCGACCGCGCCCGCGACCTGCCCGCTGCTGCCGGCGCCGGGCACCACCACCCAGCTCAGCCGCGACATCGGCATGCCGCCCGGCGGCACGCTCTCGTTCACCATCACCGGCGCGGTGAACCAGTACGAGGGGCAGCCGGTCACGCTCACCGCGACCGCTTCCTACAACGATCCGGTGGACCGGTCGCTGCGGGTGGTGCGGGTCGAGGACACCGTGCGGGTGGCGCCGTTCGGCAACGGCTTCGAGTAGGACCGGTTCAGTCGAGCAGCGAGCGCAGCATCCAGGCGTTCTTCTCGTGCACCTGCATGCGCTGGGTCAGCAGGTCCGCGGTCGGCTCGTCGTGGTTGCGGTCGACCAGCGGGAACAGCTTGCGCGCGGTGCGCACGACCGCCTCCTGTCCCTCCACCAGCTGCCGGATCATGTCCTTCCAGCCCGGCACGCCGGTCTCCTCCTTGATCGAGGACAGCTTCGCGTACTGCGAGTAGGAGCCCGGCGCCGGGAAGTCGAGCGCGCGGATGCGCTCGGCGATGAGGTCGACCGCCAGCGCCAGCTCGTTGTACTGGGTCTCGAACATGAGGTGCAGGGTGTTGAACATGGAACCGGTGACGTTCCAGTGGAAGTTGTGGGTCTTGAGGTACAGCGTGTAGGTGTCGGCGAGCAGGTGCGAAAGCCCGTCCGCGATCTGCTTGCGCGATTTCTTCGCGATGCCGATGTCGACTTCGCCCATGGCGGTCTCCTCGTGCTGGGGTCGATGCGGCTAAGCTAGCGCGAAAACCGGGTCGGGTTCACTTTCCCGCCCGCGACGGCAGCCGGTACGGGACTTGGCGAGGAATGAACCTGACCCCGTTTCCGCTGCGACCGGACGCCGTGATGGGCGCCGACTACGGCCGCCTGCGCGCGCGCGGCCAGCGCCTCGACGCGGCGCAGGCGCCGGCCGACGATCCGCGTCGCGCCGCGCTCGCGGCCGACGTCGCCGCCTCGGCCGCGCGCCGCGCCGCGCGCGCCGCCTCGGTTCCGGCGGTCGCGGTCGACCCCTCGCTGCCGATCGCGGCCGAGGCCGGACGCATCGTCGAGCTGATCCGGCGCCACCCGGTGCTGGTAGTCGCGGGCGAGACCGGTTCGGGCAAGACCACGCAGCTGCCCAAGTTGTGCCTGGCCGCCGGCCGCGGCATCGGCGGGATGATCGGCTGCACGCAACCGCGGCGCATCGCCGCGCGTTCGGTGGCGCGCCGGGTGGCGCAGGAACTGGGCTCCGAGGTCGGCGCCCTGGTCGGCTTCCAGGTGCGCTTCACCGACCAGGTCGGCGAGCACGCGCTGGTCAAGTTCATGACCGACGGCATCCTGCTGGCGGAAACGCAATCCGACCGGCGCCTGGACGCCTACGACACCCTGATCATCGACGAGGCGCACGAGCGCAGCCTCAACATCGACTTCCTGCTCGGCTACCTGCGCGGCCTGGTGCAGCGGCGGCCCGAGCTGCGCGTGATCGTCACCAGCGCCACCATCGACACCGAGCGCTTCGCCGCGCATTTCGGCGCCGCGCCGGTGGTCGCGGTCGAGGGCCGCAGCTTCCCGGTCGAGGTGCGCTGGCGCGCGGAGGCGGCGGCCGACGCGGACCCCGCCGCCGGACGCGGACGCCGGCCGCCGGCCGAGACCGCGGCGGCGTCGGATCGGCTGGTCGAGGGCGTGCTCGAGGCGACCGATGCGATCACCCGCGTCGACCCGCTCGGCGACGTGCTGGTGTTCCTGCCCGGCGAGCGCGAGATCCGCGACCTGCACGTCGCGCTGGAGCGACGCCGCTACCGCGAGACCGAAGTGCTGCCCTTGTACGCGCGCCTGTCCGCCCGCGACCAGGACCGCGTGTTCAATCCCGGGCCGAAGCGGCGCCTGGTGCTGGCCACCAACGTGGCCGAGACCTCGCTCACGGTGCCGCGGATCCGCCACGTGGTCGACCCGGGCCTCGCCCGCATCAACCGCTTCTCGCACCGGCACAAGGTGCAGCGCCTGCACGTGGAGAAGATCTCGCAGGCCAGCGCCGACCAGCGCAAGGGCCGTTGCGGGCGCGTCGGGCCCGGCACCTGCTGGCGCCTGTACGACGAGGCCGATTTCCTCGCCCGCCCGCGCTACACCGACCCGGAGCTGCTGCGTTCCTCGCTGGCCGGCGTGATCCTGCGCCTGGTCCACCTCGGCCTGGGCCCGATCGAGGCGTTCCCGTTCATCGATCCGCCCAACGAGCGCGCGATCGCCGACGGCTACCAGCAACTCATCGAGCTGGGCGCGCTGGCGCCGGACCGGCGCGCGCTGACCCCGGTCGGGCGCACGCTGGCGCGCCTGCCGATCGACGTGAAGCTGGCGCGCATGCTGGTCGAGGCGCAGCGCCTGGCGTGCCTGCGCGAGCTGACCGTGCTGGCCGCGTTCCTGTCGGTGCAGGACCCGCGCGAACGACCGGCCGAGGCGCGCGAGGCGGCCGACCGCGCGCATGCGCTGCACGCGGACCCGAGGAGCGACTTCATCGGCGTACTCAAGCTGTGGGAGGCCTACCGCGAGGCGCACGAGGAGCTGTCGCAATCGAAGCTGCGCGACTGGTGCCAGGCGCGATTCCTGTCCTTCCTGCGCCTGCGCGAGTGGCGCGAGCTGCACCGCCAGCTGCTGCTGCAGGCGCAGGAGCTGGGCTGGCGCCTCGACCCGCAGCCGGCGACGTACGAGGCCATCCACCGCGCGCTGCTGTCGGGCCTGCCGGGCCAGGTCGCGCGCAAGGACGAGAAGGGCCAGTACCAGGGCACCCGCGGCCGCCGCTACGCGCCGTTCCCGGGCTCGGCGCTGGCGAAGGCGCCGCCGCCGTGGATGCTCTCGGCCGTGCTGCTCGATACCCAGCGGCTGTACGGGCTGACCAATGCCAGGGTGGAGCCGGAGTGGATCGAGCAGCAGGCGCAGCACCTGCTCAAGCGCCGCTACTACGACGCGCACTGGTCGCGGGCGCAGGGCCGCGTGCTGGCCTTCGAGCAGGTCTCGCTGTTCGGACTGGTGCTGGTGGAGAAGCGCCGCGTGGCCTGGGAGCGCATCGACGCCGCGGATGCGCGGCGGGTGTTCCTGCGCGAGGCGCTGGCCCGCGGCGAGATCGATTGCCGTGCGGAGTTCGTGCGCCGCAACCGCGAGGTGCTCGAGGCGGCGCACGCGGAGGAGGCGAAGCGGCGCCGCGGCGGCCTGGTCCGCGGCGAGGAGGAACTGGCGGCCTGGTTCGAGCCGCGCATTCCCGCCGACGTCGCCAGCGCGGCCGGCCTCGATGCCTGGGTCGGGCGCCTCGACCCGGCGCGGCGGCGCGAGCTCGAGTGGACGCTGGCCGACGTCATGGCCGCCGAGGCCGCGCCCGAGCGGCAGTTCCCGGCCACGCTGGCGCTGCCCGGCGCGACGCTGGCGCTCGCCTACCGCTTCGAGCCCGGCCACGCGCAGGACGGCGTGACCCTCGAGCTGCCGCTCGCGTTCCTCAATGCGGTGCCGGCCGCGCGACTGGGGTGGCTGGTGCCCGGACTGCTGGCGGAAAAGGTGGCGGAAATGATCCGCGCGCTGCCCAAGGGCCTGCGCCGCAACTTCGTGCCGGCGCCGGACTTCGCCCGCGCCTTCGTCGAGGCGGTTGCGCCGGACGAGCGGCCGCTGCCGGTCGCGCTCTCCGCCTGGCTGGAGCGGACCACCGGCGTGGCGGTGCCGCCCGGATCCTGGGACGAGGCCGCGTTGCCGGCGCACCTGCGCTTCCACGTGCTGCTGCTCGACGAGCAGGGCGCGGTGCTCGACTCGGGGCGCGACCTCGACGCGCTGCGCGCGCGCCACGGGCTGCGCGCGCGCCAGGCCTTCGCGCGCGAGACCGCGGCCAGCATCGCCCGCGGCGACCTCGAGCGCTGGGACTTCGACGCGCTGCCGGAAGCGGTCGCCACCGACGCCGGCCTCACCGCATTCCCGGCGCTGGTGGACGAGGGCGCGCAGGTGGCGATCCGCGTCTACGAGCGCGCCGCCGCCGCCGCCGCCGCGCATGCCGCCGGCGTGGCGGCGCTGCTGCGCAGGGTGCTGGCCGACAAGCGGCGCAACGCGCGCAAGCAGCTGCCGCTGTCGCCCAAGGCGGCCATCGCCTACACCGCGGTGGACTCCCCGGAGCGCCTGCGCGAGGACCTGGTCGAGTCCAGCCTCGACGCCCTGCTGCGCGACCGCACCGCCACGGTGCGCGACCGCGCGGCGTTCGAGGCGCTGGCCGCCGAGCTGTCGCGACAGCTGTTTCCCGAGGCGGTGCGGCGGCTGGCCGTGGTCGAGGAGGCGCTGGTGCTCTACGCCGGCCTGGCGCCGCGCCTGGCGCCGCCGCTGATGGGCTTCGCGCGCGCCAACTACGACGACCTGCGCGCGCAGCTCGCGCGCCTGGTGCGGCCCGGTTTCGTGCGCGAGGTGCCGTTCGAGCGCCTGGTCGAGTTCCCGCGCTACCTCAGGGCCATGGGCCTGCGCGTGGAGCGCCTGCAGCAGGACCCGCGCCGCGACCAGGCGCGCATGCTGGCCGTGCACGAGTTCGAGCATGCGCTGGACGCCGCGCCGGCCGCCGATCCGGCCGCGCGCGAGCGCCTGCGCTGGGCGATCGAGGAGTTCCGCGTGCAGCAGTTCGCGCAGGAGCTGGGCACCCGCGAGCCGGTGTCGGAGAAGCGCTTGCGCAAGCTGGTGGCCGAACTCGGGGCCTGAGCCGCGACGCGCGCGGCGGCAGCGCTGCGCGGAGTCACCACCAGCGCCACGGCGACTCCAGCACGCCGCGCAGTCCGTCCTGCGGCGTCCAGGCGTAGACGACGAAGGGTGGGCAGGTCGCCGGCGCGCTCGCGGCGACGGCCAGCCACTGCGACACCGGGTCGCCGAGCAGGTCGAGGCGGCCGACCGTGGAGAAATGCCCGTCCCAGGGCAGCTCCAGCCGCTGCGCGCGCGGATTGACGCCCTCCAGCGCGCGGCCGGCCTCGACCGGCACCACGGTGTCGCGTTGACCCTGCAGCAGCAGCGCGCAGGCGCCGACGCGCGCCAGCACGACGCCGGTGTCGAGCGCGTCGAGGTCGAGGTCGAGGCGACGGCCCGCGCGCGCGATCGCGCGGTCGAGCGTCTGCGCGTCGACCAGCCATTCGGTGGCGTCGTTGACCACGCCGACGAAGCCGGTGCGCACCGCGTCGCCGGCATTGGCGTAGGGCTCGATCGCGACCACCGCGCCGATGTCCGCGCGGCGCGCGGCGAGGTGCAGGGCGACCACCGCGCCGAGCGAGACGCCGTGCAGCGCGAGCGGCGCCGGCGCGCGCCCGGCCGCGACCAGGTGGTCGAGGAGCGCCGCGACGTCGTCGGCCTCGCGCGCCCCGTAGCCGGAAGGCGCGCGGCCGGAGTGGCCGTGGTTGCGCAGGTCCACCAGCACCGCGCGCCAGCCGCGTTCGGCGTAGGCGAGCGCCCATGGCAGGCTGGTCGCGAGCGAGGTCGACCAGCCGTGCAGCAGCACCACCGTGCCGCGCGGCGCCATCGCCGGCAGCGGCGCGCGGTAGGACAGGCGCCAGGTCCAGCGGCCGGCACTGGCGCGGTACTCGTACCAGAGCCGGTGGTCGCCCGGTTCGACCAGCGCATAGGCGATGCGCGGCTGGCCCTCGCGTTCGAGGTACTCGAGCCGCGATCCGGCCCGCGCCAGCGCGGCATCGACCTCCGCGCGCTTCAGCGCGGCGGGCGGCGGCGCGACGATGCCGCCGGCGACCAGCGTGGCGCAGCCGCCGAGCAGCACGCAGGCGAGCACGGCGGCGACCCGGCGCCAGGCGCTGCCGACCCGCGGCGACGCCTGCAACCACGCGGCCGCGCCGGCGGGGCCGGTACCCGGCGGTCGATCGATCGCGGTGGAGTCGGGCACGCGCGGCGCCTGTCGCGGCCCGCTGTGGTCCCGCGGGGCTGGCGTCCGGCGTGGCGCGCCGTTCATGCCGCCACCGGTCGGATCCGGCGCCGAACGCCGGTGGCGACGCCAGGGCGCCGCGCGCGCCGGCTCAGCGGATCCGGGTCACGCGCGCGCCGCGGTTGTAGCCCTCGACCTTGAGCATCCACGAGCCCAGCATCATCGGCTCGATCCTGACCGCGGGATTGCTGATGGCCGGGATCGCGAAGTCGGAATTGTCGGTCACCTGCCACTGCTGGCCATTGTCGAGCTGGAACACCGAATTCGGGCCCCAGCCGCTGAACTCGCCGGTGATGCGGCTG
>CAZTNB010000084.1:0-13167 GCA_964614825.1 uncultured Gammaproteobacteria bacterium
GCGAGCAGGATGCCCAGGATCGCGATCACGATCATGAGCTCGATCAGGGTGAAGCCTTTCATGTTCTTCATGTTCGAAATCCCCTCAGTTAGCTAACCACAAATTTTTGGACGGGTTGCACAGGACCTTTCGTGCAGCGGGTCGGCGAAGCCGGATCCGGGAGCCTCGTCGGCCAGACCCTGCAACCGCCCGGATAGGCTATAGCATCATCCGTGCCATCGGCAGGCTCGGCGCGGTTAAAACGTGCGCCAAGTCACGTTTTCCCGGCCACGCGGGTGCGGCCGACCCCGGTTGTTGCGATCTTGGCGTGCAACCCCTACATCTGGTCGTGGCCGGGCGCCGCCGGCGTGGTCCCGGGACCGCCCCGAGCCGCCCGATCGGCGCAATTCGCGCCCGCCGTGGCCTCCTGGAGGCGGGAGCTTGCCCCATCGGGTCACAATGTGACGCCGAAGGTCAGTCGGACCGCCCTGGCGCTATTCGATGCCCAGCTTCTTGAGCTTGTAGCGCAGCGCGCGGAACGTGATGCCCAGGTTCTTGGCCGCCGCGGTCTTGTTGTAGCGGGTCTCCTGCAGCGCCTTGAGCAGGGCCTCGCGCTCGAGGTTGTCGATGTAGTCGTCCAGCGAGGCGCCCGCGGCCACCTTCGGGTCGGCGATGCCGGCCGGCAGCGCGCCGCCGGCCGCGGGGCGCGGGGTCAGGCGCAGGTCCTCGGGCTCGATGGTGCTGTTCTCGCACAGCGCCACCGCGCGCTCGAGGATGTTCTCCAGTTCGCGCACGTTGCCGGGGAAGTCATAGGCCTTGAGCGCCTCGATCGATCGCGCCGACAGCTGCGGCTTCTCCACGCCCCAGTCGGGCGCGATGCGATCGAGGAAGCGCGACGCCAGCAGCGGGATGTCCTCGCGCCGCTCGCGCAGCGGCGGCACCCGCACCTCGATCACGTTGATGCGATAGAACAGGTCCTGGCGGAACGTGCCCTGCTCGACCAGGCGGGCGAGGTTCTTGTGGGTGGCGGACAGCACGCGCACGTCCACCGGCACTTCCTGCCGCGCGCCGATCGGCCGCACGGCCTTCTCCTGGATCACGCGCAGCAGCTTGACCTGCATGTGCATGGGCAGGTCGGCCACCTCGTCGAGGAACAGGGTGCCGCCGTTGGCGGCCTGGAACAGGCCGTCCTTGTCGGCGGCCGCGCCGGTGAAGCTGCCCTTCTTGTGGCCGAAGAACTCGCTCTCCATGAGCTCGCCGGGAATCGCGCCGCAGTTGACCGGCACGAAGGGGCCGTTGGCGCGCGGGCCCAGCTCGTGGATCTGCCGCGCCACCAGCTCCTTGCCCGAGCCCGACTCGCCGGTGATGTACACCGGCGCCTGGCTGCGCGCCACCTTGCCCACGGTCTGGCGCACGTCCTCGATCGCGGCCGAACTGCCCAGCAGCGGCGACGGGCCGCTCGCCACCGGCGCCGGCTCGGCCTTGCGCTCCTCGGCCAGCTTGAGCGCCGATTGCACCAGGCGCCGCAGCACCGCGAGGTCCACCGGCTTGGAGACGAAGTCGAAGGCCCCGGCCTTGAGCGCGTTGACCGCGATGTCGACGCTGCCGTAGGCGGTGATGATCGCGATCGGCACCCGCGGGTAGTTCTTCGCCACGTGCTCGACCAGGTCCATGCCGGTGCCGTCGGGCATGCGGAAATCGGTCAGGCAGATCGCGTATTCCTGCTCCGCCAGGCGGCGCTTGGCCTCGGTGACGTTGCCCGCCGCGTCGACCAGCAGGCCGAGGCGGGTAAGCGTCAGGGTCAGGAGCTCGCGGATGTCGGGTTCGTCGTCGACGACTAGGGCGGCTTGGCGGGACATGGGGTCGCGGTCGGCGGATCGCTGGACGTGGGCGCGGGGCGCGGGGCCTACGACAGCCCCGCATGCTACCGGATCGGCCCCGCGGCCGGGAGCCGAAGTTCAGTGCGCCGAAGCCGCACGCTGGCGCGCGCTGGCCGGGCTCACGGCCGCCGCCAGGGTGATGCGGAAGCAGGCGCCGCCGCCGGCCACCGGCACGTACTCCAGGTTGGCCTGGTTGGCCTCGGTGAGCTGCTTGGCGATGTACAGGCCGAGGCCGGTGCCGTGCTCGTGCGTGGTGTAGAAGGGATCGAAGATCTGGTCGGCGACGCGCTGCGGGATGCCGGGGCCGCGATCGACGATCTCGAGCACCGGCGGGCCGTTCTCGTTGAGCCGCCGCGCCACCACCGCCACGCGGGCCGGCTGGTCGGGCAGGCGGCCGTAGCGGCGCGCGTTCTGCACCAGGTTCCACGCCACCTGCTGCAGCTGGCCGGGGTCGGCCAGCACCTGCACGCTGCGCGGCGCCAGCACCGCGCGCAGCTCGTCGGCCTCCATCGGGTTGGACGACTTGTAGTCCTCGACGAAGTTGTTGGCCCACGACACCAGGTCGAAGGGCTCCGGGCGCGAGCGCTCGCGCCGCGAGAGCTGCAGGATGTTCTCCACGATCGAGTTCACGCGCTGGCACTGCTGGCGCACGATGTCGATCAGGCGCTTGTCGGCCTCGGGGATCTGCTCCGATTCGGCCAGCAGCTGCGACGAGTAGCTGATCGCCGCCAGCGGGTTGCGGATCTCGTGGGCGACGCTGGCCGACAGCCGGCCGAGCGACATCAGCGTGAGCTGTTCGGCCTGGCGCGACAGCAGCGAGGTGTCGTCGAGGAAGATGATGACGTTGTCGTTGTCCTCGGCGCCCAGGCGCGCGAAGCGCGGGATCACCTCGGGCAGCCCGTCCGCGAGCGCCACCGGCACGGTGTCGGCCTTGCCGAAGGTGCGCCAGTGGTACAGGCGCCGCGACAGTTCCGGCGCCGCCTCGCCCAGCTCGCGCTTGGCCTGCGGCGGGTTGCCCATCAGGTGCCAGGCGGCCTCGTTGCGCTGGTGGATGCGGTTGTTGGCGTCCACCACCAGCACGCCGGTGCGCATGCGCCGGATGATCATCTCGTTGAGCTGGGTCAGGTTGGCGAGGTCGATCTCCTGCTGCTGCACGCGCTGGCGCGTCTCGGTGTGCTCGCGGCGCAGCAGCTGGCACAGGATCGCGGCGGCGAGGTAGCTGGCCGCGAACAGCCCGGCCTCGGTCCAGTTGCGGGTGTCGCCGGGCTCGCCGCTGCCGAAGCCGATGGTGATGGCGACGCCGAGCGCGGCCAGCGCGGCCACGGCGTAGGCGGTGACCGCGGGCATCAGCAGGGCGCCGCAACTGACGTTGAGCAGCATCAGCAGGGCGACGCCGCTGTCGATGCCGCGCAGCGAGTACAGCGCCACCGCGAAGGCCAGCACGTCGAGCGCCAGGCCCAGCAGCACGCGCAGGTTCGCCGGGCCGGTGTTGCGCCGGCCGGCGAGGAACACCATCGCGGAGCACACCAGGTACACCAGCGCGGCGATGCGCGCCGCCCATGGCGCCTCGACCGCGATCACGCGGTCGGCGAGGGGGCTGAACACGAAGCCGACGAACAGCGTGGCCTCGAACACCCGGTAGAGCTCGAAGAAATAGAGCTCGCGCAGGGTGGTGGCATCAGGGGCGGTCAGCCGGTCCGCGCCACCGGACGGCCGCAAGGCCGAGAGGCGCGCGACGGCCCCGCTGGCGGGTTTGGCGCGCTGCACCCGCGCAGTATAGCGGCAGGGGCGCGCCGATGGCCCCTTCCTATCGCCGGTCGCCTTCGCCAGAATAGCGACCCCCATCCGCGCCGCCGCATCGGCGGCCGGTCCTGACCACGGTCCGGCCCGCGCCCGCGCGCGAACCGGGGCGGCGTCGCCAGCAGGAATCCCGCATGAACTTCCACGAGTACCAGGCCAAGGAACTGTTCGCGCAGTTCGGCATCCCGGTGCCCAAGGGCATCCCCGTGTCCACGCCCGAACAGGCGGCGAACGCCGCGCGCACGCTCGGCGGCGCGCAGTGGGTGGTCAAGGCGCAGATCCATGCCGGCGGCCGCGGCAAGGCCGGCGGCGTGAAGCTGGTCAAGTCGCCCGAGGACGCGCAGGCCGCGGCGGCGAAGATGCTGGGCACGCGCATGGCCACCTACCAGTCGGCGGGCATGGCGTTGCCGGTCGACCAGGTGCTGGTCAGCGAGGCCAACGACATCGAGCAGGAGCTGTACCTGTCGGTGCTGCTCGACCGCGCCAGCAAGGCGGTGGCCTTCATCGCCTCGGCCAGCGGCGGCGTCGACATCGAGCAGGTGGCGCGCGAGCGGCCGCAGGACATCCACACCGTGGTGGTCGACTACGTGCAGGGCCTCATGCCCTACCAGTGCCGCAACGTCGGCTTCGCGATGGGCCTCAACGCGAAGCAGGTGGGGCAGCTGACGAAGATCATGCAGGGCCTCTACCGCCTCTATGTCGAGCGCGACCTCTCGCTGGTCGAGCTCAACCCGCTGGCCATCGTCAAGGGCGGCGACCTGGTGGCGCTCGACGGCAAGGTCAATGCCGACGACAACGCCCTGTTCCGGCAGCCGGCGCTGGCGGCGATGCGCGACGCCGCGCAGGAGGACCCGACCGAGGCGACGGCGGCCGACCACAACCTCAACTACGTGACCATGGACGGCGACATCGCCTGCATGGTCAATGGCGCCGGCCTCGCGATGGCGACCATGGACGTGATCAAGCTGGCCGGCGGCGAGCCGGCCAACTTCCTCGACGTCGGCGGCGGCGCGACCAAGGAGCGGGTGTCGGAAGCCTTCAAGCTGATCCTGTCCTCGGACAAGGTGCGCGCGATCCTGGTCAACATCTTCGGCGGCATCGTGCGCTGCGACATGATCGCCGAGGGCATCATCGCCGCGGTGAAGGAAGTCGGGGTCACGATCCCGGTGGTGGTGCGGCTCGAAGGCACCAATGTCGAGAAGGGGCGCGAGTTGCTGGCGGGCTCCGGGCTGAAGATCACGCCGGCCAACGACCTGAACGACGCGGCCGCCAAGGCCGTCGCCGCCGCCCGGGCCACGTAGCCGGTCCATCGACAGCGAAGCCGAGCGCAGGATGCGCGAGTCCCGGACAGCAAACGGACGTGCGTCGATCCGGGACCCATTGCCATGAATCAGCAGGGTGTCATTCCGACCATGAGCGTCCTCGTCAACAAGCACACCAAGGTCATCTGCCAGGGCTTCACCGGCCAGCAGGGCACCTTCCATTCCGAGCAGGCCATCGCCTACGGCACCAGGATGGTCGGCGGCGTCACGCCCGGAAAGGGCGGCACGCGGCACCTCGGGCTGCCGGTGTTCGACACCGTGCAGCAGGCGGTCAAGGACACCGGCGCCGATGCCTCGGTGATCTACGTGCCGCCGCCGTTCGCCGCCGACGCGATCCTGGAGGCGGCCGACGCCGGCATCGGCGTGATCGTGTGCATCACCGAGGGCATCCCGGTGATGGACATGCTCAAGGTGCGCAACGCGCTCAAGTCGTATCCGAAGACCGTGCTGATCGGGCCCAACTGCCCCGGCATCATCACTCCCGGCGAGTGCAAGATCGGGATCATGCCCGGTCACATCCACCAGCCCGGCAAGGTCGGCATCGTCAGCCGTTCCGGCACCCTGACCTACGAGGCCGTGTTCCAGACCACCAACGCCGGGCTCGGCCAGAGCACCTGCATCGGCATCGGCGGCGACCCGCTGCAGGGCATGAACTTCATCGACTGCCTGCGCCGCTTCCAGGACGATCCGCAGACCGAGGGCATCATCATGGTCGGCGAGATCGGCGGCTCGGCCGAGGAGGACGCCGCCGAGTTCATCGCCGGCTACGTGCGCAAGCCGGTGGTCGCCTTCATCGCCGGCGCCTCGGCGCCGGCCGGCAAGCGCATGGGCCATGCCGGCGCCATCGTGTCCGGCGGCAAGGGCACCGCGGCCGGCAAGTTCGCCGCGCTGGAGAAGGCCGGGGTGACGACGGTGCGCTCGCCGGCCGACCTCGGCCGGGCGCTGGTCGCGCGCATGAAGGCCTGAGACGCGCGCAGCCCGCCGGCGCGCGCGGATGACAAGCCCCCGGGGCCGCGCTAGCTTGGCGCGGCCCCGTATCGTCGCCAGCCCCGGGAAGCCGTGAACCCGATCCGCATCGCCCTTGCGCAGTTCGACTTCCCGGTCGGCGCCGTGTCGGCCAATGCCGAGCGCATCGTCGCGCTGGCGGAGCAGGCGCGCGACCTCCACGGCGCGCGCATCGTGCTGTTCCCCGAACTGGCCGTGTCCGGCTACCTCGCCGAGGACCTGTTCCTGCGCCCCGGGTTCCTCGAAACCTGCGCGCGCGCGCTGGCTTCGCTCGCCGCGCGCATCCACGGCATCGACGCCGTGGTCGGGCATCCGCTGGTCGAAGGCGGTCGCTGCTACAACGCCCTGAGCTGGATCCGCGACGGACGCGTGCTGGCGACCTACCGCAAGCAGGCGCTGCCGAACTACATGGTGTTCGACGAGCAGCGCTATTTCGATCCCGGCGACGCGACCCTGGTGGTCGAGTGCGGCGGCGTGCGCTTCGGCGCCCTGATCTGCGAGGACATCTGGGAGGAGGCCCCGGCGCGGGCGGCCAAGCGCGCGGGCGCCGAGGCCCTGCTGGTGATGAACGCCTCGCCGTGGGACCCGCGCAACCGGGCCGAGCGCATCGCCGTGGTGCGCCGGCGCGCGCGCGAGCACGAACTGCCGGTCGCCTACGTGAACCTGGTCTGCGGCCAGGACGACCTGGTGTTCGATGGCGGCGCGATGGCGGTGTCGGCCGGCGGCGCGCTGCTGGGCCCGGCGCCTTCGTTCGTCGACGCCCTGCACGTGGTCGAGCTCGATCCCGCGCGGGGCGAATTCCGCGCCGTCGCCTTCGAGTCGGCGGACGAGGACGAGGTCGCCACGACGTGGCGCGCGCTGGTGCGCGGCACCGGCGACTACGTGCGCAAGAACGGTTTTCCCGGCGTGCTGCTCGGGCTATCGGGCGGGGTCGATTCGGCCCTGACCCTGGCGATCGCGGTGGAGGCCCTGGGCGCCGGGCGCGTGACCGCGGTGATGATGCCCTCGCGGCACACCTCGCGCCTGAGCCTGGACCTCGCCGCGCAGCAGGCGCGCGCGCTGGGCGTCGAGTACCTCAACATCCCGATCGAGCCGCCCTACGGTGCCTTCAACGAAGTGCTGGCGCCGGCCTTCGCCGGCCGCGCCGCCGACCTCACCGAGGAGAACATCCAGTCGCGCTGCCGCGGCGTGATCCTGATGGCGCTGTCGAACAAGCTCGGGCGCATGGTGCTCTCGACCGGCAACAAGAGCGAGATGGCGGTGGGCTACGCCACCATCTACGGCGACATGTGCGGTGGCTACGCGCCGCTCAAGGACTGCTACAAGACCACCGTGTACGCGCTGTGCCGCCATCGCAACGCGATCGGGCCGGTGATCCCGGAGGCGGTGATCGAGCGCGCGCCGTCGGCGGAACTGCGCGAGGGCCAGACCGACCAGGATTCGCTGCCGCCCTACGACCTGCTCGATGCCATCCTGCGCCGCTACGTCGAGGACGACCGCTCGGTGGAGCAGATCGCCGCCGAGGGCTTCGATGCCGCCACGGTCGAGCGCGTGGTGCGGATGGTGCTGCGCAACGAGTACAAGCGCCGCCAGTCGGCGCCCGGCCCGCGGGTGACGCGGCGCGCCTTCGGCCGCGATCGCCGCTACCCGATCAGCTCGGGCTGGCGCAACTAGCCCTGCCGCGGCGCGCGGCTCAGCCCGACTTGCTCTCGCCGAAGCCCGGGATCAGCTGCCACCACTTGTTGCTCTTCGACGGCCATTCCCCCTGCAGGTAGGGGTGGTCGGGGTAGTTGAGCTGCAGCACGCGCACGGTGTCCTCGGCCAGCTTGTCCTGCCCCAGGCGCTTGTAGCTCTCGGCCATGATCGCCAGCGCCTCGGCGGTCTGCGGCGTCTGCTGGTAGTTCTCGATGATGTACTTGGCGCGGCCCTGGGCCGCGATGTACGCCTCGCGCCGGAAGTAGTACTCGGCCACGTTGAGCTCGCCCTGCGCCAGGCCGTTGCGCAGGTACACCATGCGCTGGCGCGCGTCCTCGGCGTAGCGGCTGCTGGGGTAGCGCTTGATCAGCTCGCCGAAGTCCTGGAACGACTGCCGCGCGAAGCCGAGGTCGCGGCGCGTGTTGTCGTTGGCGACGTAGCGCTCGAGCAGGCCCACCTCGCGGTTGAAGTTGATCAGCCCGCGCAGGTAGTAGGCGTAGTCGATGTGCTTGTGCGTCGGGTACTGGCGGATGAAGCGGTTGATGGTCGACAGCGCTTCCTCGGGCTCGTTGCCCTTGTACTGCGCGTAGGCGGTGTCGAGCTCGGCCTGCTCGGTATAGGGGCCGAACGGAAACCGCGCCACCAGGCGCCGGTAGTAGCGGATCGCGCGCTCGTAGTTGCCGGCCTCCATCAGGCCCTTGGCCTCCGCATAGAGCTGGTCGACCGGCAGCGTCTCGGTTTCGTCGAGGCGGCCGTCCTTGCGGCAGGCGCTGGCGAGGAGCGCGATCGCCAGCAGCAGGGCAAGGCGCGGGATCAGGGCATGGACTCGCATGGGGAGGAAGCGGCCGGAAGTCCTAGAATGGGCGGCCATCATAGTGGAAAGGCGCGGGCCGGCTCCATGAACGAAAATCCAACGCCGGCGCGGCTCGAGGCCGAAGTTCCCCTGGACCTGGCCGGCGCGCGCGCCGACCAGGCGCTGGCGCGCCTGTTCCCGGACTACTCGCGCAGCCGTCTCAGCGCCTGGCTCAAGGCCGGGCGGGTGCTGATCGACGGCGAGCGCCTGCGTCCGCGCGACCCGGTGCGCGGCGGCGAACGGGTCACGCTCGACGTGGTCGAGGAGCGCGAGGTGCGCGCGGCGGCCGAGCCGATCGCCCTGGACATCCTCTACGAGGATGCCGCGGTGCTGGTGATCAACAAGCCGCCCGGGCTGGTGGTGCATCCGGGCGCCGGCAATCCGGCCGGCACGCTGCAGAACGCCCTGCTGCACCACGATCCGAAGCTGGCGGGCGTGCCGCGCGCCGGACTGGTGCATCGCCTGGACAAGGAGACCAGCGGCGCGCTGGTGGTGGCGCGCACCCTGGCCGCGCACACGCGGCTGGTGGCCCTGCTGGCGGAGCGCGACGTGCACCGCCAGTACGAGGCGGTGGTCTACGGCGCCATGGTCGCGGGCGGCACGGTCGACGCGCCGATCGGGCGTCATCCGCGCGAGCGCCTGCGCATGGCGGTGGTCGAGGGCGGCAAGCCGGCGATCACGCACTATCGCGTGCGCGAGCGCTTCCGCGCCCACACCCTGCTGCAGGTCAACCTGGAGACCGGCCGCACGCACCAGATCCGCGTGCACCTCGCGCATGTCCGCCACCCCCTGGTCGGCGACGTGCTCTACGGCGGCGGGCTCAAGCTGCCGCGTGGCGCCAGCCCGGCCCTGGCCGAGGCGCTGCGCGGCTTCCGGCGCCAGGCCCTGCACGCGGAGAAGCTGGAGTTCGAGCATCCCTCGCGGCGCAAGACCGTGTCCGTGACCGCGCCGCGCCCGGCCGACCTGGAGCGGCTGGTGGCGGCCCTGCGCGAGGATCGCGTCGCGCACGCCGAGGGCGCGCGCGCATGACGATACCGGCCGCGGGGCCGGCGCAGGGGACCGGCCGCGGCGAGGCGATCGGCCTGCTGCTGCTGCTGCTGTTCGCCAGCTGGCTGCGCGTGGGCGCGGTGCTCGGCACCGAAGTGATCGAGCCGATCCGCGGCGACGCGCTCGACTACTACCACTACGCGCGCAACCTGCGCGAACACGGCACCTATTCGCGCGCGCCCGACGCCGATCCCGCCGATGCGTTCCGCCGTCCGGGCTATGCCCTGTTCCTGGCGCCGTGGATCGAAGCCCCGCCCACCGTGGGCATGCTGCTGCGCATCGGGCTGTTGCAGGCCGCGCTGGGGGTGGCGCTGGTCGGGCTGGGCTGGTGGCTGGGGCGGCGCCTGGTCGGGCCGCTCGCCGGCTGGGCGGTGGGCGTCTTGTGCGCGATCTCGCCGCACCTCGTCAACAGCGCGATCTGGTTGCTGTCGGAGCCCCTGTTCGCGCTGTTCACGCTGCTGGCGCTGGCGCTGGCCTTCGACGGCCGCGCCGCGCTCGCGGGCGGGGCGCGCCTGTACGCGGCCGCGCTCGCCGCCGGCGCCGCGATGCTCACCCGGCCGACGCTGGACTACCTGCCGCTGCTGCTGGTGCCGTTCGCCCTGCTGGCGCTGCCGCGCCCGCGCAACTGGCGCGCCGTGGGCATCCTGCTGCTCGGCATCGCGACCGTGATGGGGCCCTGGTGGGGGCGCAACCTCGCCGCCTTCGGCCAGTTCGACGATCGCAGCCTCGCGGTAAACACGCTGCTGCATGGCATGTACCCGGACTTCCTGTGGCAGGACCGGCCCGAAACCCTGGCCATGCCCTACAAGTACGACCCCGACGCCGCGACCATCGGCCAATCCAGCGGTCGCGTGCTGCAGGCGCTGGCCGAGCGCGCCAGCGCCGATCCGGCGCGCTACCTGCGCTGGTACCTGGTCGGCAAGCCGCTGTCGCTGGTGGCCTGGGACGAGGTGCGGATCGGCGACGCCTTCATCCTCAGCGTGTCGTCCTCGCCGTACTTCGGCCAGCCCGTGTTCCTCGCCACGCACTTCGTGGCGCGGGTGCTGCACTGGCCGCTGATGGCGCTCGCCCTGCTGGGCTGCGCGCTGGCCTGGCGCCCGCGCCCGCGGGCGGTCTCGGCCGCGCAGGCGGCAGGCCTGCGCGCGGTGTCGCTGCTGCTGCTGTACGTGCTGGCGGTTCATGTCGCCGGCGCGCCCTATCCGCGCTACAGCGTGCCGTTCCGGCCCGAGCTGTACCTGATGGCCTGCTTCGCCCTCGCCGAGGCCTGGGCGGGACTGCGTCGCCGCCGCGGCGCGCCGCCGGCATGAACCACGAGGCCTGGCTGCAGCCGGACTGGCCCGCGCCGGCGCGCGTGCGCGCAGTGGTGAGCACGCGCCTCGGGCCCGGCGCCTCGCAGCCGCCGCACGATCGCTTCAACCTGGGCGCGCGGGTCGGCGAGGATCCCGGTGTCACCGCCGCCAATCGCGGCGAGCTGCTGCGCGCGCTGGCCCTGCCCGCAGGGCCGGCCTGGCTGCGCCAGGTCCATGGCACCGCGGTGCACGTGGTGCGCGCCGCGGCGCGCGTGGCCGAGGCGAGCGAGCCGGAGGCCGACGCCGCCGTCACCGCGGTGCCGGGCGCGGTCCTCGCCGTGCTCAGCGCCGACTGCCTGCCGCTGCTGCTGTGCGCCGACGATGGCGCCGAGGTCGCCGCGGTGCACGCCGGCTGGCGCGGCCTCTGCGCCGGCGTGATCGAGGCGGCCTGCGCGCGCCTGCGCACGCCGGGCCCGCGGCTGCTGGCGTGGCTGGGACCCGCGATCGGACCGCGCGCCTACGAGGTGGGCGAGGAAGTGCGGGCCGCGTTCCTCGCCGCGGATCCCGCCGCGGCGGGCGGGTTCCGCGCCGCGCGCCGCGGCCACTGGTACTGCGACCTGTATGCGCTGGCGCGGCAGCGCCTCGCCCGGCTCGGCATCGAGCGCGTGCATGGCGGTGGCGAATGCACCTACGCCGACGGGCGGCGCTGGTACTCCCATCGCCGCGATGGCGTCACCGGCCGCATGGCCAGCCTGGTCTGGATCGCGCCGCCATGAACCCTCCCGCGCGACGAGCACGATCCGGCCGGCGGCCCGCGGTGGCGCGATGCTGACCGCACCGGCTTCCCTCGCGACGCGGGTCGGCAGCGCCGCGCTGGCGCTGCTGGCCGCGATCCTGCTGCTCGCGTGCGTGCGCCAGGTGGCGCACGGCCTGTCCGCCGGCATCGACGAGGTCGCGCACGTGGGCGCGGCGGCATGGCTGGACGCGACCGGATCCAACGCGCTCAACCTCGAGCATCCGCCGTTGACCAAGCGGCTGGCCGGCCTGTCGATGCGGGTCGGCGGCGTCGCCCCGGCGCTGGCCCCCGAGGGTCCCGCGCCCGACCAGTGGGACCTGGGCCGGCAACTGCTGGTCCACGATGGCGCAATCGACCATCCGCGGCTCGAGGCCGCGCGCGCGCCGTTCGCCCTGCTGGCCCTGGTCGGCGCCGCGGGCGTGTTCGGCTGGGCGCTGGCCCTGTACGGGCGCGGCGCGGCCGTGTTCGCGCTGTTCCTCTATGCGCTGAGCCCGACCATCCATGCGCACGGCGCCCTGGTCCTGACCGACCTCGCGCTGGGTGCCTTCGCGGTGGTGGCGATGGCGCTGCTGTGGGGCGCGCGCCGCGCGCGCTCGCTGGCGCTGGCGCTGGCCGGCGGCGTGGCCCTCGCCGCCGCGGCGATGTCGAAGTTCACCGGCCTCATGCTGGTGCCGCTCGCGCTGGGCCTGCTGGCGCTCGATCCGCTGCTGGCCGCGCCGGGCCAGCGCGGGTTGCTGGCGCGGGCGCACCTGCGCCTCGCCCTGGGCCTCGCCAGCGGCTTCGTCCTCGGCATGGCGGCGATCGCCTACGCCTGCGGCGGGCCCGCCGAATACCTCACCGGCCTCGGAATGCTCGGCCACAACCACCGCGCCGACTGGCGCTACTTCGCGCTGGGGCAGTTCTCGCCCGACGGCTTCGTCGGCTACTTCCCGCTGACGATGGCGCTCAAGAGCACGCCGGTGGAACTGGGTGCCTGGGCGCTGGCGTTGGTGGCCGGCGCAATGGCGTGGCCGGGCCTGCGCGCCCGCGGCGCTGCTCGCGCGGCCCTGCTCGACCTCGCCTGGCTGCTCGCGTTCCCGCTCGCGTACCTGCTCGCGCTGGTCCTGCAGGCGCCCGACATCGGCCACCGCTACACGGTGCCGCTGTATCCGTTCCTGTTCGTGGGCGCGGCCGCCGTCCTGCGCTTGCGCCTGGCGCCGTCGCTGCGCGCGCTGGCCGCCGTGCTGCTGGTCGCGGCGCAGGGCGCGGTGGCGCTGCGCGCGTTGCCGGACCCGCTGGCCTACTTCAACGGACTGGCGGGCTGCCGCGGCGCGCGCGCGGCGTTCTGCCTCGACGACTCGAACGTCGACTGGGGCCAGAGCATGCACCGGGTGTGGCCGGCGATCGCCGCGCGGCTGGGGCCGGGCGAAAAGCCGGTGGCGGTGCTGTTCAGCGCCTTGCCCCACGATGCCTTCGTGCCGCGCTTCGAACCGCTGCGGGCGAGCGACTGGGAAACACCGCG
>CAZTNB010000085.1:0-12935 GCA_964614825.1 uncultured Gammaproteobacteria bacterium
AGCGCGCGCGGATGGTCTGCCGGGTCTCGTGCACGTGGAAGTCCATGCGGTCGAGTTCGCGCAGCAGGTCGTTGGGGAACTCGATGTCGGCCTTGTCGATCTCGTCGATCAGCAGCACCACGCGCTGCTGCGCCTCGAAGGCCTCCCACAGCTTGCCCGGCACGATGTAGTTGGCGATCGCCGCCGCGCGCGACTCGCCCAGCTGCGAATCGCGCAGGCGCGCCACGGCGTCGTACTCGTACAGGCCGTGCTGGGCCTTGGTGGTGGACTTGATGTGCCACTCCACCAGCGGCGCGCCCAGCGCGCGCGCGACCTCCTGCGCCAGCAGGGTCTTGCCGGTGCCGGGCTCGCCCTTGATCAGCAGCGGGCGCTCGAGCGCGATCGCGGCGTTGACCGCGAGCCTGAGGTCGTCGGTGGCGACGTAGTGGTCGGTGCCTTCGAAGCGCATCGATTCGGTTCCTGGCGGCGCGTGGAAACTGCGGGGTAGGCCGGTCAGCGATGGTGGTCGTCGTGGCCGGGATGGCGGTGCGCGGCGATGCGGCGCGCCTCGGCCGCGGCGTGCAGGGCGTCGAGCCTGGCCTTGAACACCCGCGCCTCCCAGGCCAGGAAGCGCCACGCGATGTCGATCAGGAATGCGGTCGCGAAGCCGGCCACGATGCCGCCCAGCACCAGGGCGTTGATTCGCGTTCCCCAGACGCCGATCCCCTCGCCGAAGCCGCTCCAGTCGATCAGCCAGTGGCCCAGCAGGTAGGTGGCGCTGTACACCGGCACGGCCGTGAACGGGTTGGTGATGAACTGGGTGGCGACCATCACGCTCAGGTTGGCGCGCAGCAGCAGCGCGGCCGCGAACGCCAGCGGGATCTGGATGCCCATGGTGGGCATCAGTGCCAGCACGCAGCCGGCGTACAAGGCCGGAATCACGCTGCTGCGCTTGTAGCTCCACAGGTACGGGCGGCGTTGCGCGAACTCGGCAAACCACTTCACGAAGGGATAGCGACGCACGTTGCCCTTGCGCGGCAGGTGGCGCAGGAATCGCCGCAGGCGGCGCCTGCGGGCGTAGTAGTCGCGGCGATGACTTTCGAGTTCGTCGGACATGGTTGCGAGGGCCGGTCCCATTGTCGCAGAGCGCGCCAGCGGCTGCGGGATCCGGCTCAGGCCACCCGGCTGCGCTTGAGGTGCACCAGCAGCAACGAGATCGCCGCCGGCGTGACGCCCGGGATGCGCGTGGCCTGGCCCACCGTGGCGGGCTGCACGCGGCGCAGCTTCTGCAGCACCTCCGCCGACAGGCCACGCACGCGCGCGAAATCGAAGTCGCCGGGGATCGCCAGCTCCTCCTGGCGGCGGTTGCGCGCGATCTCGTCCTGCTGGCGTTCGAGGTAGCCCGCATAGCGCGCCTGCACCTCGACCTGGGCCGCGACCGCCGGGTCGGCCACGGCCGGGCCGAAGCCGGCCACGGCCGTGAGGCGGGCATAGTCGAGCTCCGGCCGGCGCAGCAGGTCCAGCGCCGCGGTCTCGCGCGACAGTTCCACCGCGGCGGACTCGCGCAACGCGGTGCCCAGCGCATTGCCGGGCCCGGCCCACAGCGCGGCGAGGCGCGCCTGTTCGGCCTCGATCGCGTCGCGCTTGCGCGCGAAGGCGTCCCAGCGCGCGTCGTCGACCAGGCCGAGCTCGCGCCCGCGCGCGGTCAGGCGCAGGTCGGCGTTGTCCTCGCGCAACTGCAGCCGGTACTCGGCGCGCGAGGTGAACATGCGGTAGGGCTCGGTGGTGCCGTGGGTGACGAGGTCGTCGATCAGCACGCCGACATAGGCCTCGTCGCGGCGTGGCGTCCACGGTGCCTCGCCGCGGCTGGCGCGCGCGGCGTTGAGGCCGGCCACCAGGCCCTGCGCCGCGGCCTCCTCGTAGCCGGTGGTGCCGTTGATCTGGCCGGCGAAGTAGAGCCCGTCGATCGCGCGCGTTTCCAGCGAGGGCCGCAGCCCGCGCGGATCGAAGTAGTCGTACTCGATGGCGTAGCCCGGACGCGTCACGTGCGCGCGCTCGAAGCCGCGGATCGAGCGCACCAGCGCCACCTGGGCATCGAACGGCAGCGAGGTGGAGATGCCGTTGGGATACACCTCGTGCGTGTCCAGCCCCTCGGGCTCGACGAAGATCTGGTGCGCATCGCGGTCGGCGAAGCGCACCACCTTGTCCTCGATGGAGGGGCAGTAGCGCGGGCCCACGCCCTCGATCGCGCCGGTGTAGAGCGGCGAGCGGTCGAGCGCGCCGCGGATGATCTCGTGGGTGCGCGGCCCGGTGTGGGTGATCCAGCAGCTCGCCTGCCGCGGGTGCTCGGCGGCCGAGCCCAGGAACGAGAACGCCGGCGCCGGGTCGTCGCCCGGCTGCTCGACCAGCACCGAGTAGTCGATGCTGCGGCCATCGAGGCGCGGCGGCGTGCCGGTCTTGAGCCGGTCCACGGCCAGCCCCAGCGCCCGCAGCCGCTCGGCCAGGGCCAGTGCCGGCGGATCGCCGGCGCGCCCGCCGCGGTAGTTGGCGAGGCCGACGTGGATGCGTCCGGCGAGGAAGGTGCCCACCGTGAGCACCACCGCGCGGGCGCGCACCGGCAGGCCCATCTGGGTCACGACGCCGGCCACGCGCCCGCCTTCGAGCAGCAGGTCGTCGACGGCCTGCTGGAACACGTCCAGCCCGCGCTCGGACTCCACCGCGGCGCGCACCGCGGCCCGGTACAGCGCGCGATCGGCCTGGCAGCGCGTGGCACGCACCGCCGGGCCCTTGCTGGCGTTGAGGGTGCGCCACTGGATGCCGGCGCGATCGGCGCAACGGGCCATGGCGCCGCCGAGGGCGTCGATCTCGCGCACCAGGTGGCCCTTGCCGATCCCGCCGATCGCGGGATTGCAGCTCATCTGGCCGATGGTCTCGACGTTCTGGGTCAACAGCAGCGTGCGCGCGCCGGTGCGCGCCGCGGCCAGCGCGGCCTCGGTGCCGGCGTGGCCGCCACCGACCACGATGACGTCGTAAGGGCTCGAAAGGTCCATGCAGGTCGCAAGCTGCCCAGTTGGGGCAGGTCGATTGTAGGGGATGGGGCCGGAGGGGCCGCCAGGGGCTGGCACGCTTCCTGCAACTCTCCCTTCGCACCAGTCCGGACTACGTTGCCGCGAAAGCGCGACGGGTTACGCAGGGGTAACCGCAGTGCCGGACAGGGAAGCCAACATGGATGGTGCTGGGACTTAGGGAGAGAGAGGCTGGCGCCCGGCGGTCTTTGAGGAACAGGGGGAATCCTTGAGGACCGTATGCCGGGCGCCAGTAGACCCAACTCTTTTCGGCATGCCGGGCTGGCGCATTCCAGCGCCCTGGCTGCCCAGCCACCCCGACCATAGCGCGCCCCGAATGTCGAAACCGTGACGGGGCGCCCGGAAACAATGGCGAATTCGTGATCGGCCGGCCGTCACCTGTCAGGAAGTGACGCGGCACGTCAAACGCAGTGCCGGCGGATGCTACCACCGCCGGACCCGGTGTCCAAAACCGAGGCTGGCACGCAAGCTGCATTTCACCACTTGCCACGATGAACACGCAGGAGCACAACCCGATGAGCGCCATGCCCGTCAGCTTCGCCCAGGACCCGGCGTACCTGCGCCACGACCTGATGATCGAGATCGGCCGCATCGACATGGCGCTCGACGACGTGCGCCGCCGCGCGCCGGCCAACCAACCCGACGTGGTGCAGTCGCTGGAGAAGCGCCGCGCCAGTCTCAACGATGCCTTGACCCGTCTGATGGCCTGACCCCACCGGGCCATGATGGCCGGGGCCGCCCGCCGATGGCGAGCGACCCCACCTGGGGGTGCCGAGTGCGTGGACTCGGCGCCCCTTTTTTTTGCCGCGGTTTCCGCGGCGGATCGAAGCGATTCCCTTGCCGGCGCCACGGACCCGCGCGGACTTGATGCGCGCTGGGCGAGTCCGGCTGCGTGCCGGACTACCGGCTCGAAGCTCGGCCGGGACGGCCGTACTCCGACGGCGCGCTAGTCCTCGCGATCGCGCCCGCCGCGAGCGAAGCGGCTCGATTCACCTTGCGAGCCGCTACTGCTGTCGCGCGAGCCGGCGCTATCGCGGAATCCACCGCCGCCGTCGCTGGGGCCGTCGTCGCGCGAGGATTCGCGCGGCGGAGGCGCCTCGTAGCGCGGCTGCGATTGGCGCTGCTGCGACTGGAAGCGCGGCTGCCCCTGCGGCGGCGCCTGGTAGTTCTGCGGCGGCGCCTGGTAGCGCTGCTGCGGTGGCGTCGAATAGCCCTGCGGGCGCGTCGAGTAGCGGGGCACCGTCGCGCCCTGCGGCACGCCGTAGTTGCCCTGCTGCGGCGCGGTTTGCTGGCGCGGCACGTAGCCGCGGTTGCCCTGCACGTAGCCGCGCGCATCCGGCGCCGGGGCGCTGGGTGGGGCCGAGCGCCAGCGGCTGCTGCCGCCGGCGCTGCCCTGGATCGGCGCGTAGCTTTCCTGCGGCAACTGCCGCGAGTAGCTGCGCGGCGCCGCGGCATTGGCGTCGGGCTGCGCGCCCTGGTCATAGCGGCGCCAATCCTGGTTGCCGGTCGGACGGCTGCGCGGCGCCGGGCCGACGTAGCCTGCGTTGGGGTTGCCGGCTTGCGGCGCGTTGCCGCGCGGGGCGTTGTAGGCGTTGCCGCGGTCGCCGGCCGGATAGGCCGGAGCACCGCCCAATCGCTGCGACTCTCCGCGTGCGCCGCCGGCGGAACTGCCGGGCGCGTAGCCGGTGCGGGCGTCGTCGCGGTAGCCGCCGCTGCCGCCGGGCGCGGCGCCCGCGGGCATCGCGCCCGGACGGTTGGCGAAGCGGCCGCCGCCGTAGAGGTCGGCGTTGCTCACCGGCGCGCGGCCCGCATTCCCGGACTGGCTCAACGCGCCTTGCGGTGGCGTGCCGCGCCAGTTGCGGCCGGCGAAGCGGCCGCCGGCCGCGCCCGCCGCGCCGTACTTGCCGGCCTGCGATTGCGCGCCCGCGCCGCTCAGGCTGGCGAGGCGCTCGGCCTCGTTGCGCGCGCTGCCGAAGCGCGGGCCGTTGCCGCCCTGCGGCGGGTCGCGCCAGCCGCCGTGGCCGCCGTGGCCGTGGTCGTCGTCGTCCCAGTCGTCGTCGTCCCAGTGCCCGTGGCCATGGCCGTAGTAGCCGCCGTAGTACCAGGGGTCGTACCAGGCGTAGTAGTTGTCCCAAAAGGCGTAACGATAGGGGGAGTACGCCGTGTAATACGGCCATGCATCCCAAGCGCCGATGCCGATGCCGAAGTAGGTCGACGGGAACCAAGTCACGCCGTAGTAGAAGCCGGGGCTCCAGTACGGGTCGTAGTAGTTGCGGTACACCGGCCACAAGGTCGAGTAGTACGCCGGCCAGCCGACCGCGTAGCCGCCCGCGTAGGGTTGCTCGACGTAGCCGTAGTCGCCGCCGTAGCCGTCGTCGTAGCGCTCGCCGTAGTAGTACGCGCTGCCGCCCTGGGCGTCGCCCGGGTAGTAGTACTCGGGCGGATAGGTGACGCAGCCGGACAGGCCGGCGGCGAGCAGCGCGACACCCATGGAACGCAACAGGCCGGACATGGCGGGACCCCTGTGGAATTGCGCGATCACGGTAGGACCGGGGCGGTTAATGCGCGCTGAAGGCTGGCCTATACTCGCGCGCTTCCCGCAGGCTCCCATCATGGCATTGCACGCACCCTCCGGCCGCTGGCGGCTGGGCCTCATGCTCGCGCTGGTGACGGCCGCGCTGTGGGCCACGCTGCCGGTGGCGCTCAAGGTCGCGCTCGAAGCGCTCGACCCCTACACCCTGACCTGGGCGCGGTTCGCCTTCGCCGCGCTGGCGGTCGGCGGCTGGCTGGCCTGGCGCGGCGAGTGGAGCCGCTTCCGCGGCCTCTCCGCCGGCCCCTGGCTGCTGCTGGTGGCTGCGGCGCTGATGCTGATCGGCAACTACGTGTTCTACCTGCTGGGCCTGCACTACACGACGCCGGCCAATGCGCAGCTGCTGATCCAGGCCGCGCCGCTGCTCATGGCGCTGGGCGGCATCGTGGTGTTCGGCGAGCGCTACAACGCCTGGCAATGGTTAGGGCTGGCGGCGATCGTGGCCGGACTCGGCCTGTTCTTCCTCGACCAGTCGGCGAAACCGGCCGCGCCGCAGGCGCACTACGTGCTCGGCAGCGCGTTCGTGCTGCTGGGCGCCGTGGTGTGGGCGGCCTATGCGCTGGCGCAGAAGCAGTTGCTGCGCAAGCTGTCCTCGACCGCGATCCTGGGCTTCATCTACCTCGTGGCGGCCTTGCTGCTGTGGCCCTGGGCGCGGCCGGGCACGCTGGCGAAACTCGATGCCACGCACTGGATGGCGCTGGCCTACTGCGCGCTGAACACGCTGGGCGCCTATGGCGCCTTCGCCGAGGCGCTGGACCACTGGGAAGCCTCGCGGGTCTCGGTGGTGCTGGCGCTGACGCCGTTGCTGACGGTGGCCACGGTCGAGGTCGTGCACCGGCTGGCGCCGCAGCTGGTGCGGCCGGAACAGATCGCCTGGCTGGGCTGGGCGGGCGCGGCGCTGGTGGTGACGGGTTCGGCGCTGTCCGCGTTCATGCGCAGCGCGCAGCCGGTGGATTGACGCGGCACGCCGCGCGCGCCGCCTATGCCAGCGCGCGCGCCACGATCTCCGCCACGTCCGCCGACAGCGGCTGCGTCGCCGCCAGGCGCTCGAGCTGGTTGCGCATCAGCCCGCGGCGCAGCGGCTCGAGGTGGCGCCAGCCGTTGAAGGCGCTGGCCAGGCGCGCGGCGATCTGCGGGTTGAGCGGATCCAGCGCCAGCACCGACTCGCCGATGAAGCGGTAGCCGGAACCATCCACCGCGTGGAAGCCGGTGCGGTTGGCGCGGGCGAAGGCGCCGACCAGCGAGCGCACCTTGTTCGGGTTGCGCCAGGTGAAGGCCGGGTGCTCGGTCAGGCGTTGCACGCGCTCGAGCGTGCCGGGCTGCGGGTTGGTGGCCTGCAGCAGCAGCCACTTGTCCACCACCAGCGGATCGGCGCGGAACACGCGGTAGAAGTCCTCGGCCAGCGGCTGCGCACCCTCCACGCCGGCGTGCACCATCACCGTGAGCGCGCCCAGCCGTTCGGTCATGTTGGCGGCGGCGGCGAACTGCGCGCGGGCCCGCGGTGCGTGCGCGGCCGGATCCGCCGCCACCAGCAGGCCCAGGCACGCGTTGCGCAGGCGCCGGCGTCCGCGCGCCAGCGCCACGTCGCCGCCGGCGGGCGCTTCGTGCCGCGCCACCAGCGCCGGGGCCAGGGCCCGTCCCAGCGCGCGGCGCAGGGCCTCGCGCGCCTCGTGCAGGCGCTGCGGATCGCCCTGGTCCAGGCGCTCGGCGAGATAGGGCTCGTCCGGCGGACCGAGGCATTCCGCCAGCCACGCCGGATCGGCGTCGGCATCGGCCAGCAGCGTCGCGTGCGCCGCGGCCAGCGCCTCGAAGGCCGGCGCCGCCGCGAGCTCGCCGGGCCGCTCGAGCTCGTCCACGATCGCCGCCTGCATCAGGCGCTGGATCGCATCCCAGCGATTGAAGGGATCGCGCTCGTGGCGGGCGAGGAAGGCCAGTTCGCCAGCCGCCACCTCGCGGTGCAGCTCGACCGGGGCGGAGAAGTCCTGCAGCAGCGAAGCCACCGGCGGCGCGGCGACGCCGGTGAACACGAAGCGCTGCTCGGCCGCCTCCAGCACCAGCACGCGCTGCGTGGGGGCCGGGCCGCCCTCGCCCTCCAGGCGCAGCGGCAGCGGGTCGCCATCGGGCCCGTACAGCGACAGTCGCACCGGGATCGGCAGCGGATGCTTCTCGGCCTGGCCCGGCGTGGGCGGCGTGCGTTGCGCGAGGGTGAGCTCGAAGCGTTGCGTGGCCGCGTCGTGCGCGGTGACGGCGCGCAGCTGCGGCGTGCCCGCCTGGCTGTACCAGCGCGCCCACGCCGACAGGTCGACGCCGTTGGCGTCGGCCAGGGCGCGGCGGAAATCGTCGCAGGTCACCGCCTCGCCGTCGTGGCGGGCGAAGTACAGGTCCATGCCGCGGCGGAAGCCTTCGGGCCCGAGCGTGGTGGCGAGCATGCGCACGATCTCGGCGCCCTTCTCGTACACCGTGGCGGTGTAGAAGTTGTTGATCTCGTGGTAGCTCTCGGGCCGCACCGGGTGGGCGAAGGCGCCGGCGTCCTCGGTGAACTGCTGCGCGCGCAGGGTGCGCACGTCGTCGATGCGCTTGAGCGCGCGCGAATTGGTGTCGGCGCTGAACTCCTGGTCGCGGTAGACGGTGAGCCCTTCCTTGAGCGAGAGCTGGAACCAGTCGCGGCAGGTGACGCGGTTGCCGGTCCAGTTGTGGAAGTACTCGTGCGCCACCACGCCCTCGACGTGGAGGAAATCGTCGTCGGTGGCGCTGGTGGCGTCGGCGACGATGTACTTGGCGTTGAAGATGTTGAGGCCCTTGTTCTCCATCGCGCCCATGTTGAAATCGTGGGTGGCGACGATGTTGAACACGTCGAGGTCGTAGCAGCGGCCGAAGCGCTGCTCGTCCCAGCGCATGGCGCGCTTGACGCATTCCATGGCGTGGTGGCAGCGCGCGATGGCGTCGCGCTCGGCCCAGATGCGCAGCAGCACCGCGCGCCCCTCGGCGGTGACGTAGCGGTCCTCGATGTGGTCGAGGCGCCCGGCCACCAGCGCGAACAGGTAGCAGGGCTTGGGGTGCGGGTCGTTCCAGCGCGCCCAGTGCGTGTTGCCCTCCGCGAGGCCGGCGGCCTCGGGATTGCCGTTGGAGAGCAGCACCGGGAAGCGCTCGCGGTCGGCCACCAGCGTGACCGTGTAGCGGCTCATCACGTCCGGGCGGTCGGGGTACCAGGTGATGTGGCGGAAGCCCTGCGCCTCGCACTGCGTGACCAGGAACTGGCCGGAGCGGTACAGGCCCTCGAGCGCGGTGTTGGCCTCGGGCCGGATGCGGACCCGGGTCTCCAGCACCGCGTGGGCGTTGGCCACCGGCACGGTCAGCGCGTGGGCCTCGAGCGTGTAGGCGTCGCGGTCGAGCCGGCGCCCGTCGAGCCACACGCCGTCGGTGACCAGGCCGGCGCCGTCGAGGCGCACCGGCTCCGGCGGGCTGGCGGGATTGCGGCGCAGGGCCAGCACCGCGTGGACGGCGGTCTCGTGGAAGTCCAGTTCCAGGGTCAGCGTGACCGAGTCGACCAGCCACGCGGGTGGCCGGTAGTCGGCCAGTCGCACCGGCGGGCCCAGGGCCCGCGTCGCCTTCGCATCCACGTCGTCCGGACACCTCTTTTGCGGCCGCGAGGCTAGCACGCGACCGCGCGCCGCGGGTATCGTGGGCGGCCCCGCCGGAGACCGCATGGACCCTTCCGCGCCCAGCCTCGACGACGTGCGAGCGGCCGCCGTCCGCATCGCCCCGCACGCCGTGCGCACGCCGGTCCTGCGCAACCCGGCGTTGGACGCGCAGGCCGGCGCGCAGCTGTACTTCAAGTGCGAGAACCTGCAGCGCGGCGGCGCATTCAAGTTCCGCGGCGCCTGCAACGCGGTGCTGTCGCTCGACGCCGCCACGGCCGCGCGCGGCGTGGTCACCCAGTCCTCCGGCAACCACGGCACCGCGATCGCGATCGCCGCGCGCGTGCGCGGCATCCCGGCCCACGTGGTGGTGCCGCGCAACGCGCCGGCGATCAAGCTGGCGCAGATCCGCGAGCAGGGCGCCAGCGTGGTCCTGTGCGAGCCCACGCTGGCGGCGCGCAACGCCGCCTGCGCCGAGGTGCAGGCCGCGACCGGCGCCGAGCTCATCCATCCCTTCGACGACGCCCGCGTCATCGCCGGGCAGGGCACGGCGGCGCTGGAGCTGGTCGAGCAGGCCGGCCCCTTCGACGCGCTGATCGCGCCGGTATCGGGCGGCGGCCTGCTGTCGGGCAGCGCGATCGCGGCGCACGGGCTCGATCCGGGGCTGCGCGTGTTCGGCGCCGAGCCGGCGCAGGCGGCCGACGCCTTCGAGTCGTTGCGCCGCGGCGCCGTGGTCACGGACATGGTGCCCGACACCATCGCCGACGGCCTGCGCGCGGCGCTGGCGCCGCGCACCTTCGCCATCCTGCGCGCGCACGGGGTGCGGGTCCTGCTCGCCGCCGAGGACGACATCGTTGCCGCCATGCGCCTGGCCTGGGACCGGCTCAAGCTGGTGGTGGAGCCCTCCGGCGCGGTGCCGCTGGCGGCTCTGATCGCCGCGCGCGACGAGCTCGCCGGCCTGCGCATCGGCGTGATCCTCAGCGGTGGTAATGTGGACCTCGACCGGCTCCCGTGGCAGGAGCCGCGATTCCAGCGCGCGTCGCCGCCCGCGGCAGGGGGGATCGGATGATCATCGATGGGCAACGCTCGGCCGACCGCGCCACCTCGACGGTGCTGGCGTACTACAACGCGTTCAACCGCGGCGACTGGAAGGCCATGCTGGCCCTGCTCACCGTCGACGTCGCCCACGACATCAACCAGGGCCGCACCGAGCGCGGGCGCGAGGCCTTCGGCAAGTTCCTCGAGCACATGGCGCGCTGCTACCGCGAGGAACTGCGCAACGTGGTGGTGATGTCCACCCAGGATGGCCGCCGCGCCGCCGCCGAGTTCGTGGTCCACGGCGAGTACCTCGCCACCGACGAGGGCCTGCCCGAGGCCAGGGGCCAGCGCTACGTGCTGCCGGCCGGCGCCTTCTTCGAGCTGGTCGACTACCGGATCTCGCGCGTCACCAACTACTACAACCTCAACGACTGGATGAAGCAGGTGGCGACCGGCTGAGTCGCTGCCGCGCGGGCCGGCCGCTCAGCGGCGCACGCGGCTGCCGCGCAGGGAATCGACGGGGATCGCGGCGATCTCCGCGCCGCCGCGGCTTCGGCGCGGCTGGCCCGGGTCGGGCCCGAAGGCCTGGGCCGTGATCACTTCGAAGGTCGCCGGGAGCACGCCGTCGCGGCGCTGCGTTTCGTAGGCCGCCTCGACGGCGGCGAAGCGCGCCTTGCCGGTGAGGCCGCGGCGGCGCGCCGGATCGGCGTTGGTGGAGCCGGTGGCGCGCAGGTCGCGCATCAGCGCGCGCGCATCGCGGTAGGTGAGGGTGTAGGTCTCGACGTCGGCGACCGGATCGCGGAATCCGCGCGCCAGCAGCGCATCGCCCAGCGTCGCCAGCGGCGCGAAGCCGTGCACGTGCGGCGCGCGATCGGCGGCGGCCCAGGCGGCGCGCAGCTCGACCAGGGTGTCGGGGCCATAGGTCGACAGCAGCAGCAGACCGCCCGGGCGCAGCACGCGGCGGCACTCGTCGAGCACCGCGGCCACGTCCGCCACCCACGGCAGCAGCAGGTTCGACAGCAGCAGGTCGACGCTGGCGTCCGCCAGCGGCAGCGCCGCGGCGTCGGCGCAGACGCGCCGCAGCGGGCGCCACCAGCCGAGCCGCGCGCGCGCGCGGCGCAGCAGCGGGCGCGAGCGGTCCAGCAGCAGGATCTCGGCGCGCGGAAACCGGCGCCGCAGCGCGGCCGCGTCGCGGCCCGTGCCGGCGCCGAGGTCGAGCACGCGGGCCGGCGGCGCGCGCAGCAGCTCCACCCGTTCGAGCAGGCGCGCGCCGACCTCGCGCTGCAGCACCGCGTGGGCGTCGTAGTGCGCGGCGGCGCGCGCGCAGGCGCGGTCGATCGCCAGCGGTTCGAGCGGGTTCATGCGCGCGGCAGCCCCGCGATCCAGGGCAGCAGCGCGTCGAGCACCGCGGCCGGCCGGCCGACGAAGGGCGCGTGGCCGCCGCCGGGGATGATGACGCAGCGCGAACCCGGGGTCAGCGCGGCGGCCGCCTCCACCGCGGCCGCCGGCACCAGCCGGTCGCGCGCGCCGCCGATCCACAGCACCGGCAGCGCGAGCCCCGCCAGCTCGGCCCGCAGGTCGGTGTCGGCGAGGATGCGCAGGCCGTCGGCCAGCGCCGATACCGCCGGCATGCCGTGGTCGAGCACGTGCGCGCGCAGCGCGCGCAGTTCGGCGCGGCCGCCCTCGCTGCCGAGGCATTCCAGGGCCAGGAAGCGTTCCACCGTGCCGCGCCAGTCGCGCGCGAGATTGGCGCCGAACTCGTCGAACACCGCGTGCGCCACGCCGTGCGGCCAGCCCGGGCCTGGCACGAAGCGCGGGCTGGTGGCGATCGCCGCCACCGCACGCACCGCGTGCGGCGCCTCGATCGCGGCCTCCAGCGCCACCAGCCCGCCCAGCGACCAGCCGATCCAGATCGCGCCGGGCAGGCGCCGCAGCAGCGCCCGCGCGACGCCGCCCAGGTCCAGGGGTCCGGCCGCGGCCGCGCTGCGGCCGTGGCCCGGCAGGTCGACCACGTGCACCGCGTGGCGCGCGGCCAGCACCGGCAGCAACGGGGCGTAGATGCCGCCGTGCAGGCCCCAGCCGTGCAGCAGCACCAGCGGCGGGCCGTCTCCGAGGCTGTCGATGTGCATCCAGCAAGGCTACCGAATGCGACGGCCGCGCGGGTGGCGTGCGCGCCGCGCCGTTGGCTGACACGCCGACGCGGCGGACGCCGGCAGCGCCGCGGCACGGCGGCGTCCAGCATGGCCGCCATGCCAGCGCCCATCGAAGCCGAGGTCGACGGCCCGTTCGCCCGCGCCCTGCGCGCGCTGCTGCCGCCGCGCTGCCTGTTGTGCGCCGCGCCCGGCGTCGGCAGCCGCGACCTGTGCGCCGGGTGCGCGGCGGCGCTGCCGCGCAACGACCGCTGCTGCGCGCGCTGCGCCCTGCCGCTGGCGCAGCCGGCGTTCGCGTGCGGGGCCTGCCTGCGCGATCCGCCGCCCTGGGACCAGGCCTGCGTGCCGCTGCGCTACGAGGATCCGCTCGACCTGCTGGTGCTGCGGCTCAAGTTCGGCGGCGACCTCGCGGCCGGGCGGCTGCTGTCGCAGTGCATGGCGCAGGCGCTGGCGG
>CAZTNB010000086.1:0-8749 GCA_964614825.1 uncultured Gammaproteobacteria bacterium
CGTCCGCCTTGGTGCGAACGCGCACAGTAGCAACGCGGGTGCGGATACTTGTTCATAGGTTCCCTGGCCCGGGGAGCATGGCGCAGCCTTGCGCCAGGTCCCGCGACGGTCGAGTACGTGCGTGCGCAGCGCCGTCGCGGCGGCGCCCCGGGCTCAGCGCACGCGGCGGCCGTGCTTGACCACGAGGTCGGGCCGCTGCAGCAGGTTGATGTAGCGCAGCACGTCGCCGCGCACGGCCACGATGTCGGCGTACTTGCCCACGGTCAGCGTGCCGTAGTCCTTGTCGGCCTTCGACGCCACCGCCGGCCAGTAGGTGGCGGCGCGCAGCGCTTCCATCGGCTTGACGCCCAGTTCGCGCACCCAGACGTCGAGTTCGTTCCAGGTGCTCTGGCTGTGGAATTTCATCGGGATGCCGGAGTCGGTGCCGATCAGCAGCACCGCGCCCGAGCCCTTGAGCTGGGCGAACTTGCGCGCCAGGGTCGGCTTGCGCAGCGGGTTGATCTGGAAGTACGGCAGCCGGTCGGGATGCGCGATCGAGGCCTTGATGTCGGCGATGGTGTCCGGCGCCAGGCCGACCTGCCACGAGGGATCGTCGAGGTGCTCGTGGTGGTCGCGCACGTACTCGTAGTTCCACAGGCCCTCGATGGTCGGCGTCCACCACAAGGGGCCCAGCGCCATCTGCGCGGTGCGCGCGTGCAGCGCCGCCATCACCGCCTCGGGATACTCCGGCGCGCCGGCGAGGCCGGTGTGCTCGAAGTCGTCGACGCCGACCTCGAGGCCGCGCAGGATCTCCTGCGGCCGGTGCGAATGCGCCACCACGATCCTGCCGCAGGCGTGCGCGGTGTCGACCACCGCCTGCGCCTCCTCGAGGGTCATCTGGTCCTGGTCGATGAGCTTGATCACGTCGACGCCGGCGTCGCAGAGCTTGCGCACCTTGGCGCGCGCGTCGGCCGGGCCGTCCACGCCCCAACGGAAGGCCTCGGTGCCCGGATAGGGCTTCTTCTGGATGAAGGGTCCGGAGACGTAGAGGGTCGGGCCGTCGATGCGGCCGCTGCGCAGCGCCTCGCGCACCGCCAGCGAGTCCTCCAGCGGGCCGCCGAGGTCGCGCGCGCTGGTCACGCCGGCCAGCAGCAGCTGCTTCGCGCTGGCGGGCATGATCTCGCTGCGGAAGCGGCCGACATAGGTCTTGTCCCAGTGCTCGTAGTCGGCATGGCCGTCGATCATCAGGTGCACGTGCATGTCCCACAGGCCGGGGAACACGCTCATGCCTTCGGTGGACACGACCTCGGCGTCCTGCGGCACCGCCAGCTGGCCGACCTGGCCGATGGCGCGGATGCGCTGGTCCTCGACCAGGATCACGCTGTCGGCCAGCGGCGGGCCGCCGAAGCCGTCGATCAGCGTGCCGCCCACCAGCGCCAGGGTCGCCGCGGAGGCCGCGGGCGCGAGGATCGAGGACACCAGGGCGGCAAGGGCGACGCGGCGCAGGATCGGCATGGACGGGCTCCGGACTTGGACGCGGAATCCTGCGCTGGCGCCACCGGCGTGTCCAGACATGGCCGTGGCGGCGGCGCGCAACGCAGTCGTGGCACACTGGCGTCCGCAGCAACCGCCCACTGATGGCCGCGATGCCCGCCAGCGCTGCAGCGATGCGTCCGGGAGGATTGACCGTCCGCGAACGCCCGCGGGCGATCTACGCGGCTGCGATCGCCGCGGCCGCGTTGCTCGGCCTGTGGCTGGGCCTGGTGCACGGCCAGTGGCTGGGCGCGGACGCGGGCCGCTTCGTCGCCACCAGCGGCCGCCTGCCGATGATGCTGGCCGGCGTGGTGCTGGCCTGGCTGGCGGCGTCGCACCAGGCGCCGGCGTCGCGCGCGCGGCTGTCGTGGCGCATGCTCACGCTCGGTTATGCCTGCGTCGTCGTCGGCGACGTGATCTGGGTGATCCTGGCCGCGCGGCGCGGCGGCAATCCGCAGCCCTCGGCGGCCGACCTGTTCATGCTCGCCTTCTATCCGTTCGTGCTGGCGGCGCTGGCGATGCTGCCGCGGGTGCTGGACGGGCGCCGCGGGGTGGCCGAGTTCGTGCTCGACGCGGCGATCATCGCCACCGCGGGCGGGCTGGGACTGTGGCATTTCGTGGTCGGCCCCCAGGCCAGCAGCGCACCCACGCAGGGCGGCCTGCTGCCGGTGCTGCTGCTCGCCTACAGCCTCGGCAACTTCCTTGCCGTGATCGGCGTCGCCATGGTGCTGGCGCGCCTGCCGGCCGGGCCGGAGCGCCTGCCGTACCTGCTGGTCGCGGTGTCGCTGATCGCGAACCTGGTCGGCGACATGATCTACACCGCCGTCACCGTCGGGGTTTCCACGCTGCGGCCCGAGCACGCGCGCCTGTGCTGGTTCGTCTGGGCGCTGGCCTTCGCGCTGGCGGCCGGCTGCGCGCGGATCCTGCCGCCCTTGAGCGAACGCGCGGGCGCGGTGCGCTGGCGGCCGGCGTTCCGCCACATGCCGGCCTTGTCGCTGCTGCTGGCCTACGCCGTGCTGGCGCCGGCGATCCTGCGCCGGCCGGACACCGCGGCCAGCATCCTCGCCGGCGGCTTCGTGCTCGCCGCGCTGATCGCGGTGCGGCTGGTGGTGTCGCAGCGCGAGAACGAGCGCCTGCAGGCGGCCGAGCTGGCGCAGGCGGGCGCGGCCCGCATCGCCGCGCTGGTCGAGCGCTCGTCGGAGGCGATCCTGGTCCTGGGCGGCGACCTTGGCGTGCGCTACGCCAGTCCGGCGGCGCAGCGCCTGCTGCGCCAGCCCGGCGCCAGGTTCGACAGCAACCTGCACCCGGACGATCGCGCGCCCCTGCGCGACGCCATCGCCGCCTGCCGCGACGAACAGCTGCGCCATGCCACCCTGGTGCTGCGCTTCGGAACGGGCGACGGGCCCTGGCTCATCACCGAATGCACGGTCTCGAACCTGCTCGGCGACGCCGCGGTGGACGGCATCGTCATCAACGTGCGCGACGTCACCGAGCGCCATGCGCTGGAGGAGCAGTTGCGCATCCAGGCGCTGCGCGACCCGCTGACCGGCCTGGCCAATCGCGAACTGTTCCTGCAGCGCCTGGCCGAGGCCTTGCGCCGCGCCGACGGCGCGGCCGGCCGCCTCGCGGTGGCGGTGTTCGACCTCGATCGCTTCAAGCACATCAACGACGGCCTCGGCCATCGCATCGGCGACCTGGTGCTGCAGTCGACGGCGATGCGGATCGGCGCAGCGGTCGTGCGCGGCGATTCCGCGGCGCGCCTGGGCGGCGACGAGTTCGGGCTGCTGCTGACCGAGCTGCGCGACACCGCCGACGCGTTGGCGCGGGTCGAGCGGGTGCGCGTCGCGCTGGCGCAGCCGATCACGGCCGATGGCCACCGCATCGGGCCCAGCGCCTGCGCCGGCATCGCCATCGCCGGGCCCGGGGCCGGCGTCGAGGGCCTGCTGCGCAACGCCGACATCGCCCTGCAACAGGCGCGCGGCGAGGGCGGCAACCACGTCGAACTGTTCCGCGAGGAGCGCCACGGGCGCCTGGTGGAGCGGCTCAACCTGGAGCAGGAGCTGCCGCGGCTGCTGGGGCAGGATGCCTTCGGCCTGGCCGTGGAGCCGGTCGTGCGGGTGGCCGACAGGCGCCTGGCCGGCCTCGCCGTCCGGCTCGCCTGGCGCGACCCCGCCAACGCGCCGGCGCCGGTCGAGGTGGTGCAGGCGTCGGCGCGCGGCGCGGGACTGGGCGCCCTGCTGGGGCGCTGGGTGTTGCGCGCGATGCATCGCGAGCTGGGACCGCTGCTGCGCGACCTGCCGGCGGCGCGCGCGCTGGCGTGGGGCCTGCGGCTGGACGCCGCGCAACTCAAGGACGATGCCGTGCACAACGACATCGCGATCCTGCTCGACCGCCTGCAACTGCCGCCCGGCAACCTCGTGGTGTCGATTCCCGAGGAAGCGCTGCTGCCCCTGTCCGGCAGCACCGCGCACGTGCTGGCGCGGCTGCGCGAGCTGGGCGTGCACCTCGCGCTGGTGGAGTTCGGCGGCGCCCACGCGGCCTTCGAGCTGCTCGACGCGCTGGCCTTCGACGGCCTCGGCCTCGACGAGTCGCTGGTCGAGCGCATCGACACCGGCATGCGCCCGGCCGCGCTGGCGCGCGCCGCGGTCGGCACCGGGCGCGCGCTGGAACTGAGCGTGCTCGCGCCCGGCGTGCGACGCCCGCGCCAGCTGGAGATGCTGGCGGAGCTCGAGTGCGACTTCGCCTGCGGGCCCGGCCTGGGCCCGACCCTGCCGATCGCGCAGGCGCACGACTGGCTCGCGGCGCAGCTGAGCGCCGGCGAACCGCCGCAACTGCGGCATCGCCGCCGTCGCTGAGCGCGACGCGGCGCTCAGAACACCAGCGCGAGCAGGAACAGGCCCAGCATGGTGAAGGCCAGGGCGATCTTGGCCAGCGCGCCGAGCACGAGGCCCAGCGCCGCCCCGGCGCCGGCGGCGCCGGAACGGCCGAGGTTGCCGGTGGCGATCAGCTCGGCGCCGACCGCGCCGGCGAATGGCCCCAGCAGCAGGCCCGGCAGCCCGAAGAAGATCCCCACCAGCGCGCCCAGCGCCGCGCCGAGGAAGGCCCAACGGCTGGCGCCCGCCGTCCTGGTGCCGACCGCGGCGGCGGCCAGGTCGGCCAGCACCGCCAGCGCGGTCAGCACCGCGAGCACCACCACCGTGGCGACGCCGATCTTCTGGAACCCGCCCGCCCAGGCCGCGAGCAGCATCCCGGCGAAGATCAGCGGCACGCCCGGCAGCGCCGGCAGCACCGTGCCGAGCAGGCCGAGCACGATCAGCAACCCGGCCAGCACGTAGAGGAACTCGGGCGCGACGGCGGCAGGCATGGCGATGCTCCCGGGCGGCGATGGCGTTAACCTCAGCCACGGTGCGCAATCGCGCGGAGGCTTGCAAGCCCATGGATGCCCTGGTCACCCACGGCGGCGCGTGCCACTGCCGGCGGGTACGCTTCGAGGTCGACGCGCCGGCGACGATCGAGGCGCTCGAGTGCAACTGCTCGCTGTGCGCGATGACCGGGTACTGGCACCTGATCGTGCCGGCGTCGCGTTTCCGCCTGCTGACCGGCGCCGAGTTCCTGACCACCTACACCTTCAACACCGGCGTGGCGAAGCACCGCTTCTGCAGCGTGTGCGGGATCAAGAGTTTCTACGTGCCGCGCTCGAATCCCGACGGCATCGACGTCAACGTGCGCTGCCTCGACCCGGCCACCATCGTCGCCCTGCGGATCGCGCCCTTCGACGGCCGCAACTGGGAAGCCAACGCCGGCGACATCGCGCACCTGTCGCGCGATCCGGCCTGAGGCCCGGCGGCGACTGCGGGCGCCGCCGCACGGCCCTTGGCGACGCGTCGCGATGACGCTGGGCCCCGGCGCCCGCATAATCCGCCCGTAGCCTTCGCACGATCCGCACGCCATGGCCCGTCGTCGCCGTCCGCCGCTGCGCCCGATCCTTGCGCTCGCCCTGCTGGCGGGCGCGGGCTATGCCGCGTGGCGCCACGGGCCGGCGTTGTGGCAGCGGGTCGCGCACGGCGACGGCAACGGCGTCGCGAGCGCGACCGCGCGCGATGCCTGCGCGCTCGCCGGGCCGGCGACCGTCGCCGACGCGCTGGGCATCGGCGCGGTCGATGCGCAGGCCACGGCGCCGCAGGCCGGCGTGCCCGCCGCGGGCGCGTGCAGCTGGGAATTCGCCGGCATCGGCGCCGCGCGCGGACGCGCCACGTTGCTGTGGTTCACGCGCGAGTCGCTGGCGGCCGGCGGCGCGGAGGCCGGACCCGGCTACTTCCGTTCCAGCGTGACCGGGCTCGAATACGCCTGGAAGGAATCGCCGCGGCCGCTGGCCGGCGTCGGCGACGAGGCCGCGATCGCCGGTTTCGGCGCCGACTCGCCGCGGGCCGGCGAGGTGGTGGTCCGCCGCGGCGACCAGGTCTTCGACCTCGTGGTCGAGGGAGCCGACGCGGCCGCGACGCGGCGCCTCGCCGCCGCGCTCGCCGCCGGGCGCTGAAGCGCGTGCGCGTGCAGCGCATCAAGCACGACCACTTCGGCTCGATCAGCCGCGTGAGCGGGGCCGGCGGCGACCGCATCCGCCGCGACACCGGCGATGCCAGCCCCGGCCTGCGCCTGCTGGCGCGCTGGGCCGCGGCGCGCGAGGCGCGCGCGCTGGCGGCGTTGCGCGGGCTGGAGGGCGTGCCGGCGTTGCTGTCCTGGGATGGTCGCCGCCTCGACCGCGGCTGGATCGAGGGCGCGCCGATGCAGGAGGCGCGGCCGCGCGACCCGGCCTACTTCCGTGCCGCGCGCCGCCTGCTGCAGGCGATGCACGCGCGCGGCGTGGCCCACAACGACCTGGCCAAGGAGGCGAACTGGCTGGTCACGCCGCAGGGCCGCCCGGTGGTGGTGGATTTCCAGATCGCGCGGGTGGGCGCGCCACGCGCGCCGTTCATGCGCCTGCTGATGCGCGAGGACCTGCGCCATCTGCTCAAGCACAAGCGCAGCTACTGCCCGGAGCGGTTGACGCCGGTCGAGCGGCGCCTGCTCGCGCGCCGCTCCTGGATCGCCCGCGCCTGGCAGGCCACCGGCAAGCGCGTCTACATCTTCATCGCGCGGCGCATCCTGCACTGGGAGGACAACGAGGGACGCGGGCGCAGGCGCGCGGGTTGAGGGACGCCGGGCGGCGCCAGGTGCGCTCCCGCGAACGGAGGGGCGCAGGTTCCGGGGCCGCATGCGCGCCAATGCCGGTATGCTTTTCCCATCCGGATCCGAGGCGCGCCGTCCATGTCCACGCTCGAAGGCAAGACCCTGTTCATCACCGGCGCCTCGCGTGGCATCGGCCTCGCCATCGCGCTGCGCGCGGCGCGCGACGGCGCCAACGTGGCCATCGCGGCCAAGAGCGACGTGCCCAACCCGAAGCTCCCCGGCACCATCCACAGCGCGGCGGCCGCGATCGAGGCCGCCGGCGGCAAGGCGCTGGCGGCGAAATGCGACATCCGCGAGGAGGCCGAGGTGCAGGCCGCGGTGGCCGCCACGGTGGAGCGCTTCGGCGGCATCGACATCCTGGTCAACAACGCCAGCGCGATCTGGCTGCAGGGCACGCTGGAGACGCCGATGAAGCGCTACGACCTCATGCACCAGGTCAACATCCGCGGCACCTTCCTCTGCTCGCAGGCCTGCCTGCCGCACCTGCGCAAGGCCGCCAACCCCCACATCCTGACCCTGTCGCCGCCGCTGGACATGCAGGCGAAGTGGTTCGCGCCGCACGTGGCCTACACCATGGCCAAGTTCGGCATGAGCGAATGCGTGCTGGGCATGGCCGAGGAGTTCCGCGCCGAGGGCATCGCGATCAATGCATTGTGGCCTCGCACGGTGATCCACACCGCGGCGCTGGCGATGATCCCGGGCATCGACATCCGCGGCTGCCGCAAGCCGGAGATCCTCGCCGACGCCGCGCACGCCATCCTGACCACGCCCAGCCGGCAACGCACCGGGCGCTTCTTCATCGACGAGGAGGTGCTGCGCGAGGCCGGCGTCACCGATCTGTCGGCGTACGCGGTCGAGCCCGGCCATCCGCTGACCACCGACCTGTTCCTGGACTGAGCGGGCACGCGCCATGGATCGCCAGGCCCTGCTCGCCCGCCTCAACGAGATCCGCCCGCAGGTCGAGCCGATCCAGGGCTGGCTCGATCCCAATGCCGGCGCCGTCCTGTACCAGTTCGCGGCGCTCAACGCGCCCAACGGCAACGTGGTCGAGCTGGGCTCGTGGAAGGGACGCTCCACCGCGTGGCTGGCATTCGGCGTCAGGGATCGCGGCAGCGGGCGGGTGGTGGCGGTCGATACCTGGGCCGGGACCCGGACCGGGACCGAGACGCTGCACGCGCGGCTGCTGGAGGGCTACGGACCGGACCAGCTGTACGAGGAGTTCCTGGGCAACCTGCGCCGCCTGGGACTCGAGGGCCAGGTCGAAGCCTGGCGCATGACCACGCTCGAGGCGGCGCGACGCTGGGATCGCGGCGCCAGCATCGGCGTCCTGCACGTCGATGCCTCGCACGAGTACGCGGACGTGCGCGCCGACTTCGAGCACTGGTCGCCGTTCGTGGCGCCCGGCGGCTTCGTCGTGTTCGACGACGTGCCGGCCTTCCCCGGGCCGAGCCGGCTGGTGACGGAGCTGCCGCGCTGGTACAGCTACTTCGCCGCCTCGCCCAACCAGTGGTGGGTGCGCAAGGATCCCGCGTAGCGCGTCCCGATCCGCCCGGCGGCCTGCCGGAGGCGGGCACGGCGAAACGCGTCCCGGCGGCGGTGCTCAGTCCAGCGCCTGGCGCAGGTCCTCGACCAGGTCGTCGGCATGCTCGAGGCCGATCGACAACCGCAGCAGGTCCTGCGGCGACACCGGGTTCGCGCCCTCGACCGAGGCGCGGTGCTCGACCAGCGATTCGACCCCGCCCAGGCTGGTGGCATTGGTGAACAGGCGCAGGCGCGACGCCACCCGCAGCGCACCGTCGCGCCCGCCGCGCACCCGCACCGACATCATGCCGCCGTAGTCGCGCATCTGCAGCGCCGCGACCGCATGGTTGCGGTGCTTCGGCAGCCCGGGCCAGTTGAGCTGCGCCACCGCCGGGTGGCCGTCGAGGAACTCGGCCACGGCCCGCGCATTGCGGCAGTGCCAGGCCATGCGCGCGTGCAGCGAGCGGATGCCGCGCAGGGTCAGCCAGGC